>JBIIAA010000104.1:0-6249 GCA_044240165.1 Candidatus Nanopelagicales bacterium
GTGAACTCAGCTAACCCAGCAATGAGATCAAGATCCGTAAAGCCCAGGCCCAAGCCGGTCACCAGCGCCGCTAGGGAATTCAGTGCATTGTGCTCACCTGGAACCTGCAAGGTCACCGGACCAAGAGTGTCTTTTCCGTGAGCAACCAAATACTCCCAGCCTCGCCCGATTAACTTCGGCTCGATAAGTCGATAATCGGCATCTTCGGCTGTTCCATAGCTTCGAACATCCACACCAATCGCTCTCGCATCTTGGGCCAGCTTTCGCCCACCTGGATCATCAACACAAATGGTCACAAATCCTTGATGGCGTTGCACATTTTTCGCGAATTCCAGGAAGCCTTTTTCAATTGCTTCAAGACTTCCCCAATGATTGAGGTGGTCTGCTTCCACATTGGTGACGATCGCCGCGACCGCATCTAGATGTAAAAATGCGCCGTCACTCTCGTCTGCCTCAACAACAAAAATATCGCCGCTACCAAGGTGTGCGTTGGCGCCGGTTTCATTTAGCTCGCTACCTATTGCAAAAGAAGGATCTGCCCCGCAATTTTGTAGTGCAACGGTGAGCATCGATGTGGTCGTGGTTTTCCCGTGCGTTCCCGAAACTGCGACCCCGCGACTACCAGTCATGACAGCAACCAGAGCGTCTGCACGACTGAGTTCTTGGATGCCGCGCTCGGCAGCTGCAACCCGCTCAGGGTTAGTTTCCGGAATTGCAGTTGAAATAACCAACGTGTCGATCCCATCAAGCCAGTCGCCTGAGTGGCCGATATGCACGACAACTCCCAGCGCCCGTAGGGCTTCAATTCGTCGTGACTCCTTGGCATCGCTGCCCGAAACTTGGGCTCCTTGGGCTACGAGAATGCGTGCGATCCCAGACATCCCAGCCCCACCGATACCCACGATGAAGACATGCCCGAGGTCCCTCACGAGTAGTCCCCTTCATCGAGTAATTTCATAGAGCGATGGCGGTGCGCGACGAGAAGCACTTCCTTGGCGAGCCGTAGCCCTGAGTCTTTAACGCCCGCTCGCGCCGCGGCCTGACTCATGGCATTGAGCCTGACCCCATCTTTCACGAGCGATCCCACAGTCTGCGTGAGCCACTCCGCGTTGAGCGCAGCGTTATCAATCACAACTGCTCCACCTGCATTAACGATGTTGATTGCGTTGAGTTTTTGTTCGCCATTGCCGATTGGCAGCGGAACAAAAATCGTGGGTAGCCCAACGGCGCTTACTTCGGCAACTGTCATTGCACCGGCCCTGGTGAGTCCCAGGTCTGCAGCGGCGTAGGCCAACTCCATGCGATCAAAATATGAAACTGCGACATAGCCCTGCCTCGGAGATGGAGCTTCATTCTTGGGGCCATATCCATGTAAAACTTGAATACCTTGGTCAAGCAGTGCAGGTAAACTTTGAGCAATAACCGCGTTGATATGTTGCGCGCCCTGAGACCCACCAAACACCAATAACACTGGAGCATCGAGCCTCAAGCCAAAGAACTCACGGGCTTGCACCCGCAGCGCTTCCCGATTGAGGTCTGCAATCGAAGCTCGAAGCGGTAATCCCAACGTGGTGCCAGGAAGGCTTCCAGGAACGCTTACGAAAACTTGATCTGCAAAACGTGCTGCAAGTTTGTTCGCCAAACCTGGCTTCGCATTTGCTTCATGAATAACCAAGCCGCAGGTGGATTTGCGGGTCGCCAAATAGGCCGGCAAGGCTGCGTACCCCCCGAAACCCACCACTACATCCGCATCTACCTCGCGTAATATCTGCTTACTTTGTTTGGTTGCTCGTCGAACTCTTGGCCCGACCGTTAATAAATCACGAGACAACTTCCGAGGCATCGCTACAGCAGCCACCGAACGCAACTGATAGCCCCGCGCTGGAACAAGGGTTGACTCCAAACCATGTTCGCCACCAATAACCGTTATTTGGATATCTGGTTCAAGAACCATGAGTGCGTCAGCGAGATTCAAGGCCGGTTCAATATGTCCGGCTGTTCCACCAGCGGCGAGCACGACGTGAGTCGGTCTGGTCATCGCCTAGCCAACGAGCGCGCAGTCTGCCTACGCCTCAAGGATTGTCGAGCGCCCGGCTCATTTCGAGCAAAACACAGCAACATGCCAACTGCTGCCAGAGTTGGAATGAGTGACGAACCGCCATAGGAAACAAACGGCAGTGGCACCCCAGTGATGGGCATCAGCCCCAGAACCGCACCAATATTGACGATCGCTTGAACCACGATCCAACAGCCCACTCCAGCTGACGCAATACGTACGAAGGGATCTGGTGACGTACGGGTAAGTCTAAAAATAGCAAAAGCCAGCACGGCAAACAGTAAGAGCACCGATAGCGTGCCAATCAGGCCCAACTCTTCACCAATCACCGAAAAGATGAAGTCAGTGTGGGCCTCGGGAAGCGCACCCCATTTTTCGCGGCTTGCACCCAAACCAACGCCGAGCATTCCACCCGTGCCCAGCGCGTAGTGACCTTGAGTGAGCTGCCAGCCGATGCCAAGTGGGTCACTATTGGGATTGAGCCACGACGTGATGCGTTCCATGCGATATGGAGCAGCAAGAGTCAGCGCCCACACGCCAACGATCGAGAAGGCGGCGAAGCCAGCAAAGAACCGACCGGGCACACCTGCAATAAAGAGCATGCCGCACATGATCGCTGCCAGCATGAAGGTGTTACCAAAGTCGCCTTCCATCAACACTAAGACCATGAAGAGCGCAGCTACCGGAACGACTGGGATGAGTAATTCTTTCCACTCGCGGTAGTAATCAACTTTCTTAGCGAGCTGATCCGCTCCCCAAACGACAAGGGCGATTTTGGCAAACTCAGACGGCTGAACTCGGAACGGGCCAAAGAGTTCAATCCAATTTCGCTGGCCAGCAACTGATACACCGATCACCAACACGGCGATCAGTAACACGACGGCGCCGATAAATAGCCACTTAGAAATTCCGCGCCAAAATTGAATCGACGTGCGAGCAGCAAAATACAGGCCGACGAGTCCAATCACTCCAAAGAGCGCCTGACGCTGAAACAACGTGTACGAAGACCCAAAAGTTTTAAAACTCTCGATGCTCGAAGCTGACAACACCATGACTAGTCCCAAGAGCAGGAGTAGGACCGATGCGCCACCGATGAGGTAGTACGTACTCAATGGATGATCGAGTAGGAACTTCACTCGATTGTCCCTGAGTCGTTTAGGTATTTTCGTGTCCGTCATCACTGCCCCGAGCCAAGATTCTGAACTGCCTGGGCGAAAAGTTCGCCGCGTTGGGCGTAATCGCGGAACATGTCCCAAGAAGCACACCCAGGTGCAAGTAAAACGGTGTCACCCGGCTGCGCTAATGCCCGCGCAGCAGCGACAACCTCGACCATGGCTTCAGTGTCGTTGCGTTCAATGACTTTGACCGGCACCTGTGCCGCGTGTCGCGCAAGCCCTTGCGCAATGACCCCGCGATCCACACCCAGAAGCACCACTCCCCGCATCCTGGCGCCAGCTTCAGCTATTAATTCACTGAAGTCTTGCCCCTTAGCCATCCCCCCGGCAATCCAGACGACAGACGAATAAGCCCGAAGCGAGGTCAGTGCTGCATGAGTATTCGTGGCCTTTGAATCATCGATATATGTCACGCCATCGATAGTGGCCACCGTGGCAATGCGATGTCCTGCCGGTTCGAACTGCTCAAGCCCCAGCTTGATTGCGCTTGCTGAAACACCGAATGCCCGCGCCAGTGCCGCCGCGGCAAGTGCATTAGCAATGTTATGCGGAGCGTTTGGTTGCACATCATCTTTATTCGCAAGTTCCTGAGCCAAACGGTGCCGATCATCCAAGAATGCGCGATCAACAAGAAATTCTTCGACGACCCCAAGCATCGAAACATCAGGAATGCTCAGAGTGAATCCAACAGCACGACAACCTTCGATTACATCAGCATTTTCAACCATACGAATCGTTGTCGGATCATCTGCGTTGAATACTGCAGCGATTTGGGTTCGCTCATAAATCTTTGCTTTTGCAGCTACATAATTTTCAAAGGATCCGAAGTGATCAATGTGATCGTCCGCGATGTTCAAACATACTGAAGCAAGCGGGCTCATCGACTCAACGAAAGGTAGTTGTGGAGCTCCAACTTCTACGGCAATCACATCAAGGTCGTCGTGCATCACCACACTAATCAACGAGTGGCCAATGTTGCCGGCTGCGACTGTTCGCAAGCCCGCTGCTTTCAACATGGATTCCAGCATCAACGTCGTCGTGGTTTTACCGTTTGTTCCAGTGATAACAAGCCACGGAGCCGCACCTTCGCTAGCCCGTAGGCGCCAAGCTAGTTCGAGCTCTCCCCAAACTGGGATCCCCGCCTGTTGAGCCTGCAAAATAAGCGGATCGGACGGTCGTAAACCAGGCGACACGATGAGCACATCGGTTTTCGGTAACGTGCCATCGTGTCCGAGGATGACTTCAACGCCAATCACATCGAGAATTTCAGCTTTTTCTCGTTGCTTTGGCCCATCTTGGGCATCAACAACACGCACGCTGGCTCCGAGCTGAGCCAGCGCATCGGCTGCGGCAAACCCGGCGATGCCAATCCCGGCGACCGTTGCGTGCACACTCGCCCAGTCAGATTCGCGGTTGAAACCTTGGATCACGAACGCACCCATTCTGCATAGAACAAGACGATGCCGGCTCCGATACACAGGCCATGAATCACCCAGAAGCGGACCACGATTTGGATTTCTGGCCAGCCAAGCATTTCAAAGTGATGATGCAGCGGAGCCATCCGGAATATTCGTCGCCCTGTGAGTTTGAAGGATCCCACTTGCGCAATGACCGACAGCGAGGTGATCAGGAATAAGCCTGCGAGTAACGGTAGAAGTAATTCTGTGCGACTTAAAATCGCCAAGCCAGCGATGCCACCACCTAGGGCAAGCGATCCGGTATCGCCCATGAAGATTCGAGCCGGCGCGGTATTCCACCATAAGAAGCCAAAACTGGCCCCGGCCAACGACGCTGCAACAATCGCTAAATCAAGCGGACTAACTGTTGAATAGCACGTGGAACTTACCGAGTCCGTGAAGGCGCAATTTTGCCCGTACTGCCACACAGTGATGATGACGTAGGCCAAAAACGTCATGATCGAAGCTCCAATGGCAAGCCCATCGAGCCCATCTGTGAGGTTTACGCCATTTGTTGTGGCGGTCACGAGGAACCAGATCCACAGCAAAAACAGCCCTAGTGGCAGCACAATCGCGGTATCTCGAACAAATGAAATCGCCATTGACGCGGGTGCGCCTCCATCATTCACGAACTGCAAAGAAAGCCAGGCAAAACTCAAAGCGATAACTGCTTGACCGATCAGCTTGGTGCGCGCACGAAGGCCAGTGCTGCGCTGCTTGAAAATCTTGAGGTAATCATCTGCGACCCCGACTAATCCCAGTCCGAGTGTCAGATACAAGACAAGCATCGCCGATGGGGTCACGGGGCGCCAGGTCAGTAAATGCGTTAAGAAATACCCGACGACCACACCCAAGATGATCGCGACTCCACCCATCGAGGGGGTACCGCGTTTACTTTCGTGATCTGGGTACAACTCGCCTTCAGTGGAGACCCGAATCGCTTGGGAATATCCGTGACGAGCGAGTAATTTAATGAGGAGAGGGGTGCCAATGAGCGTGACAATCGTGGCGATCGTCATCGAAATAACTACGAGTCTCATGGCGCTTCCTGGTCTGTGAGTGCTGCGGCTACCCGCTCAAGTCCAATCCCACGAGACGCCTTAATTAGCACGATATCGCCGGAACGCAGTTCCTCGTGTAACACCGCGATGGCGTCGTCACAGTCTTTTGAAAAGTGCGCCTGCTGAGTTGGAAATCCAGCCGCAATCGCAGCTTGATATATCGGCTCTGCACCGTCACCAACGCACAGCAGCGAAGTGATTCCAAGATCTGCCACCTGGCGACCGACAGCCTCATGCGCACCCTGTGAGTCGTCACCCAACTCAAGCATTTCGCCAAGCACTGCCCAAGTAGCGTGCGTAGCACCCATAACTTCGAGAGTTTGCAATGCGGCACTCATCGACTCCGGATTAGCGTTGTATGCATCATTAATTATTGTCATGCCCGAAGATGTTTGCTCGACCTCCATGCGCCATTTACTCGGAATAGTCGCATCACTGAGAGCGGCCGCAACATCGTCCAACTCAATTCCAAGTTCCAGCGCCACTGCAGCAACCGCGAG
>JBIIAA010000021.1:0-19741 GCA_044240165.1 Candidatus Nanopelagicales bacterium
ATTTACCTCAGGTCGCGGCATTTGCAGATCGGCATCTGGTCGTAGAAAAGTCCAGCGATGGCGTCATCACGGCGTCCAGTGTGAAGGATGTGACCGGAACACAGCGGGCTGGTGAACTAGCCAGGATGCTTTCTGGTCTAGATGAATCCGACACGGGGCTCGCCCACGCCGAGGAACTGCTCGCCATGGCATCGGCTGACCGGTCTCGCTGATAGTCTGGTCTTCCATGAGTGCCCCGCGCCAAACCAAGCATCTGTTCGTTACTGGAGGCGTCGCCTCCTCTTTGGGAAAAGGCCTCACGGCATCGTCTCTTGGAAATTTATTGAAGTCACGCGGACTCCGCGTAACGATGCAAAAACTTGACCCGTATCTCAACGTTGACCCGGGCACGATGAACCCGTTTCAGCATGGCGAAGTCTTCGTTACAGATGATGGAGCAGAGACCGACCTTGACGTCGGCCACTACGAGCGCTTTTTGGATACCGACCTTCACGGGTCTGCCAACGTCACTACGGGGCAGGTGTACTCCAACGTCATAGCCAAGGAACGTCGTGGTGAGTACCTCGGAGACACAGTGCAAGTGATTCCGCACATCACGAACGAAATCAAATCACGAATTCGCCGCATGGCAGGTCCTGATGTTGACATCGTGATTACCGAAGTAGGCGGAACTGTCGGAGACATCGAATCACTGCCATTCTTGGAAGCAATCCGTCAAGTCCGACACGAAGTTGGTCGCGATAACACCTTCTTTTTACACGTATCGCTTCTGCCATTTATTGGGCCGTCTGGTGAGTTGAAAACAAAGCCGACGCAGCACTCAGTAGCCGCGCTCCGCAACATTGGTATTCAGCCTGATGCCATAGTGCTGCGAGCGGATCGCCCAGTGCCGTCGCCGATTAAGCGAAAAGTTTCACTGATGTGTGACGTTGATCTTGAAGCGGTAGTGGCTGCCACTGATGCACCTAGCATCTACGACATTCCAAAGGTGCTACACGCTGAAGGACTTGACGCTTACGTAGTGCGCCGTCTTGATTTGCCTTTCCGCGATGTTGACTGGACAAGTTGGGATGCACTTCTTGAGCATGTTCACAATCCAGCTCATGAAGTAAATATTGGGCTCGTCGGAAAGTACATCGATCTTCCTGACGCATATTTATCTGTAACTGAAGCGCTGCGCGCAGGCGGTTTTCATCACGACACAAAAGTGAACATCAATTGGGTAGCAAGTGATGATTGCGCAACCGAGGCGGGCGCGAAGGAAGCTATCGGTCACCTTGATGCCATTTGTGTTCCTGGTGGCTTCGGTGTTCGTGGCCTCGAAGGAAAACTTGGTGCATTGACTTATGCGCGTACTCACGGAATTCCCACTCTGGGTTTATGTCTTGGTCTGCAGTGCATGGTCATTGAATATGCGCGCAATGTTGCCGGACTCCAAGATGCAAATTCACTTGAATTTGACGAGTCAACTCAGCATCCTGTGGTTGCGACGATGGCAGATCAGCGGGATGTAATTTCTGGTGATCGCGATATGGGTGGCACCATGCGCCTTGGACTGTATCCAGCAAAGCTTCAAGAAGGCTCCGTCGTGGCAGGGGTTTACGGTGCGCCTTATGTTGATGAGCGCCATCGTCATCGCTATGAAGTAAATAATGAATACCGCGCGACGCTTGAAGAAGCTGGCCTGGTGTTTTCTGGAACATCCCCTGATGGGCGTTTGGTCGAGTTTGTAGAACTTCCGGCTGAGGTGCATCCCTATTACGTATCAACCCAAGCGCACCCCGAGTTTCGCTCGCGTCCAACCCGCGCACATCCGCTATTTGCGGGCCTTGCAGCGGCGGCGCTTGTGCGCCAGCAGCAAGCGGCAGTAAACGCTTAGTTGCACAATGATTGATGAAACTTGGACAGGGCTCGTCGCTGATGGCGGCGAGTCTTTTCCAATTATTAAATCAACGACGCAATTTGAAGGAAAAGTGTGGAGTATCCGCACTGATGTCTTGGACTTCGATGGGCGGCTGATTGAACGCGACATCGTGATACACCCCGGTGCTGTGGCGGTCATTGCGATTGACGCTGACGATCGCGTTTTATTAATCCGTCAATATCGGCATCCACTAGGCATGTACATCTTCGAACCTCCCGCCGGTTTACTCGATGTGGCAGGTGAGCCACCTCTACTAACCGCCCAACGAGAGTTGGCCGAGGAGTCTGGTTATGCAGCAAAAACTTGGCACACCTTGGCGGATTTCTTAAATTCCCCAGGTGGATCAAGTGAGGCAATTCGCATCTACCTAGCCCGAGATCTGCAACCACTACCGGGTGGGCGTCCACACACGGGGGAGGCCGAAGAAGCCTTCCTGCCGAGAGTCTGGGTTGAACTGGATGAGGCCAAAGACCTTGTCCTTGCAGGAACCATCAGCGGCCCGACTGCGGTTGCCGGAATCTTGGCAGCGTGGGTCGGGCGTGACCAGGACTGGTCCAATCTTCGTTCATGCGATGAGCCGTGGAACATGCGCTCGGCGCTTCTTGCCAAAAGTCGAGTGCCTTTGGACTTCGATAAGAAAGATCTTGCGTAGCCGTGCAGCTAGAGCGGGAGATTCATGGCTATCTCAATCACCTTGCCATCGAGCGAGGGCTGGCAGCCAACACGTTGTCGGCCTATCGACGCGATTTGGCGCGCTACTCGCAATGGTGTGAACAGCATGCGCTCGTTGAAGTTTCATCGATCCGTGAGTCGGATATCTCAGAGTTCGCGGCTTCCTTGCGTGACCCAAAGGAAGGTGTGCCACTCGCCGCATCAAGTGCTGGGCGCATGTTGGTGGCCGTTCGGGGCTTTCATCGCTTCGCTTTGGAAGAGGGGCTAGCCAATATTGACCCGAGCCAGCGGATTTCGCCACCAGCCACAGCTAAGCGGTTGCCGAAGGCGCTGACTTATGAGCAGATCCGACAGCTCTTGAATATTGCAGGGGACACCCAAAGTATTAGCGGCCTGCGCGATCGTGCCCTCGTGGAAGTTCTTTATGGCACTGGTATTCGAATTAGCGAGGCCATCGGGTTGGACTTGGATGATCTAAATGTTGACGAACGCTCAATTATTGTGACGGGTAAGGGCAGCAAGCAGCGACTTTTGCCACTTGGGGGATACGCCATATCGGCGCTGGAGGACTACTTCGTGCGGGGTCGGCCGGCACTTTTGGCAAAAGGTCGGGGCACCCCCGCCGTTTTCGTTAATGCCAGGGGAGCCCGAATGAGTCGTCAAAGTGCCTATGGGGTGGTGAGCCAAGCTGCCGAACGAGCGCATTTAGGGGTGGAAATCAGTCCGCATACCCTTCGACATAGCTACGCCACCCACCTACTTCAAGGAGGGGCTGACGTGCGCGTCGTGCAGGAACTCCTTGGACATGCCTCTGTTACGACCACCCAGATCTACACGGCAGTCACGATCGACACACTTCGTGAGGTCTATGCCACGAGTCATCCACGAGCCCAAGGCTGAGCCCGTTAGGCTGGGGTCTTCACATCGAGGTATGGCGAGAGGGTTGTTCATGAGTTCGGAAGTGCAGCCAGCGGGTCAATCTGGGGCAGCCACGGTCTCGATCCCAGAGCCGGCGCCGCTCACCACTCACGGACCAGCTCAGGTCATTGCGATGGTGAATCAAAAAGGCGGCGTGGGGAAAACCACCTCGACGGTCAGTCTTGGTGCAGCAATCGCTGGCTATGGACGCAAAGTTTTGCTGGTGGATTTTGATCCGCAGGGAGCCTTGTCAGTTTCTTTCGGAGTCAATCCCAATGAAATGGACCTCACTGTTTACAACGTATTGACCGAGCCTGACTGCAATGTGCGCGACGTTGTGATCCACACAGATGTTGAGAATCTGGATCTATTGCCAAGCAACATTGATTTATCTGCTGCGGAGCTTCAGCTCGTAAGTGAAGTTGGCCGCGAGTATGCACTTGGCCGAGCGCTTGCGCCTTTGCTTCCCGAGTACGACTTCGTCTTGATTGACTGTCAGCCCTCACTTGGGCTGCTGACTTTGAATGCACTCACGGTAAGCACAGGCGTCATCATCCCGATGGAAACTGAATACTTCGCCCTGCGTGGAGTTGCATTGCTACAAGACACAATTAACAAAGTCAAAGCTCGTCTCAATCCGACGCTAGTCATTCTTGGTGTGCTCCCAACCATGTATGACCCGCGCACCTTGCACAGTCGCGAGGTTCTACAAACTGTTCAGCAAGCCTTTGGCGATCAGGTATTCAAGACCGCGATTAGTCGCACGGTTAAGTTTCCTGATGCAGCTGTCGCAGGCGAACCCATTACGCAATTCGCTCCAACGAGTGCAGGTGCAGAGTCATATCGACAACTTGCGCGGGAGGTTCTGGCCCGGTGACCGGGGCAGACGTAGCAGAAGCGGCAGTCCCTGCTGAAACTCCAGCAGTAAAGGCAGCCACTTCTGAAGGTTTTTCAGTGCGAGTGGGTGACTTTGACGGCCCGTTCGATTTACTTCTCACTTTGATCTCGCGTCACAAACTTGAGGTAACTGAACTCGCGTTACACACAGTGACTGACGAATTCATTAAATATATTCGTGAACAAGGCAAGTCTTGGGATCTGGATGAAGCAAGTAGCTTCCTAGTTGTTGCCGCTACCTTGCTGGATCTAAAAGCAGCGCGGCTACTACCTAGTGGCGAAGTTGAAGACGAAGAAGATCTCGCACTCCTGGAAGCCCGCGACCTATTGTTCGCTCGACTTTTGCAGTATCGGGCATATAAAGAAGTGTCAGCAATTTTTGCTGACCGAATGGCTCATGCAAATAAGCGATTCCCGCGCACGGTGGGTCTTGAAGCCCAGTTTGCCGCATTACTTCCTGAAGTTCTTCTCGGCCTTGGTCCAGATCAGTTTGCCGCTTTAGCTGTTCGCGCGCTCGCGCCAAAGGTTGTCGAAGAAGTATCGATCGCGCATGCGCATGTGCAACGCGTTAACGTGCGCGAGCAGGCCCTGATCATCATCGATCGGCTACGCCGCGTACGCACAAGTACTTTTCGCGCTCTCATCGCCGATTGTGACACCACGCTGCTCGTGGTGGGTCGATTCCTTGCTTTGCTCGAGTTGTATCGCGAAGCAGTCGTTGCTTTTGAACAGATAACTCCGCTTGGTGATCTCACGATTCGTTGGACAGGAAACGACGATGGCGAGATTCAAGTTACCGATGAGTTTGATGAAGAACGAGAAGTCGACAGAAACGCCGTCGATGAAGAAGACCGCGAGCAAATACGTGAGCTTGAACCAGTAGGTAATGCAAGTGAAATAGAGGAGCAAGGCAATGAGTGACGTGGAACAAGACGTCCAGTCAGATGAGACTGTGGTTGAAGATGGGATTCAGGGCGAACTTGATGCCACTGAGCCAGAGCAAGAACCTGAAGAGCTTGGTGCGCCAAGCCTGTCTGCCGCAATTGAGGCGTTGCTCTTGCTTGCAGATGAACCAATGAGCATCGTTTCTTTGGCCCAGGCGACCCGCCAAACGACGGATGAAGTTGACTCAACTGTGCGTGCTCTCGCACTGGAATATGACGAAGCGGTTCGTGGATTTGAATTACGTGAGATTGCTGGAGGATGGCGTTATTACACGCGTGCTGAGTGTTCGCCGCTGGTCGAGAGATTCGTACTGGACGGTCAGCAAGCTCGTTTGACGCAGGCTTCATTGGAGACTCTTGCAGTCATCGCATATCGCCAGCCAGTCACCCGAGGTCGAGTGAGTGCAGTACGCGGCGTGAATGTTGACGGAGTAATTCGTACGCTTGTTGCTCGCGGTTTGATTGAAGAGGCCGGCCATGAACAAGAATCGCAGGCGATCTTGTACAGAACGACGTCAACTTTCCTGGAGCGCCTTGGAATTGCGTCATTAGAAGACCTTCCGCCACTCGCGGAACATCTACCAGATCTTGCCGATCTAGAAGATGTTCTCGACTCTGTCGCATTTGGTGACTAATGACTGAAACAGACATTCGACTTCAAAAGGTCTTGGCACAAGCTGGCATTGGTAGTCGGCGGCGCTGTGAGCAACTCATCGAAGAAGGGCGCGTAAGCGTCAACGGTGAAAAAGTAGTCGAGCAAGGAATGCGGGTGGACCCGGCAACGGCGATCGTGCATGTCAACGGTAAACGCATTCCTACTGCGCCGGGCAACATCGTTCTTGTCATGAATAAGCCTCGTGGAGTTATTACGACGATGAGCGATGAGCAGGGCCGCCCGTGTGTCGGCGATCTCATCGCAGACCGGCCTGAGCGGTTGTTCTATATCGGTCGCCTAGACGCTGACACTGAGGGCTTGCTGCTATTGACCAACGATGGCGAACTCGCGAATCGGGTAGGGCACCCCTCTCACGGCGTGGATAAGACCTATGTTGCGACGGTTTCGGGCACGGTCTTGCCGCAGGCTCTGCGTCGCTTAAAAGAGGGTGTCGAGTTAGAAGATGGTCCGATGAAGGTCAATTCGGTCCGCATCATTCAGCAGGCCAAGGATCGGGCGATGGTCGAACTTGTCATCCACGAGGGCCGTAATCGGATCATTCGCCGTCTGATGGATGAGGTCGGGTACCCGGTCATAGATCTGGTGCGAACAAGAATTGGTCCCCTCCACCTAGGAAACCTCAAGGCCGGACAGATCAAAGAGTTGACCGGTACCGATTTACACGCCCTATACACGGCTGTTGGTCTGTAGGCTCTGCGGATGATGCGCGCGATACGAGGAGCGGTATGTCTTCAAGCAGACAATGCCGACGAGATGCTGGATGCCGTGGGCGAGATGCTCACCACGATTCTAGAACGTAATCAAATCACCACAGATGACTTAGTGAGTGTGCTTTTCACCTGCACGCCAGACATACATTGTGGTTTTCCGGCTAGGGCTGCACGGGAGTTTGGCTTCGGCGATGTTCCGCTGATGTGTGCTCAGGAAATTGACGTTGCGGGAGCATTGAAACTCACAGTGCGCGTCATGATTCATGCAGCTATTGACATACCGCGTGATGAAATTCGACACGTCTACTTGCGTGGGGCTGAGGTTCTTCGCCCGGATGTTAAGTCGTGACGAGTACAACCCCTGTAGCTGTGGTGGGACCAGTTCTTGTTATCGGCACCGGATTGATCGGCACTTCGATCGCTTTAGCTTTGACGCGGGCGGGAGTCGATGTTCTGCTTAATGATGTTGATGTTGAACAACTACAACTTGCAGTAGATATGACAGCGGGAAAGATTCTTGACGCAAACGCGATTGAAAATAGCGCACCTACGATCGTTGTAGTCGCCGTCCCGCCAAGATTCGCTGCTGGAGTGATTGCACAAGCCAGCAAGGATTTCCCGACGGCCACGATCACGGACGTCACAAGCGTGAAGTTCGGTATTCTCAAAAAGGCAATTGCACTGGGCGCAGATGAGTCTCGACTTGTCGGTGGCCATCCCATGGCTGGGCGTGAAGTCTCCGGTGCTGTGGGCGCGAGAAAAGATCTTTTCGATGATCGACTTTGGATAGTTAGCCCTGCCGATAAGACGGGCGATCAGCACTACGTGAATGTGAAAAATCTTGCGATCACTTGTGGCGCGGTTCCTGTTGATATGTCACCGCAGGAACATGACCAAGCGGTGGCTTTAGTGTCACATGCCCCGCAGGTGATCAGTAGCGCCTTAGCGGCGCAGTTGCTTCCTGCGCAGGCGAGTCATATTGCCGTTGCTGGTCAGGGACTGCGCGATATGACGCGCATCGCGGCATCTGACAGTGGCCTGTGGATCGATATCTTGACCGAAAATGCAGGACCTGTGTCTGAAGTTATCAGCGGTGTCGTGCGGGAACTACAAGAAGTTCTCCATGCGTTGCAAGAATTAGCTGGTGGCGATCAGGATCACGACGAAATAATTGATGCCACCTTAAAAGCAGGGGCCAAAGGTCGCGCGCGTATCCCGGGTCGGCACGGCAATATGGAAGCACCGTTTGTTGAAGTAGCCGTTCTGATCGAAGATAAACCAGGCGAATTGGCGCGACTCTTTGTGGCGGCGGGTGAAGCGGGTGTGAATCTTGAAGATGTGCGTATTGAGCATATTTTAGGTAAGCCAAGTGGTCTTGTTGAATTGTCAGTTAAACCAGAAGTTGCTGAGCTACTAGCCCAAGAACTTTCAGTGCGTGGTTTCGACATGCGGGGATTGGCGTGAAACCTATTATCATCGCGATTGATGGACCCGCGGGTTCTGGAAAATCCAGCGTATGTAAAGGCTGTGCGCAGCAACTAGGTTGGCGTTACTTGGATACGGGAGCGATGTATCGAGCAATGACATGGGCCATATTGGAAGCCGGCATTGATCTGGAAAACGTTGAGGCTGTTATTGCATTTGCGAAGACGGCGGAAATCGTGAGTGGAACAGACCCAGAAGCGCCAAGCATTCATATCGATGGCACAGATGTAAGTCGAGCTATTCGTGATGCCAGAGTTACGAATTCGGTCAGCGCAGTTAGTGCCATCCCGCAGGTACGTGAATTACTAGTTCAGCAACAACGTGACCAAGCGCGAAAGGCGCTGCAATCTGGCACAGGCATTGTTGTCGAAGGTCGCGACATCACCACTGTGGTTCTCCCCAATGCCCAATTGAAAGTTTTCTTAACGGCCAGTCCAGAAGTGCGAGCCTTGCGGCGGGCAAAAGAAGAAGCTGGTGCCAGCGTCGCTACTCAAGACGCAGTTACTGAAACGCAACTTGCCTTGCAACGACGCGACCATCTTGATTCAACGCGTGTGGCTAGCCCGCTTAAGCAGGCACATGACGCAAGTGAGTTAGATACAAGTGACTTATCCCTAGCTGAAGTGATCCAAGAAGTTGTGAATCGAGCGCAAGCTGTCGCGCAGTGATGGGCTTCTCTCGAGCCGCTACCTTCCGTAATTTGAGCGCACCAGCGCTCAAAGCTGTGTACCAGCTACACGAGCAAGGCAGCGATCTCGTGCCCCTGTCGGGACCCTTGATCCTTCTCATCGAAGGCGATGGGCTTCTAGTCGTACCAGTCCTCAAAGCACTGACCCCACGGCCTGTCCATGTCGTCGTCGCTGGCGCACTAGGGCAGGTGCTGGCTGGTCATTCCAGCGGATTCGGGGGAGATGTCACTCTCATTTCGCCCGGCTTTGAGGCAACGCAGGAAGCGCTTAGCTATCTTCAGGAAGGCCAAGCGGTGGGGATTATGGGCGATTTTCCCCTAGTGGGGTACCTCATAGCCATGACTGGAGCCAGAGTCCAGCCCGTGGTTATCTCTGGTGCCGGAGGCAAGGTGGCGACCGACCCGCCAAGACCACGTTCAAAAGTCGGTATCCTTTACGACGCACCCCTTCATATTTCGCCCAACGGCGATCCTTGTGCGCTAGCCACCATCCAGCAGGTAGGCGAACAGGTGCGCCAAGCTCGAGTAGATGCTCGAACGAAATGACGAAAGCAGGAACGGCATGACTGACGGTTGGGTTTCCATTGATGGGGACGAAGACAACGTCGACCTGCCCGCTTTCGACGAGGTGCAAGACGATGGTGACCCGTTTGACGATGAGGCGGTCCTTGCGCGTGCGCTTGCTGCTGCGCGCGCTGAATTCGGTGAGTTTGACGAAGATCTGGCAGATCTGACCCAAGTTTCAAACACGGCAGGGTGGCCAGTCCTGGCAGTTGTTGGCCGTCCCAACGTGGGCAAATCAACATTGGTGAACCGGATTATCGGTCGGCGTGAAGCAGTTGTTGAGGATCTTCCCGGCGTTACGCGAGATCGCGTTACGTACGAAGCCGATTGGAATGGAAAGCGCTTCATTCTCATTGACACAGGCGGCTGGGATGTCAAAGTCAAAGGCATGGCAGCGGCTATCGCAGCGCAAGCCGAACGTGCGATCAATGATGCAGATGCAGTCGCCTTCGTTGTAGATGCAATGGTCGGAGCCACGGCTACGGACGAAGCAGTAGTTGAAGTCTTGCGTCGATCAGGCAAGCCAGTGATCCTGGTGGCAAATAAAGCAGATGATGCACAACTCGAAAATGAAGCAACGTCACTTTGGTCGCTCGGTCTAGGTCAGCCTTTCCCAGTGTCAGCGCAGCACGGCCGAGGCTCAGGAGATCTACTCGACGAGGTTGTGCGTGTATTACCTGAAGAAGGCCAAGGCCGAATGCGTGGTGCTGGACCGCGCCGCGTTGCACTACTCGGAAAGCCCAATGTAGGTAAGTCCTCGTTGCTCAATGCGCTTGCGGGATCTGAACGAGTCGTAGTCGATTCCGTTGCCGGCACCACGGTTGATCCAGTTGATGAGCTGGTTCAGCTCAAAGACAAGTGGTGGTGGTTCGTTGATACCGCAGGTATCCGTCGCCGTGCCAAGGAAGCCAGTGGCCACGAGTATTACGCGACTTTGCGTACCGCCGCAGCTCTTGATCGGGCTGAAGTCGCATTGATTCTCATTGATGCGTCAGAACCGATTAGTGAGCAAGATGTTCGCATTATTTCGATGGCAGAAGAGGCTGGTCGTTCAATCGTTATCGCGTATAACAAGTGGGACCTCACCGATGAAGAACGCCGCCATTATCTTGAAAGAGAAATTGACCGCGATTTAGTGCAGATTCCATGGGCACCACATGTCAACGTGTCAGCGAAAACAGGACGCCACATTGAACGCCTAGAAGTTGCGATTGAAGCGGCCTTGGCGGGTTGGGAAACGCGCGTTTCAACAGGGCGACTCAATCAGTTCTTGGCGGCAATTGTGCAGTCCAACCCACACCCAATCCGCGGTGGAAGGCAACCGCGAATTTTGTTCGGCGCGCAGGTAGCGACGAGTCCACCAACGTTTGCTCTTTTCACCACAGGTTTCCTCGAAGCTGGATATCGACGATTTATCGAGCGTCGTTTACGTGAGGAATATGGGTTTGAGGGCACACCTATTCGCATCATGATGCGCGTTCGCGAAAAGCGATCGCGCAAATAGTTTGATCTTTCCTGCAGGATATTCGTGCAGGATTTAGTCGATGTCACGCATCGATTGAATGAATTTTTCAACCGCATCTGTAGTCCATTGCTCATCGGGAACAGAGTCGTCATTTTGGTTCGCAGGTCGAATTGAGCCTTGAGGAAACCAAAGTTCATAGTCGCGTCCCAAGCGAGTAAATCGCACCAAACCAGAGCCGAAGGATCTGCCCTGGGTTAAACCTTCGATGTCTCTCCAGGCAGTCATCTCCCCGGAGTAGACCTCGCCTTGATACTGCACGAAAACCTTGAGCGGCTCCATAGCGACATCAAACCATCTTGGGTCGTTTCAAGCCCAGTACTTGCCGAAGAACGGTCGTGAGAGGTTCGACAATGCCGGGATGTAGTGCCGTATCGCCTAGATGTTGCGCGGTGCAATCACTTACGCTGATGGTGTGAGAATGAAGAAGCGCAGCTTGTGGTCATTCCTGCCTCTGACCTTGCTCGTGGCCTTGGGAGTGCCTGCATTAGTACAGGCAGGTGCGGATGAGCTCCCTGAGATATCCGCTGAACGTGCCAAAGCCGTACTGGAATCGGATGTTCTACGACGTTCGTCTAGTCCCATGGTGACCAATCAGTTCAGGTGGACCAGCTTTGAGTGGAAAGGTGAAGGCGATGCAATCTTTGGGTCTGCGCCAACAACGACCCCAGTGCGAGCCAGATTTGCGAAAGTGAATCTTGTCTGGACCCAAACAACCCGAACCCGACTTGGTGATGTTGTGAGCGTTACTACTTTTACAACTCAACCGCCAGCTCTTCATGGCAAGGGGTCTCAAGACAAGGGGTCTCAAGACAAGGTCGTTCAGTTGCCAGAAGTTATTGCATTCTTTAAACCACCACAGGCTGCCTGGACCTACAAATGGCAAGAAGGTTAGGCCGCGCCTTCTTTAAGTTCGATAAATAGTGCATGGGCTTCAGCTGTCAGAACATCACCGTGGTGGATCGTTGCGTGAATGTAACGCTTTCGACCGTTGATTTTTTCAAAGCGCGCACTTATTTGGAGTTCTACATCTAGTGGCGTCACATTGTGGTAATCAACATTGAGATAGGCAGTTCTGCAGATTGGACGGTCAAAGTTAGCAAGTCGTCCGAGGGCTTCATCAAACATCATTGGGATAGTTCCACCATGTGCTGCCCCGTTGCCACCTAGGTGGAAGGTAGAAAACTGCAGGGTTGCTTGAAAACTTTCGGTACTGAGCACAACATTATGAAATATCGGATTCAAAGTTCTGGAACCAGCGCCACGGGCAGTGTCACCCCATCCCTTGTCTCGCGCTGCTATGTACCGATACGGATCGAGTGTTGCGCTGATTTTCTCGATAGCAAGGGCGGCAGCGTCAGCAATATCGTTCGGCGCACTGGTTGCGCAGATTCGATCTTGCAATTCACGCAAGGCCAAACCTAAATGTCGGACTCCTGGCTGAAATGAACCCTCTGAGACATCAACATCATGCATAGGGCAATGCTATTCATGAGATGCAGGAGATACTGATGAAGTGGCAATAACAGAACCTGTTTGGCTGGATCTTGTGCAGCTGGCAGCGATAACTGGCGATGGGGCGGAGCTTTCCCGCCTCTTCGCGATTGCTCATGAAATATTCGGCGCCCAAGCGGGTGTGCGCTGGGCTGAGGCCTTGTCTGGTTTGGATGGCGCTGCGATGACTGGCTGATGTCACAGCGAGAATTCGAAGGCATCTGCAAGTACCGTTTAATAATGAAAACTACAGCGGCGCTTACTCCGATAGTGCTTGCTGGACTGCTGTTGCTCGGCGCCTGCAGCAGTGAGGCTAAGGCCCCTGTTGTGAAAGCTGAAGAAACCGTAACCTGTGGCTGGGATACCTCGGCCGCGGGGGGACAAACTGCCTTGTCCGACTTTCTCTCCGAAACTGATGCGTGGTTGACCCGTTATCCCGGTGAGATCCCGCCGGCCCCAGAGAGTAAATATTGGCTGGGTGATTGCCCCACAGACGGAGTGACTCACGGTCCACCCGTGGGTGAAGGCGACACGCCCCACGAATAAGTAGGTATTAGGGCGAACAGATGAGTCGAACGCCGTGATATTCGCATTCCACTGTTGGATCATTTTTTGCGCGAGTGAACTCTGCCTGCAACTCTTGAAGCATCTCTTGAGTAGCCAGTCCAGATTGTTGTAGGTGTTCTACGCCCGAGACAAAAAGTTCTTCGAGGTAGTTCAGAAATTCAATTCGTTTAGTAGGTGAGTCAGAACTAGAAACTGGGCGAATAACCGTGGTCTCTATGTTTTTAGCTGACAGACCATGGGCTAAATCTGCCAGTTTGCGTCCGATGAAAGGATCACCGCCAGCTTCTGTCTGCTTCTGGCTAAACAACTTCCACCAATACTGAATCATTGGCAGATCCGCGTTGAAGTGCATCGTGTCGTTGTCGACCTCGGTACAAATGAGTCGCCCAGTAGGTTTTAAAACCCGCAGCGCCTCGCGCATCACCTGCTCTGGATCGTTAACGTGTTCAAGAACCCAGATAGTGAGTACTGCATCGAAGGTTCCATCTGGGAAGGGGAGGGCTTTGGCATCGCCTTGAATGAGCGTGACTTGTTCAGGCAGGCGGTCCTTCGCAGCCTGTAGATGTCTTTGATCTATTTCGATTCCGGTGAGAGACAACGTAGGGAAATTCGCCAGTAGAAGCTCTAACTCTGCCCCAACACCACATCCAACTTCGAGAACAGTTGCATTCTTTGGAAAGGAAAGCTGCTCAATAACGACAGGTGCCAGAATCCGAGCCTGATCTCGAAGTCTTTGTTCTTCCACCAAGCCGTAGCCATGGATGTAATCCGAGTCCGCCATGTTTTTACGCGTTAAATACAGAAACAATGAGCGCGACAACACCAAAAACTAGGGCTACGTAGATTAAGACGACGCCAATTGCGGCAATGCGTAACGGAGCCCGAACCTCACCAACTGAAAGTTTAAACGCAGTGCGGATGATGGTGGGAAGTTTCGTGGCATCTTGACGAGCGTCACCATGCGGATCGCGCTGTGACCAGTAACCACGTTCGCTAACCAGTCCAGTGGAGACAAAGGCAAGACCAAAAACAACAAGGACAATTGCAAAGATCCAAAGCGTGACCGCGGCGATATCCATGGCTAAACCGTATCTGGTTTATTTGCTGCTGAAGGCTGCCGAGGCGGAGTAGTGGGGGATGAATCGCAGCAACAGAGTTCCGTCTTCAGTCAAAATTTGTGTGAATTGACCGCGCAAGTCTCCGACAGCGCTGGTGAGCAACGTGGATGAGCCGCCGACAAGCATTGGGGTCACGGTGAGCAATAGTTCGTCGAGAACCTCAGCCTGAATGAGGGCGGTTAACAGTGCAGGCCCACCTTCGCAATGGATGCGATCCAACCCAAGATCATGCAAGCCAGCAATCGCAATGTTTAAATCGACACTGGATTCTCCGCTAGGGATAAATGATGCAGCGTGGCTAAGCCAAGCGGGTGCTTGAGCGATGGCTTTTTCGTTGGTGATGATCAGGCTACGGGGGGATGTTGCGGAGGCGAGGTCAAGCAGGGGCATTTCTTGAGTGAAGCCGAGCTTGTTGCTCACCACTGCGATAGGAACTGCTGACGGGCGGTAACCCTCTTCTCGAGCCGTACCTGCACCAACCAAGATCACATCGCTGTCTCTACGGACGGCTGAGAAGACCTTTTTATCTATCGATGAGCCAATGCTCGCCGACTTGCCATCTGGACCAGCAATAGCCCCGTCCAGGCTCATGACCATGTTGCAGCGCACCCACGGACGCTCGTGGCTGATCGCGCTATCGGGCCAGTCATACAACATTGGGATCTCAGCCTGGAGATTTTCGCCGATCAAGGGCCCACCCACTCGTTGCATGTATGGATCGTGCCACGTCTTGACCAAGAACACCTACGTTAGGCCAAGGGTCGGTAGGCGGGAGGGCGATTCGACTTTCGGACTTGCCCGAGTATGCCCCCCAATGGTTGGCTGGCAACATGGAAATCACAAGTTTGCTCAGTGGGCTGGCAGCCGGCATCGTGATTGGCTTGATCGCGCGGATTCTCGTGCCGAGCATGCAGCCGATTGGATGTCTATTGACGATTTTCATCGGCATTGTGGGAGCAGCGGGTGGCCTTGCGATCTCGGTTGGTCTTGGCTGGGGCGATAGTTTCTGGCTCACGTTCATAACTCAGGTTGTCTTAGCCACGGTATTGGTTGCAATCGTGGCCTCGTTGTTTCGCAAGAGTTCGCAGTAATCGCAATCAACTGGCGCGGTATAGATCAGTGCGTGATTGCATCCGGTAACTTGCCTCGTTGTTGAATGAAAAAACGAAGGGGCAGTAACAGAAACAAAAACCAAAGAGCGAACGCTGGCATCAAAATCGTGGCGACCACCATAATTCCGAAGGCCACAGCGAAGACAAAGCTGATGGAGACCCACGACGACCAGAGATCAGCGTTTGTCAGGTATGCGGGATGGCGGCGCCCGTGTTGATAGATGAAATGTAGGAACATCGCATTAAGAAACAGGGTGAGGCAATAGAGCCAGCCAGCACCCACACTGTCTGCACTGACATCGATGAGCCGGCTGGGCCACGGGAGAAATGCAACGGTTGCAAGCCAGGCAGCATTGATCCACATGATGGTGTTGTCAATAGCTACAAAATTCTCAAAGACTCGGTGGTGTCCCTGCCACAAGACAAAAAGAATAAGAAACGTAAGGCCAAATGCGATGAGTTGGTCAGAGTTGTCAGAAAGAACGTCAAGCATCGAATCGGTGTCTGTTGGTCCTGTGATGTCAACAATTGGTAATACCAACACCGTGATGGCCACAGCAACAACCGCATCTGAAAAATTGATCACGCGGTCAAGTGATCTACCAGTGATTGTTCTATCGGATGCCGAATTCACAAGGGCATCGTCGCATATCTGATGGGGGCTGTGCGATGTCTCATTGAATCGAGTCAGGCCCAGACTCAAGGCGGCCGCGCGATCACCAAACAGCCAAAAAGAAAGCCGCTGCGCAAGGCAGCGGCTTTCATCGTGGTCGATAAGGGATTCGAACCCCTGACCTCTTCCATGTCAAGGAAGCGCGCTAACCAACTGCGCTAATCGACCTGAACAGCAAACTCTACATTGTCGGGGCGTTTTCTGCGAAGGCGGCTATCGTCAACCCATGCAATTAGCGAAGGTCTGCCAAGTCTGCGAGGTCGCTTGGGATGAGCAAGCGCAACTGGCTCTGAATTGCCCAATATGTGGAGCAGCAAATCCTGCCTTTGTCGTTCACGATGATTTTTGTCCGAGATTGCATTCCCAAGAAGCCATCTGTTTATGTGAGTTGCTCAAGGCCGCACGAGCTGATGAGCGACGAGTAGCCTCGGACAAGATTCGAGGCATCCGCAAGCAACTTGCCGACGTCTATGAGCGATACCCAGAGAGTGCAGACCATGAACGTGCCCAAGGACATATTCGGGGCCTGTATGAAGCTGAGAAAATTTTGAAAGGGCACTGGCTTCGACGCCGTAGCCGCTGAAAATTCGAGGTGGGTACCGGATTTGAACCGGTGTAGAGGGATTTGCAGTCCCTTGCCTCGCCTCTCGGCCAACCCACCCTGCCTATGCCTCCGGCAGAAATCGTGCCTTGAGGCACTTACGAGCGGACGACGAGATTCGAACTCGCGACCCCAACCTTGGCAAGGTTGTGCGCTACCAGCTGCGCTACGTCCGCTTGACCTTTAAGGTCATAGAGAACACTATCCGACGCGACACCAGTGCGCGAATCTGGGTGACTCGGAGGCGACACAATGTGTCCGTGGAACTTCCCGCAATGATGCCTCTCGCGTACGCCGGGGGACTCTGGGCAAGCGGGCTCGAAGAGATTTCAATGGATCCAGGAGTCCTTGACAATGGTGGGCGCTGGCTTGCGGTGCTTCCGTATTCGGGAAATCCAACCTTTTTAAGATTTGCTCACTGGTCGAATGAACCGCCAGTCGGTGCCATCGGGGTGTGGCAGGGTCCCTTGGCCCGAACCTGGTCCACATCAATGGATGAGATGCAGTACTGCGCCGCGGTAGAATCCACGAGACAGGCAATTGCAACCGGTCTCGTGTATCAGGCCAATATCTGTCGGGTCTTGCGAACTCCACTGGCGAATGAAGATCAAGATATCGCCGGATTACATTCGCTTCTCATGCACCACAATCCAGCTCCTCATGCAGCAATGGTGCGAGTCCCCGAATTACATCTCTCAATTGCTTGTGCGAGTCCTGAGTTGTTCCTCTCGCGCGAAGGATCCGAGATTGCATCGGGTCCCATCAAGGGAACGGGTCGCACAAGTGCAGATCTGACGGAAAAAGACCGCGCCGAAAACGTCATGATCGTTGATCTCGTGCGCAATGATTTAGCTCGCGTTTCTCAGGTGGGTTCGGTTGAGGTAGCGGGACTTCTTCGCGAGGAGCAACACCCTGGGTTAGTTCACTTGGTGTCTCGAGTAAAGAGCCAGGTAGTCGAAGGAACAACGTGGGCCCAAATATTTGACGCGACTTTTCCCCCAGGTTCGGTCACTGGTGCACCAAAATCCAGTGCGCTCACGCTTATCGATCAACTCGAGAGCGCAAGTCGGTCGTACTACTGCGGAGCAATTGGCTGGGTCGACGCTGATAATGATCGTGCATCGCTTGCTGTGTCTATCCGTACATTCTGGCTCGATGGAAAAGATTTGTGCTTTGGTACGGGTGCTGGCATTACCTGGTCCTCGGATTCGACAAAGGAGTGGAAGGAGACTGAGTTGAAGGCGCAACATCTCGTTTCAGTGGCTTCTCGTCAGTGGCCAGAGTTAGTAGGAGATTCTCAATGATCTGGTTTGGTAACCGCGATGGCGGTTCACTCATCGGCAATGAAGTCAATGCGATCAATCCGGCAGACCGCGGCTACACGGTAGGTCAGGGCGTATTTGAGACTCTCCCCGTTCGATCCGGTCAACCTTTCGCGTTAGAGCGTCATCTTGATCGGCTCGTTCGCTCAGCTCAGATCTTGCGGTTGCCAGAGCCCAATCTCAACGTTGTGCGCGATGCCGTGCATCGGGTCATTGCCGCAAACCTGTACGCCATTGGCGAACTTGGGCGGTTGCGTATTACCTACACCGCTGGTCTGCCAGAACAGCTACCAACATTGATGGTGACGTGTGTGGCTCAGACCCCATGGCCAGATAGCACGACGGCGGTTACCGGGCCTTGGATTCGAAATGAGCGTTCCGCGATTGCCGGCGCTAAATCAACGTCGTATGCGGAAAATGTTTTAGCGCTGGCAGCGGCTCACGAATCAGGAGCGGCTGAGGCCATCTTTGCTAATACTACTGGCAATCTTTGCGAGGGAGCTGCATCCAATATTTTTGTGGTGCTTGATGGCGAGTTGCTCACTCCCACGTTGGCATCCGGTTGCCTGCCTGGTGTCACAAGGGAACTCGTGATCCAGTGGTTCAAGATTCAAGAGGTTGAGTTACCCATGAGTGTTCTAAATGACGCAGAAGAAATTTTTCTGACTTCATCTACTCGTGGAATTCATCCTGTCGTGCGAATAGACAACCGCCACCTTGAAGTCGGTGCCGTGACGCGAGAATTGCGTGAACAATTTCAGGCGCTGGTGGCTCAGGGGATAAATCCTTGATGTGTAATAAGTATGGCCCCGCAGATGCGGGGCCATACTTATTAGCGTTTAATAAATACTACGCGCCTTGGTAGGTGCGCTGAAGTACGAGTGGCGCCCACTGACCTACAACAGCAGGAGCAGTGGCAGTAACCGTGCAATATCCACGAGTCTTGAACTTCAGGTTCACTGAACCATCAGATGGGAAGACCAGTGAACACACGCTCTTGCTCTTCTTAGCAACAGACCACAAGACATTCTGATTTGCATTTGTGGTGCCCTGAGCAGGTGTTTCCAGCTTGATGACCTTCTTGTAGTTCACCTTGCCAGAAAGCGGAGCTGCGAGCGCTGCAGTTTGTTGACCAAGACCCGCGGTCACGAGATAACCCTGTGAGGTCGGGGCGTAACCATTTCCGCCGCTGGTTGCAGCTGTCAGGTTGCAGGTTCCACCAGCTGGAACAGTCAAGGTGTAGCCATTCCATGAGCATGGGCCCGACTCAGCTACGCGAACCTGAGCACCCGAGAGTGCCGAAGTAGTGAATTGGTAGCTGCCTGCACCCAAGGTGTAGGTGTTGTTTGGCTGCCATGCGGCGCCGCCGACCTGAGTCAAGGTGATGTAGTCAACTTGAGTTGGACCAGTGGCAATGCTGATCGGCTGTGAAGTCGAACCACTGCCGCCTTGATTGGTCGTGTAGTTGGCGCCAAGGGTGAAGTTGCCAGCCTGGGTTGGAGTCCAGTTGTAGGTCGCTAGACCATTAACTAGCGGAACAGATGCGCTGATCGGTGCACCATTGAGCGTGAAGCCGACCGAGCCTTGAACTCCATATGGATACACAGACGCACGCAAGGTCAAGGTGTTGCCTGCAGTCGCGGTGCTCGGTGCATTCAAGGAAATAGTTCCACCACTTGGCGTTGCAATCAAAAGATCCTGAGGTGAAGTTGAAGCGTTTGCGTAAGAGTCACCACTGTAAATCGCTTTGAAAACAAAGTTGCCAACGGCAGGTGCAGTCCAACGCCAGTAGGCATACGACGTACCGGTGCCACGTGGGGTCAATCCCATGGTCGTGATCGTTGCGCCGTTGGC
>JBIIAA010000105.1:0-6106 GCA_044240165.1 Candidatus Nanopelagicales bacterium
GAAAATCTCAGAAACTATTTTCCAAGTCTGCTGCGCTCGAACAGCGGTCGAAACTATGACATCGGGTGTTGAACTAAAGATGTCACCAGAGTGTTCTTTCAACCAATGCCCGGTCTGCGCTGCATCGCGACGACCGCGGTGATTTAACGGTCTCTCGTGATCAATAACGCCGTCAGGGTAGGAAGACTTTGCATGACGAACAAGAACCAGCGTGCCAAGCGTCATGCCTAGGCTCCCTGAGAGTGGACTCCACCGTCAACGTGCACGATTTCACCGGTAGTAGCTGGGAACCAATCTGACATCAGCGCAATACACGCCTTAGCAGCTGGTGCTGGATCGTCTAGATCCCAGCCAATAGGTGAACGTGTTGCCCAAACTTCTTCAAAACCATCAAAACCTGGAATTCCTTTTGCAGCCATCGTGCGGATCGGTCCGGCGGCAACGAGATTGACCCGGATTCCCATCGGTCCAAGATCGCGAGCCAAGTAACGAGAGGTACTTTCAAATGCAGCCTTAGCCACGCCCATCCAGTCGTACTTAGGCCACGCCATTCTGGAGTCAAAGTCCAAGCCAACGACTGATCCGCCCTTGCCCATTAACGGTAAGCAGGCCATCGCGAGGGATTTGAAGGAGAACGCTGACACTTCAAGTGCAATTGCAACGTCTGACCATGACGTATTGAGGAAATTACCACCGAGAGCTTCTGGGGGCGCAAAGCCAATTGAGTGGAGCACCCCGTCCACAGAATCCATATGCTCGCGGATCCCACCGGCCAACGCGTCGAGGTGATCCTGATTGACGACATCAAGTTCAAGAACTGGTGCCTCGTTAGGGAGTCGCCCAGCTGCCCGCTTCGTCAGGGACAAGCCGCGACCAAAACCAGTCAGCACGACATTGGCGCCTTCTTCTTGGGCCAGGCGTGCAGCGTGGAAAGCAATGGACTGATCGGTGAGAACTCCCGTAATAACGATGTTCTTACCCTCAAGAATGCCCACGTAAATCCTCTCGTACGAGCGTTAGTCGCCCATTCCTAATCCACCATCAATTGGGATGACCGCGCCCGTGATGTAACCAGCACCATCACTTACGAGGAATTCCACGACTGTGGCTATTTCTTCTGGTTCAGCATAACGACCCAACGGCACGATACTGACGATCTGGGCGCGGCGTTCGTCGCCAAGTTCAGCAGTCATGTCGGTGTTGACGAAACCAGGTGTCAAAACGTTGACTGTGATGCCTCGACCGCCTACCTCGCGTACCAGCGATCGAGCTGCCCCAATCAGACCTGACTTGGCTGCTGAATAGTTGACCTGGCCCGCTGATCCGATAATTCCAACGACAGACGACATGAAAATGATTCGGCCATAACGTGCTTTGAGCATGCTGCGCAGGGCCCGTCGGGCCAATTTGATGGAGCCGGCCAAGTTTGTATTCAGTACCTCGTCGATATCGTCATCAGACATGCGCATCAAAAGCGTGTCTCGAGTCATTCCAGCATTGGCAATGAGGATCTCTACTGGCCCAAATTTTGTTTCAATCTCAGTAAACCCAGCATCGATGGAAGCGGTATTGGCGACATCCATCGTGACAGCGTTAAGTCCGTCTGGAGCCGTGCCAGACCGAGTTCCAACAACCACGGTGTATCCGGCTTCGCGAAGCAACAAAGCAATGCTCAGCCCGATACCGCGGTTTCCACCAGTAACTAAAGCAACACGAGACATGAATGTCCCTTTCTTGAACTATTGAGCGTTCTGATCTTCCATGCGATATCCAACCTTGACCGAGACCTGGAAGTGGTCAACCTCGCCGTCGCGGACATACCCGCGAATTTGAGTTACCTCGAACCAGTCCAAATGCTTGATTGTCTTGGACGTGCGACTGACTGCGTTACGGATAGCTGCGTCAACGCCCTCATTCGAGGTGCCAACAACTTCGGTAAGCCCATAGGTGCGATTCATGCTTGGACGGTACACCGCACCCCAAAGTCAGGCGTAGGCTCTACCCGTGAGCTTAAAGCCCGTCCCAGAGCAAGGCCCGGTCAGCGGCGATGTTTTCAACGTCACCGCGGCCCAGCGTCCGCTCAGCCAGGAGCAGATCGGCCGCACTCGCAAATACCTCATTTCGATGGCGATTCGCACCGGTTGCGTTATCGCCGCCATCTTTGTTCCGGGCTGGCCGCGATGGGTTCTCATTGCAGGGGCGGTGGTCTTGCCATACGTGGCTGTAGTCATCGCTAATGCCGGACGCGACGCTGACCAGGTCGGCGATCTAGGCGTGTCGCCGGCAATTCAGACTGCCTTACCTGCTCGCGAAAACTCCACGATAATCACTGGAATCATTCATGATCCAACAACTGGGCCACAACAAAACAGTGCTTGACCTTCTGCGTACCAAGCGCTGGATCGGATTTACGCTTCTCGTCATTACAGTCATCGTTGCTTTCGGGTTCCTAAGTCATTGGCAACTTAGCCGTGCACAAGATCGGCGCGAGGAAAGAATTGCACTTGATGTTGCGGCAACTGTTTCACCCACGGCCTTACCTTCAGATACAAAATTGTTGAATGCTTCAGAGTGGAACCGGTTTAATGCGATAGGAACCTTTGATGGTTCAAAACAGGTTGTCGTGCGTAAAAGACCGCTTAACGGCACGAACGGATATTGGGTGATGACACCCTTCACCGAACGAAGCGGTCAAACTATTTGGGTTAATCGAGGATGGTTTCCCGCATCTGGGGCAGCAACCACGATGCCGAACATCGTTGCACCTCCAACTGGATTGCAATCAATTATTGGCGCTTACCGGTTTTTTGAAGATGCGAGTGAGTCCGACTTAATAGGTCTACCTACCGGCATGATTCCGGCACCAGCGATTGCGGTGCTTCCAGCCGTCGCCAGTGCTCCTGGGTACCTTCTACTCACTTCACCGGCGCAACCGGAACTCACTATGGTTCCGACGCCCGAAATAGACGAAGTACAAAATATGTCATACGCGGGACAGTGGCTGCTATTTGCGCTGGTTGCAATCGTTGGTTGGTTTATCTTTTTGAAGCGAGAAGCGGCCGACGATAAGAAACGAGACTCGGCTACTGCGTCGTTGTGAATTGCGTGCGATACAGATCGGCGTACAACCCCTGACTGGCGAGTAATTCATCATGAGTACCCCTCTCAGCAACAACTCCATCCGCGATAACAAGAATCTGGTCAGCGTTGCGAATTGTCGACAATCGATGTGCGATTACGACCGATGTTCTACCCACTAAAGCACTATCTAGAGCGCGCTGTACGGCTGCTTCACTTTCACTGTCAAGGTGTGCGGTTGCTTCATCCAAGATGAGCAGACGAGGACTCTTAAGCAACACTCGAGCCAGCGCCAGTCTTTGCTTCTCGCCGCCTGAGAGACGATGTCCACGATCGCCAACCACGGTATTGAGTCCGTTAGGTAAGGACCGCACGAGGTCAACAATTTGCGCAGCTTCAAGCGCCGCGTAAATTTCATCATCCGTTGCCTTTGGCGCCGCGTATCGAAGATTCGAGCCAATGGTGTCGTGGAATAAGTGTGCATCTTGAGTCACCACACCAAGAGCAGCGCGCAGATCACCTTGTCGCACATCGCGAACATCAACGTCCCCAAGGGTTATTGACCCACCGGACACATCATATAAACGAGTCACCAAAGCACTGATCGTGCTTTTTCCTGCTCCAGAAGGACCAACGACTGCCGTCAGTGTCCCGGCTGGAACCTCAAAAGAAATACCCCTAAGAACGGGCTCATTTTCGAAGTGTTCTTCCTTGCGGGCAACCGATTCAAGGGAGGCGAGGGATACTTCACGCGCTGTTGGGTAGGTGAAATTCACATCGTCAAACTTCAATGACAACGCGCCAGAAGGCAACTGGGTTGGATTTTTGGTGTCACTGACTGCTGGGGTCAGATCTAGAACCTCGAATACGCGATCGAATGAAACTAGCGCGGTCATGATGTCGATTCGTACGTTCGAAAGAGCGGTCAACGGACCGTACAGCTGTGCCAACAAGCCGACAAGTGCGAGAAGAGTTCCAAGGCTAATTGCGCCGCTGATCACTAAATTGCCACCGAGACCATAGGCAACGGCGGTTGCCAACGCGGCGACCAGGGTGAGCGCTGAAAAGAACCATCGGTTAGCCATCGCCATCTTGATGCCGATATCTCGCACTCGCAGGGCCTTGCCTGAAAAGTTGTCTGCTTCCTCTTCTGGACGGCCAAAGAGTTTCACTAGTAATGCGCCAGCGACGTTAAATCGTTCAGACATTTGATTACTCATGTCTGCATTCAATTTCATCTGTTCGCGCGTTAATTCCTGAAGCTTTCTTCCCATCCAACGAGCAGGAAGCAGAAATAAAGGCACGAGTACCAAGGATGCAATCGTTACTTGCCAGGACAACACGAACATCGTCACTAACACGATGATGAGCGAGATCATATTTCCAATAACACCGCTGAGTGTCGAAGTGAACGCTTGTTGGGCTCCAATGACGTCACTGTTGAGACGTGAAATCAAGGCGCCCGTTTGAGCACGAGTGAAAAAGGCAACTGATTGTCGTTGCACATGATCAAAAACTTGCGTGCGCAAATCAAAGATCAAGCCTTCGCCGATTCTCGAGGAGAACCAACGCCCCACCAGCCCTAAGACCGCATCTAGAATCGCCAAGCCGGCAATGATGAGGGCTGTCTGGGTAACAACGCTGGAATCCCCTACTGAGACACCCTTGTCGATAATTCGCCTAAAGAGCAAAGGCTGCGCAACGGTAAGTACTGCAACGAACACCAAAGTGACGAGCAGAGCAATAACAACTGCCTTATATGGCTTTGCATACCCCAGAATGCGTCGGACCAGGCCAGGTCCCAGAGTTCGCTTCAGCACAGCACGGTCACTCGACATCGACCGCATCGTCATCCAAACACTGTGATTAGCCACTGGCTGCTCCTTTAGGCAAGTTCAACAAGGTCGGCGTAGTCGGCGCTCCAATGGTCTTCATCACCATCAGGCAGGAGCAAGACCCGCTCAGGATCTAGTGCAAACACGGCGCCGGGATCATGGGTAACCAAGACCACCGCACCTTCGTATGACCGTAGGGCAGAAAGTACTTCTTCGCGGCTAGCCGGGTCAAGGTTGTTCGTTGGTTCGTCAAGCAGAAGGACGTTGGCACCTGACACCACTAAACAGGCAAGCGCCAATCGAGTCTTTTCGCCGCCTGAAAGCACTGCCGTTGGCTTGTCGACGTCATCACCACTGAACAAGAAAGAGCCCAGTACCGTGCGTTGTTTTGTGTCATCGAGATCAGGTGAATTCCGTTTCATCATCTCGAGCACCGTTGCCGTGGGATCTAGAGTTTCATGTTCCTGCGCGTAGTACCCAATCACTGCGCCGTAGCCAGGTAGCACCTCACCCGAGTTCGGTGGGTCAACTTGGCCAAGAATGCGAAGAAGCGTTGTTTTACCTGCTCCGTTGAGCCCCAGAATCACTACGCGAGAACCACGGTCAATAGCCAAGTCAACATCAGTGAAGACTTCCAGCGAGCCATAGCTTCGAGATAGCCCCTTTGCCGTGAGCGGCACCTTTCCGCATGGCTTTGGTGTCGGGAATCGCAACTTGGCGACCTTGTCCGCGACTCTGGTGGCATCGAGGCCTTCAAGTAACGCGTCAGCGCGTTTGAACATATTCTGCGCTGCAGTTGCCTTCGAAGCTTTTGCGCGCATTCGGTTTGCCTGAGTGCGAAGTTGCTCGGCTTGCTGTTCAGCGTTTCTGCGTTCACGCTTGCGTCGACGCTCATCAGTTTCACGAGCGGTTTGGTATGCATCCCAGCCAAGCGCATAGATATCAAGTTCGCGGCGATTAGCGTCCAAATGCCAGACCTTATTCACCGTGTCGTGTAGCAGCGCAGTGTCATGGCTAATGACGATGAAACCTCCTTCGTAGGAGGCTAGAAACTTACGAAGCCAACGAATTGAATCAGCGTCGAGGTGGTTAGTTGGTTCATCTAGAAGAAGAACTTCTGCGCCACTAAACAAAATACGAGCTAGTTCAACTCGTCGACGCTGGCCACCTGAAAGTGTTCCGAGCGGTTGACC
>JBIIAA010000106.1:0-6041 GCA_044240165.1 Candidatus Nanopelagicales bacterium
CGCGCAGGCAGCCGCCACAGTCACGCTCTTCATCGTTGCAATGGCTGTTCTCATCCAAAGCGCTCGACCACTTAATCTCATCCGACTTGTCCTAGTGGCTTCAATGCTCGTTGCTTTCGTAGCAGTCTTGTTCATACCTTGGCTATCGAACTTCTTCGCGCTTTCACTTTCGCCCGAGCGCTATTCAGTTGTCGCGGTAGTTGTCGGCGTTGTGGGCGCGATTGCGGTTGGCATCGCGACGAAAATTACAGATCGTTGGCGTCGAGCCTAATGAAAGCGCCGCTGGTAGGACTGTCGACGTCTTCGGTGTTCCCTGAATCGACAGAGGCTGCTTTTGCGATAGCCGCTGAACTTGGCTACGACGGTGTCGAGGTGATGGTTGGCACCGATACAGCCAGTCAAGATTCCTACCTGCTGAATGAACTCGTGCAGGAGTATCAAGTACCTGTTCTCTCGATTCATTCACCTTGTTTACTGGTCACTCAGCGGGTTTGGGGCACCGATCCCTGGGGAAAACTCCAACGCGCACAACGTACGGCGCAGGCCTTGGGCGCTGGAACCGTTGTCGTGCATCCGCCCTTTCGGTGGCAACGAAGTTACGCCCAAGAATTCGTCACCGGCCTGGCCCGGATGAATGATGAAACGGACATCGTCTTTGCGGTTGAAAATATGTTCCCTTGGCGAGCGCTGTCTCAAGAGATAACGGCCTATGCCCCAAGTTGGGGCATTCTTGATGAGGAGTACGCCAACACGACCGTGGATCTTTCCCATACCTCGGTTTCACAAACAGATGCCCTCGAATTAGTACGAAGCCTTGGAACCCGGGTAGCGCATATGCACCTAGCTGATGGCCAAGGAACAGCCAAGGATGAGCATCTGGTGCCTGGGCGAGGTACTCAGCCAGTTGCGCAGGTGCTCGCTCACTTGGCTGGCGCCGGATTCAGCGGAAATTTGATTGTGGAAGTTAATACTCGGGCGGCACAGACGAGGCAGGAACGAACGGCAGACCTCGCCGAAGCTTTGACCTTCACCCGAACTCACAGTGCACCCATGGCAGGCTAGGACTACTGCCGCGTCGATTGACGTGCGGCGTAGAAAGGCTGCGATGACGCACATAGCTGTTCTTGGTGGTGGTGTCATGGGTGAAGCCTTGATTGCTGGGCTGCTGCAACTCGATCCGAAGCCGAGCATTGTTGTGGTGGAAAAGCGCGAGGATCGGGCCCAGGAATTAGTTGACCGGTATTCCATTTCCAGTGCAGATTCGCGGGTAGCGGTCACAGGCGCGCAGGTGATCATCGCAGTGGTGAAACCACAAGACATGCGTGCAGTGCTCAGCGAGGTTTCTGATGCTGTGTCGGCTGGAGCTTTGATCATCTCGATTGCGGCGGGCGTGACCACGGAAACGATCGAATCGTTGGTTCCCCAAGCGGCAGTGGTGCGAGCGATGCCCAACACTCCCGCAAGAATTCAGCAGGGAGTTATCGGGATGAGCGCTGGAGGCAGCTGTGAATCCGAACAGTTCGCCAAGGCAGTTGAACTCTTATGTTCTGTAGGTGTGGTTTTGGAAATCCCAGAACTATTGCAAGATGCAATAACTGCGACTTCAGGCAGTGGACCCGCCTATGTGTTCTACCTTGCTGAAGCCATGATTCGTGGCGCTGAGCAGTCAGGTTTATCACAAGCTGATGCTCGCACCGCGGTGATTCAGACGATCCTTGGATCGGCAGAACTCCTTGCAGCGTCTACACAATCCCCTGCTGAGTTACGTGCGAATGTGACCTCGCCGAACGGCACGACCGCTGCAGCGATTGCTACGTTTGATGAACATGGAGTACGGGAAGGCATCATTGCGGGCATGATTTCAGCTCGCGATCGCAGTGCGGAGCTATCGGGATCATGAGTGATCGTGTTGGCGTTGTGTGGGATGACAAACTTAAAGGTTATGACTTTGGCCCGGGCCATCCGCTCGCACCGATTCGAACGCAACTTGCGATGAGATTGAGTGCTGCATTCGAGTTATTTGATCATGAAAATGTTGTTGTACTCAGTCCGGTAATTCCAGCAACTCGAACAGAACTCGAACGAGTGCACGATCCGGAATACATTGACGCAGTGGTTGCCGCATCCAGCAATCCTGCTTTGGTTGATGAGACACACGGACTTGGTTCGGCTGACGTTCCGGTGTTTACCAACATGCATGAAGAGTCCGCACGAGTGTGTGGTGCGACCTTGATGGCAGCTCAAGCGCTGCACTCAGGCGAGTTTGATCATGTTGTGAGTTTGGCCGGAGGCTTACATCACGCAATGCCAGCAGCGGCTGAAGGTTTTTGTGTGTACAACGACATCGCAGTTGGCATTCAATGGTTGTTGGATCAAGGGTATGAGCGCATCGCTTATCTAGACCTAGACGTTCATCACGGCGATGGAGTTCAGGCGATGTTCTGGGATGACCCACGAGTGGTCACTATTTCTTTGCATGAGAGCCCAAGGACGCTCTTTCCTGGAAGTGGCTACCCACAAGAAAGTGGTGGCCCAAACGCCCCTGCCACGGCAATCAACGTGGCCTTACCCGCGGGCACGGGGGATCAAGGTTGGTTGCGAGCCTTCTCTGCCATCGTGCCTGACATTTTGGAAGCCTTCAGCCCTCAGATCTTGGTTTCTCAAAATGGTGCCGATGCGCACCTAAAAGATCCGCTTGCACATCTGACGATGAGTATCGATGGTCAACGGTCTTCCTATGAGTTAGTTCATCGATGGGCGCATAAGTACGCTGATGGAAAGTGGATCGCTGTTGGCGGCGGCGGATATGCGTCGGTTGAGGTAGTTGCGCGAGCTTGGACGCACCTGATGGGGGAAATCACTGGTCACCCGATTGCACCAGATACTGCGTTGCCAGCTCAGTACTGTGCCTTTATTGAGTCAGAACTCGGGCAGATCAGTCCGCAATCGATGACCGATGGGCACACCCCGTGGGCCCGTCCCTTTGACAGTGGATATGACCCAGATGACCATCTAGACCAAGCAGTAATGGCCACCCGACGGACAATCTTTCCGACTTGGGGCCTCATTATTGAGCCGGTAGACTGGTTCTAGAGGCAAGAAGTCATCCCACCGCCTTTGCTTTACGCGCTGGGGGTACTAGATTACCGTTTCTTATTGCAAATCGTCGGTCACCGGGATGCCGGTGCGATTGCATCGCAGAAAGTTTGGTGTGGGATGTCGACAAGCACTGACCGCTCGCTCAGCGAGGTCCGGTTTTTAACCGTTGCTGAAGTGGCTGCGCTCATGCGTGTGTCGAAAATGACTGTGTACCGCTTGGTTCACCATGGTGAACTCACCGCGGTGCGGGTTGGTCGCTCATTTCGCGTTCCTGAGCAAGCTGTTCATGACTACCTTCGCGATTCGTACGTAGAAACCGCGTAAGCGCACCTCCTGACCAAGCCAGTCGCTTGGCAAAGTTTGAGCCGCGATAGGCTCAAGTCTCCAAATCATGGGTGATATTCACCTGTCAGCAATAAACGTGAGGTTCCTTCAATGGGTTCAGTTATCAAGAAGCGTCGCAAGCGTATGGCGAAGAAGAAGCATAAGAAGTTGCTTCGCCGTACTCGAGTGCAGCGCCGTAACAAGAAGAAGTAGAGAAACCTCGCAGCCATGGTCACTGCGTCCAGTGCAGCTCGCGCTGCAGGAAACACCGGACCTCAGGCTGCACCTGTTCACCTAGATCCAAGAATTCCCGGCCGCGAAGCCGTTGACGTATTGCAGCACCTCCTTGAGGTGCTGCAATCAACGTTGACCGCTTCGGGTTCGGTGGATGACTTCGGTTTTGACCCGGAGTTCACTCAGACCATTCTTTTGCCGATAATTCGGCCGCTTTATCGCGCCTGGTTTCGTGTGCACACCATTGGTATTGACAACATTCCAGCAACTGGTGCGGGCCTCGTCGTGGCAAATCACGCGGGTGCGATTGCTGTTGACGCGGTCATGACACAGGTGGCTATCCACGATGAACATCCACAACATCGCTTTATGCGGATGTTAGCTGCAGATCTTGTTTTCAACATTCCAATCGTGGGCGATGCAGCTCGTCGTGCGGGGCACGTGCGTGCGTGCGTGCCAAATGCAGAACGGTTGCTTTCGTCCGGTGAAATTGTGGGCGTGTGGCCGGAAGGATTCAAAGGTGTAGGTAAGCCTTTTTATAAGAGATATCAATTACAAAGGTTTGGCCGCGGCGGCTTTGTATCGGTGGCATTGCGCACAGGAGCGCCGATTATTCCAACCGCAATCGTGGGCTCAGAAGAAATCTATCCGATCATCGGAGATGCCAAGAGTGTGGCGAAACTTCTGAACTTGCCCTATTTCCCTATTACTCCAACTTTCCCGTGGCTTGGACCATTGGGAATGATTCCGCTTCCCAGCAAATGGACGATCGAATTCGGAGAGCCGATCCCTACAGCGCCCTATGGATCCGATGCGGCAGATGATCCAGAAATTGTCTTCGAACTGACTGACCTCGTGCGCGAACGGATTCAACACATGCTTATTAATCGTTTGGTCCAACGAACGAATATTTTCGAATAAGGCTGATCAGCGCGTTTTACGTAGACGCGAGGTTATAAACCCGACGGTCAGGCCCGCAGCAAGAACCCCTGCGGCGGCAAGCGCAGTTGGCGAAGCTACCTTGCGAAGGTGAGCGCGGGCACGGAAATCTTCAATAGGCCAGCCATGTTCTTGCGCGTGTGCCCGCAACTTTGGATCTGGGTTTACGCAAACTGGATTACCGACATCACTCAACATAGGAATGTCATTTGCTGAATCCGAATAGGCCCAACATTGTGCGAGGTCAAGGCCTTCGCGAGCAGCAAGTGCTCGCACCGCTTCGGCTTTGGCTAGCCCATGCAATGGTGCGCCAACAAGCTTGCCGGTATAACAGTTATCTTCGATTTCAGAAACTGTGCCTAGAGCGCCAGTGAGTCCGAGTCGCTTCGAAATAACTTGAGCTAATTCAATCGGCGTCGCGGTCACAAGCCAGACTTGGCGACCGGCGTCGACGTGTCCTTGGGCTAGAGCCAATGTGCCTGGAACGAGTTTGTCGACCATCGAGTCGTCGAAAATTTCCTCACCAAAGGCGATGATGTCGTCGACTCGTCGGCCTTTGACAAAGGCCAATGCGGATTCCGTCGCCAGCGCAACATCGTCAAGATTTTCGGTTCCTCGCACCAGAAAGCGAGCCTGTGCCATGCCAAATGCTGCAACTTCGCGAGGAGTGAAGAATTTGCGACGGGCCATCCCGATCGCAACGTGAAACAGGCTCGAACCCCGCATGATCGTGTTGTCGACATCGAAAAAAGCTGCTGCAGTTTTTGGATCGAAATCTGCCGGCAATAGTGCTGCTGCGGCAGCCGCTAACCCGGCAATTCGGGCGCGGTCAACATTTTCTGCCATCTCCTGAGCGTAGTCTGAGTCCTGTGAGCCAATTACCGATCAGTCGAGTACAACTCATCGGCAAACCAGATTGTCATTTGTGTCAGGACGCGCGCCAAGTGGTGGGCATGGTCTGTGCGGAAATGAACCTGACGTGGGTAGAGCGGTCAATCTTGGATGACCCTGCCCTCTATGACCAATACTGGGAGCGGATTCCGGTCGTGCTCGTGGACGAGAAGATTGTGGAGTTCTGGCGGATCGATCCGGAGCGCCTACGAGGGGCATTGTCCGAATAGCGGATACGAGCGTCCGATCAACTTTGTGCACGAAGGCACAATTGCTTACCCTTAGCAGGCGGTCAGTAGTTCAAGGGCCGCATTCACGAGGTCTTCCCGCGGTATCTCCCGATACCAGCGCCTAGTGAAACAACCCTGGAGCACCGTGTCCTTGTCCCGCCAACTTGGCTCGAGTCGCACACGCGACGATGGGCGCGGAATTCCCGACGCTACCGTTGCGCGGTTACCCATTTATCACCGGGTTTTGCGCGGACTTGCTGACGATGGAGTGCACACGATTTCCTCCGACAACCTTGCTCAAAGTTGTGGCGTGAGCCCAGCGAA
>JBIIAA010000107.1:0-6017 GCA_044240165.1 Candidatus Nanopelagicales bacterium
GGTCTTGCCGCACCCAGCACCGACAGTCGTTCCAAAGCCCTCGCAGCGCGATATTCCTGAACGATGCCAATGGCCGTGTTGGCAACGATCGCGAAACCAAAAAGGGAATCCTGAAAAGGTGCCACAATCCACATGACGACCCACATCGAACCAATGACGAAGTTGAAACGCGTAAGGGTGTTGGCTTTGATGATGTCGCCAAGACTGCGACTCGTTGCTGACGGAGCAATATTTACCTGACCTGCAGCAACTCGGATTGCCACCTCATCAGACGTAAGCCCTGGCTGCATCTGCGTCATGTCGGTAGGCCATCCATCCGGTGCAAGATCACGCCTTCTCGAAGTGCCCATGGGCAGATCGAAAGTTCATCAATGCCCAATAACTCCATCGAGGCTTCGGCAACGACCGCACCCGCAAGTAGCTGCTCAGCGCGGCCTTCAGACACTCCTGGAATGAGCGCCCGTTCACTCACTGTAAGCACGGAAAGTTCGTTGACCAACCTCTTCACAGACGTCAAAGTCAGACCCCTATCGACGAATAAGCCCTCACTCGAAGACGGCGCACCGGCAATGCGCGCAAGCTGCTTGAGGGTCTTGGATGAGCCCACCGCGATTCGCGGCACTCCTCCTCTGTGCATTTTGCCAACGACACTGGCTATGGATGCCCGCACGTGCTTGCGCAGTTCACGAAGTTCTTCTGGCGTTGGTGGGTCATTGTGAAGAAAGGCCCGCGTGAGTCGCCCTGCTCCTAAAGGCAAGGAGACCGCCACATCTGGTTCTTCGTCAACTCCGGAGGCCAGTTCTAAGGACCCACCGCCGATGTCTAGCACGAGCAAGCGGCCAGCAGACCACCCAAACCAACGCCGAACCGCCAAGAATGTCATCCGTGCTTCGTCTTCGCCCGACAGCACTTCAACCTGAATACCGGTTTCATCCATCACGCGATTTAAGACGTTAACCCCGTTACCTGCATCACGAATAGCGCTGGTAGCAAAGGCCATGAGTTCACTTACCCCGAGATCTTCAGCCAGGCTTTGAGATTTGCGGATGAACTCCAGAAGCGTTTCTACTGCTTCATCATCAACGTTGCCCTCCGGCGTGAGGTGCTCAGCCAGCCGCAGTGGGATCTTGAGTTTGGAGGCCGGAATCGGCGCTGCGCCGTAATGGGCGTCAACAAGTAAGAGATGGACCGTGTTAGAACCTATGTCGAGAACTCCCATGCGCACATGACCACGGTACCCAAATTCATCTGGTCACGTGGACCCGCCTCGTTAATTCTTCTCGCGGCGTTCACATAGGCTGTGCGCCATGGCTGAAGTGTTGTTGGACTTTCCTCGTCAGTGGTTTGAATTCACTGATCCAGCAGATGAAGATCAACGCATCCGTGCTGACCTCACTTGGCTGACATCTCGCTGGACCTGCATCTTTGGACGCGGTTGCCCCGGTATCTATGCATCGTCTCCTGAAGCAGGTTGTTGCACCCTTGGCGCGCACTTTTCAGACAAGGACGACCGCAAGCGCACTGAGAAGTGGGTTGCAAAGCTCGACGAGAGCCTCTGGCAAAACCACAAGACCGGCACGAAAAAGGGCTGGATGGTCAAAGAAGAAGGCGAATGGAAGACCCGGGTTGTCCGCAAGGCCTGCATTTTTCATAACGACCCCGATTTTGCAGGTGGGTATGGCTGCGCTCTCCATCATCTTGCTGAGCGCGAAGGCGTCTCTTTTGTGGAGACCAAACCCGAAGTTTGTTGGCAAGTGCCTATGCGTCGGTCCTTTGAAAACGTCGAGCATCCCGATGAAAAAGAGACAACGGTCGTGGTTCTCGGTGAATTTGATCGAGGTTCATGGGGCCCTGGTGGACATGACCTTGATTGGTATTGCAGCTCCAACCCCGCTGCGCATATTGGTACAGAGCCTGTTTACATCAGCAGCAAGACCGAGATGGTCGCCCTGATTGGTGAACAGGCCTATGAGATCGTGGCCGAGGCTTGCCGCAAGCTTGAGCAAATGCGCACCACAAGTGGCTTAGATATCGCGCCACACCCAGCTGACCCCAAGTAATTCGTCAGCCCCGCCCGATACCGTCTCCCTATGGCCAAGGTCACGAGTTCATACAGTTGCACTGCCTGCGCTGCCACCACAATTCGGTGGGCCGGGAAGTGCCCTCAGTGCAACGCCTTTGGCACCATGGAACTTGAATCCCCCACGGCAGCAACTCCTGGGATGAAAAGCAATCTCACCGGGAAAGTGCCGTTGCGCCCGGCCCGCCCGGTTTCTTCGATTACCAAACTTGGGCCTGTACCCCGCATCACCACCGGCATCGGCGAATTTGATCGAGTACTCGGAGGCGGACTCGTTGCCGGGCAAATGTGTCTACTCAGCGGCGCACCCGGGTCCGGCAAGAGCACCCTGGTTCTGGCTATCGCTGACTCTGTGGCAACACGACTTAAGCGCCCGGTGCTCTATATCTCTGGCGAAGAGTCAGTTGAACAAATCGCCATTCGCGCGCAGCGCATCGGGGCAACGAGCGAGTTCCTGCTGCTTGCCGACGATACCGAACTTGGCGCGGCTATCGGCCATATTGATGAGCATTCACCAGAGCTCGCCCTTGTGATTGTTGACTCCGTACAGACGATGGCGTCTTCAGATATTGAAGGTCGCGCCGGTGGAGTCACCCAAGTGATGGAAGTTGCGCAGGCTCTTACTCGCGTAGCAAAGACTCGGAATCTACCAATCATCTTGATTGGTCAGGTCACCAAGGATTCAAATGTCGCTGGCCCTCGAGCCTTAGAACACATTGTGGACGCAACGTTGACACTCGAAGGTGATGCTCATACATCATTACGTCTTCTTCGATCAGTGAAGAATCGTTACGGTTCCCTTGAAGTGGCCGCCTTTGAACAGACCGACACCGGCATGGAAGAAGTGCTAGATCCCAGCATGCTGTTTCGCGGACATCGCGATACACCTGTCGCTGGAACGTGTATTACCGTCACGGTTGAAGGTAACCGTGCACTTACCGCCGAAGTACAAGCACTCGTTGCTCCCACCACAAATCCAAATCCGCGCCGCGGAGTCTCCGGCCTAGATAGTTCGCGAATGGCCATGCTTATCGCAGTTTCAGAACGTGCTGCGTCATTAAAGCTTTTCGACAAAGATGTCTTCCTTGCAACAATCGGCGGCATTCGACTCTCCGACCCCGGAAGCGACTTGGCTGTCTGTCTTGCTGTTGTATCCGCAAGTCAAGATGCGCCCATTGCACTTAATGTGGCCGCGATTGGCGAAGTAACCCTCTCCGGTGATGTCCGCCCAGTGCCGCATATGACCGAACGTGTAAGCGAAGCAGCGCGTTTAGGTTTTAGCCGTCTACTCGTTCCCGTTGGAACGACAGCACGAGTGCGCGATAAGGCAATAGAACTTGTAGAAGTGCCTACGCTTGCGCAAGCAATCGCAGCTATGCGTCGCTAACGCTTCGTCGTGATCGCAAACGGAGTCGGATCACTCTTAACGGTTAAGTTGCTACCGATAAGTTCATAACTTCCGGCCTTGGCGAATGCACCTTGGTTGCTGCAATTCTGCGGTGTCTGGCGGCCTTCCCAGGTGATACTCGAAGCGACTCGTCCCCCTGGCTGGAGCACTGTGTCTTTCGTAGCAACGCTGGCATTGCAATCATCGCTGGACCAGACCGGGTAACCACCTGATGTGATCGTTAGGGCATTGGCTTTGGGGCCAACATCGCGGGTACAAGCAAAAGTTCCAATGTTTTGGATCGTCAGGGTCAACCTCGGAGTCGATCCAACAAGGTACGTCGAAGAATCCGTTGTTGCTGTGACCCCGATGCTGGCATCTGGGCAAAGACCTGTTGGATCTGCGACCGGGACGACTGGCGCCGCACTCGTTGTGGATGCCGGGGCAGCTGTCGCAACTGCACTGGCGCTAGTTGAGACTGCCGGTGTTGGTTGAGCGGTTGGGGCCGGATCTGATCCGCCTGCCAACATCCACCAAAGCCCGATAATCACCGTCAGGGATACCAGAATCACCGCTCCACGGCGGACCCAATACACAGTTGGGGCTTCTGGACCTCTGGGGGACATCATCGCGCTCACACAGACCACGGTAGTGCCATCAGCGCCCACTCATGCAACGATCCCTTCGTGGCGCAACAACAGGATCCAGTCGCAGCCGTCGTATCTTGGTTTGCTGAAAATAAGCGCGCCCTGCCATGGCGCGAACCCGAGGTCACAGCCTGGGGCATTTTGGTCAGCGAATTCATGCTGCAACAAACTCAAGTCGATCGGGTGGTGCCCAAATGGCTGACGTGGATGGACCTCTGGCCAACCCCAGACTTGCTGGCGCACGCTCCACTTGCTGATGTCCTGCGCGCATGGCAAGGGCTGGGATACCCCCGCCGCGCAATGCGATTACATGCATCAGCTCAACGCATCGTTTCTGAATTTGGTGGCATCGTTCCTTCCACACAAGCAGACCTACTGAGCCTTCCTGGCGTCGGTCACTACACCGCAGCAGCAATTGCTGCCTTTGCTTTCCACCAACCCACAGTGGTACTCGATACCAATATCCGCCGCGTGATTGCACGAGCATGGTCCGCACAAGCCATGCCAACTTCTCACCTCACCAAACCCGAAGAGCTCCTAGCTGCACGCTTGATACCAGCGCGAGATGGAGCTCAGTGGTCGGCGGCAGTGATGGAACTTGGGGCCATCATTTGCACCGCACGCACGCCACTGTGCGATCAATGCCCAATTCAAACCTCGTGTGCATGGTTAGCAGCTGCAAAGCCAGACAACTCGCCTGCTCGACGCAAACAACCAAGCTTTGCGGGCAGCGATCGCCAGGCTCGCGGAGTGCTGTTGCGCAAGGTGAGCGAAGCACACCTTGCCTCGGCAAGCGCGATTGAATCAGTTTGGGCTGACGCAGTGCAGCGTGAAAAAGCGATGACGAGCCTCATCAACGATGGGCTCGTCATTCGCGTGGATCAGGGTTATTGCCTTCCGGGCAATTAGCCAACAGTTTCTACTGTAGGCGTATCAGGCAGAACCGCACGAGGTGTCGCATTGAAAGTGAAGTCGCGTTCTGCGCCTTCACCTTCCACGTCAACAACCACGATGTGACCAGCCTTCAGGTCGCCAAAGAGCATTTTCTCGCTCAATGGATCTTCAATATCGCGCTGGATCGCGCGACGCAATGGACGCGCACCGAGCTGTGAGTCATAGCCACGCTCTGCCAGTAAATCCTTAGCGGCAGTAGTTAACTCAATATCGATATCGCGATCAGCCAAACGCTTTTCCAAGTTTGCAATCATCAAATCAACAATCTCGACGATTTCGGTCTTGGTGAGCTGATGGAACACGATGACGTCGTCGATACGGTTCAGGAACTCAGGACGGAAGTGTGACTTCAGTTCCTGATTCACCTTCGCCTTCATCCGCTCGTATGCAGTTTCGTCTTCGTTCTCTGCGACGAAACCGAGCATGACGCCTTGCGAAACTTCGCGGCTTCCAAGGTTCGTGGTCATGATGATCACGGTGTTCTTGAAGTCCACTGCGCGACCCTGCGCATCAGTCAATCGACCCTCTTCAAGAACCTGAAGAAGTGAATTGAAGATGTCCGGGTGAGCCTTTTCAACTTCGTCAAACAAGACCACAGAGAACGGCTTGCGACGCACCTTTTCGGTGAGCTGGCCACCTTCTTCATAACCGACATAACCCGGAGGCGAGCCAAAGAGTCGTGAAGCCGTGTGACGCTCTGAGTACTCACTCATATCCAAGGCAATCAAGGCATCTTCGTTGCCAAAGAGGAACTCAGCCAAGGTTTTGCTGAGTTCGGTTTTACCCACACCCGATGGTCCAGCGAAAATGAATGAGCCGGATGGACGCTTTGGATCCTTCAATCCAGCGCGAGTACGACGAATCGACTTCGACAGCGCCTTGATCGCCTGCTCTTGGCCGATGACCCGCTTATGCAGTTCATCTTCCATGCGCAGCAAACGTGCAATGT
>JBIIAA010000108.1:0-6010 GCA_044240165.1 Candidatus Nanopelagicales bacterium
TTGATGTTGTTCGTGACGATCTCTTCGGGCGTCGTTGGCTTCTCCAAGAACGCGGTTACTCGCCCGTCTTGATCCGTGGGTACCAATCCAAAAGCTCGAGGGTCTTCAACCGGAGTCAGATAGATCGTGACGTCACTGTTTGTGCGCTGGTGATGGGCGACGAGGCCTTCAATGTCTAAACCAGACAGAACATCGCCGTTAAACACCAAAACGGGCTCATCTGGCCCGCTGGTCAGATGCTCGGCCGCAAAGCGGATCGCTCCCCCGGTGCCCAGAGCCTCAGGTTCGGTGGCGATAACCACTTCGATCCCCAGATCGCTGGCATCAATGAATTCCTTAAAGACTTCGGCCTTGTAACTCGTGCCCAAGATGATTCTCGTGACTCCGGCATCCCTGGCCCTGGTGATTTGGTGCACGGTGAAAGGCACACCAGCAACCGGCAACATGGGCTTGGGAGTGTTGATCGTGAGGGGACGAAGGCGCGTGCCTTGGCCACCGACGAGAAGTACGGCTTCAGTCATCCGGTAACTGTGCCACACGCGTGAGTCTTGGTTGGCTAACCGCTAGGTTCGCGGCATGGCTAGGGAATTCGACGGTGCATTTTGGCCGCTCATTAATAAGCGCGTTCGTGACCACTCTGGTCAACCTTTTCTTACTTCCATTGACGCGCAGGGCTTTCGAACTGAGCTTTCTGGCGTGACCTTGCTGAACGCAGTGGCTAAAAATGCAGGCGCCTTAGTTGACGAAGGAGATCTAGAACCGGGCTCCACGATCGCGATCTATTTGCCTTGGCATTGGCAGCGAGTTACGTGGACCTTGGCTGCATGGACAATCGGCGCGGTCGTTCTCGCCGAGGCGGATGCTGCAAGCGCAGACCTAGTTCTCACAGATCTAGCCAGCGTCGATTCCCTCAAAGACGCAGATGAGCCGTGGGTGGTTTCCATGCATCCATTGGGCTTAGTTGAAGCAGGATTACCAACAAACGTGGTCGATGCAACCGGGCTCAGTCGAATGCAACCTGATGCGCTGTTAGTGCCACCTGCCGTCGGCGACGATCGCGCAATCTTTATGGGCGATCAATCATTGAGCCGAGTTGCTGCTCTTGATTGGGTGGCTTCGAAACTTCCTGACACCTCGGCTCGCGTACTGATCAATCAACCAGATTCCACTGATCTCGCCGGTTGGTTGATTCCGGCGCTGTTCCCACTCTTGGGATCTGGATCGGTGATCATGACAAATACCGCCGATATTTCATCAATCTCGCAGCATGAAGGCGCAACACAGATTTTGTAGCAACCTTCGAAACGCTACTTTCGAATTCGCACTAACCCTGAAGCGCTAGCAACACCTTCAACGCCGTTGTTGACCACGATGACTCGATATTCATATTTCGCGCCAGCCGGTACAGCCTTCTTGATCGTGAAGGAGAATTGACCTGACTTCTTGGTGATCGTGGTGGCTTTCACTTGCCACACACCATCCACTTTCATCTGACGCTGCACCGTGACCCCAGCCTTTGCCGGCACAACCTTGCCCCTGAACTTAAGCGAGGTACCAACCTTGGGCTTGAGTGTGGGACCAATCTTCATTGAGATCGTCGTGGTTGCAGCAGGGGCAGCCACAACTGACGCAATAGGTGCTGGCGCTGGAACAGCAGCCGGTGCTGGCGTGACTGATGGCGCACCCGGCACCGCCTGACCATTTATGGCGTTCACATATGTCGACTTCAAGCCGAGTTTTGAGCGCATCACTTCGCCAGTGATCGTGCGAGTGGTGCCGTCTTGCAGGGTTCCGGCCAAGGTGCGCACGCTGCCCGATGGCAAACGCTCTGCAACTTCAACTTTCCAGACACCTGGCACGCCAAAGGCTGCCGCCATTGAAGCTTGCGGCACATTGACTGTCCAACTGGCATTTGGGTTGTCTGGCGAAAGTGACCAGTGATCGTCAACATTTACTGAATACGGAAGATCACCACCCCACACGTCTTTGGTGGTGTTCGTGATGCCACCAGATGATGCCGAGTAGAAGGCTGAAATTGGAGCACCGTTGTAGGTCGCTGCAATACCAGTAGTTTCCGAACCGAAGGTGCTGTTCACTGCCGCAACCCAAAGGTTACCCTTGGCGCTACTTGCTTTTGCCCAGCCGACGAACGCCTGATCGTTAAACGGGCCATCGCCATCATCGATATGACAGTTGCAGGCTTTTTTCTCGCCTGCTGCATATTTAGCTAACGCATATGAACGGGCAGCAATAACTTGTGCCTGCATCGCTGCATCTGGCCACGAGTTTGAAACTTCGGCAATGCCATAGAGATATTCGTCATGCAAGCGCAACTGATTCACGACATTAAGACGGGTGCCAGTGGCGTTTGTTGCCGCGATCACGTCCATCTTGCCGTAGCGGTAACGGTGACCAGCCGTCGTGAACGAACCGTTGGGACCAATAACGTTTGCTGCAGTTGCTGGGCCAGCAGCCGTTCCTGAATCTCTATTGCCCGCCCACTTCACAGTTGCTTGTGCTGCGGTTCCAAGATCCGTCGTTTGCCCACCTGCTGTGCGCTGAACATTTACAGCATTGCCCGCAATATTAAATGTGAACACATCATTTGGACTGCCCGTAACGACATTCCCACCAACAGTCACTTCAATTTGACCACCGCCGGCATCAAGCGCTTCTGCTCGTATCTTGGCTTGGGTTACGCGATAGAACAGATTGACGCGGAGATCCATATCGTCTTGAACTGGTGCAACCACCGTGTTCGGGTAGTAATGCGAAACGATCGCAGTGGCGTTATTGCCTTCTTTGGCCATTCCATATGCGCCCCACTGCGACATGCCAATGCCGTGGCCGTAACCCGCACCAGTTAAAGCGAATGCATCAGGAGGGCCACAGGGATCAATCGGTGAACCCGGGCTTGTGGTTATCACTCCGGTGCCGACCCAAGGGTAAATTGCATCTGCACCATTGGCGCCATTCAAAGTAAACGTGTAGGTACCCGGCGGTACTGCCGCACCTGCGTTGTCTTTCAAATCCCAATTCGCAGTGAGCACTCCCGGTGCATCTTGCTGACCAGTCAGGGTGCGAACGACAGCACCACAGCGCGAGGAAATATTGATATTCCACGCCAGCGGAGCATTGGTGGTTGCCGTGAGTGTTAATGGCAGGTTTGCGCCCCACGCGACCACGGGACCAATAGCTGGGTTGAAAGCAGTGACTCCCATTTTCGCCGTGGTTGCTGCGCGAATTGCAGGAAGTTGTGGTTCAAGGAACTTGCCAGGGCAGGCTGTGGCACCAATATCGCGATGGCCGCCGATGACGAGTGCCGTTGCCGTCTGGCCAGCGCGATACTTTGACGTTCCAGCCGATGAGTCTGAAACTAATGGTGTTGTTCCATTTGGATCACGGTGATTGAGCGACAGCTTCCAGGCGAAAAGCTGAGCAACTGCATCATTAATTGTGTTGAGTTGTTCCGGCGCAGGGGAAGCAGATTGGAAGTTACCTAACGCAGATACGGCAAAGGTGTCTTGGTTGAATCCCGCCGTGTGACCACCCACAACCGCTTGATCCATGCCACCTGCGCGTCCTTCGTATAAACGCCCAAAGCGATCAACGATGAAGTTGTAGGCCATGTCGGTGTAGCGAAGGCTTTTTGTGAAGTAGGCGTACAAGTTTCGCACCTGTTGCGCTGCTTGTTCTGGGGTGTAGTTATTGGTAGTTACCGTGTGATGCAAGAACCCGGCTTTGATTGTTGGCGCATAGGTTGTGGAACCTCTGCGAAGGGATTCATCTGCACCCCACTGTGCACGCGTGACGATGCTTGGCATTGGTGCAGATGTTGTGCTCGCTTCAGCAGTTGCAATTGGTTCCGATGCTGACGGAAGGTTCGCATCTTCGTTGGTCACTGGGTTATCTAGTAACACCAATCGGGCGTTTGCAGGCTTCACTCCGTTTGGCGTATCCATGCGCATCTGAACACCATCAGCAGTGCCTGTGATGAGTGGCTCAGTGCCATAACGCGCATTTGCTGCTTCAAGTGAATTGGGATCGGGACGATCTTCGGATGCATCGAGCTGCTCCCAACTCGACCACGTGCCATCTTCGCGAACTCGCACTAAGACTCGGGTGCGCAAATCAAGTGGAGAATCCGCAGTCACGGCTACGAGCCCAAAGGGATCGGTATCCAACGTCGTTGTTGCGAAAGCTGGCAACAAATTTTCGTGGGGTGTATCCAAGACTGCGCGAGTTGAGTGTGAGTGACCAAGGCCAAGTGGTTCCACCGTGGCTGCGCCAGTCCAAGCGGCCATCGAGACTGCTGACTGATGAAGGCCCTGATCATTGATTTCCCCCAAAGCGATGGTCTGCTCTGTTGGTGCTACGGGTGCGCGGTCAGCGACTGGCAGGCTCACAACGGGCAAAACAAACCCGGCTGCCCCTATGCCCAAGGCCAGAACGCAGACCAAAGGTCGGCGAACGTGGAAACCAAGGGACATTCAGGATCCTTTCGAGGAAGTCTGGGATACCTTCCTACGGTGCCATGGATTACCCATAATCCTCAATCCACACACGCCACTTGAGTCCCAACTGTTACATAGGTCTCTTATCTGGGAACCTCACAGGGCAACACGCCGTCTGAGCGGTAGTGGGGAGTCGTTCGGCGACTTACCATGGATTCTTCGCCCTCGCCCAAAGGACTTCATGGCAACCTCGCGCCGCCGCTGGCCTCGTCTACTTGCTGCCACCGCAGCTGTAGCCGTGCTTCTCACCACCGTAATCGGCGCAGGAGTGAACCACCTCATGGGCAATCTCCAGGGAAACATCAAGGCCCTCGACGTCTCAGACCAGGTAGGAGGCTCGACCACTTCTGGTCAAGAGTCCGCGTTGGTCTACGACGCGGATGGCAATATGAAACCGCTAAACGTCGTTCTTATGGGCACAGATACCCGCACTGGTTCCGGAAACAAGGGTTACGGCAAAAAGGGTATGAACTACGGCGAGCGCTCCGACACCACAATCGTGTTGCATGTCAGCGCTGATCGAACCAATGCCGTTGCCGTCAGTATCCCCCGCGACACATTGATAAGCATCCCAACGTGCACGAACAGTAAAGGTCAAACTGTTGGCGGTGGAACAAATAAGTTCAATGACGCCTATTCGATTGGCGGACCGGGTTGCACGCTTAAGGCCGTCAATGAAATGACTGGCATGAACATTACAAACTTTGTGAAAATCGACTTTGGTGGCTTCAAGAAGATTGTCAATGCCATCGGCGGCGTAGAGATTTGTTTGGCTACACCCGTCAAGGACAAACAGAGCGGGCTTGATCTTTCTGCAGGCAAGCATGTGGTGACAGGGGAAGAGGCTTTGGCCTTTGTTCGCATTCGCCACAACATCGGTGACGGCTCGGACACTTCGCGCATTCGCCGCCAACAAGCCTTCATTTCGTCACTTTCACGTCAAGTACTTTCAAGTGGCACTCTCCTGAATCCAGCCTCAGTCATTGGCTTACTTGATGCCGCAACCCAATCCATTACTGCGGATCCACAAATGGCTGATCTAAAGCAACTCCAAGAACTCGTGCTTTCAATGAATGGCATTAGCCCTAAGAACCTCACGTTCTTGACCATGCCGTGGAAGCCAGCTGGTGACGGAGCAAACGTGCTGGAAAACCAAAAGAAGGCTCGTCCTGTGTGGAAGGCGATGCGCGAAGACACTTCGTATCCGCCAAAACCCACGAATGGGCAACCAACGCTTTCCACCGCGCCAAGCGCCATTTACGTCGATGTTTTCAACGGCACCACTACCCCCGGCCTAGCCCGCAAGGTTGCCAAGCAACTCAAGGCGCAGGGTTACCGCGTTCAAAACATTGGCACCTCAAAGACGCCAGCCACCGCAACCACATTGACGTACGACGCAAAGTGGGACACCAGTGCGAAAACTATTGTTTGGGCAAGTTCAGCTAAAGGTGACTCAACGGGCAGGGGTCAGCGGATGACCCTGACGATCGGTCCAG
>JBIIAA010000109.1:0-6002 GCA_044240165.1 Candidatus Nanopelagicales bacterium
CACAGATATTGATGGCAGTGGGCCCGCATGCACCGGTACATATTGGTGAGTGCGGGCCCACTGCCATGTCGGTCATCGTATGGACATGGAAAATAATGAAGAATTTGTAGGACTCAACACCGTGCATGTGGTTGGTCGATTGGGTCAGCAGTCGCAGACGAAAGAAATGCCGAGCGGAGATGAGATCACTACGTTCACCGTCGTGGTGCCTCGATCTGGAAAGTTGCGCGAGGGTTCACCTCGAGTGGATTCCCTTGCCTGTCAAACAATGCGCGCAGGTATTAGAAACAAGGTTCACGCTTGGGAACCTGGATGCTGGGTCGAACTTGAGGGGACATTGCGCCGCAGATTTTGGCAGGGAGGCAGCGGTCTGGCGAGTGCAACCGAGATTGAAGTGCGATCCATGGTTCGCATGCGAGAATCTAGGGGTGTCGAACGCTGATAGCTCGCAAGACCAAGGCCAAGACGATGCCTATGGCTGGTACAAACGTGCCGGTCAGCTTCTTGAATCAGGAAATCCGCACGCTGCGCTACTCCTTATCGACCGATTAATGTCGGTAGAGCCGCAATCGGCTTCGGTTATGGAGATGTACGCGCGCGCTTTATTTGACACCTCGGATTTCCGAGCTGCATCGATGGCTTTCGATGTTCTCATTCAGTTATCGCCTGACAACGACTATGCGCATTTTGGTAAAGGTATGTGTTTATGGCGTTTGCAGCAGTTCATCCTGTCACGGGATGAATTAGGTATGGCGTCTGCAATGCGTCCAGATCGACTTGAATACGCCCGTGCGTATGGCCAAGTTAAAGCGACCTTGAGGGCACGCATTGAGGCGGGTTTGCCACTAAATGGACCGATCGAGCAGCAGGGTGACTTCGATCGTATTTTGGGTGATGACTCGTGAGCATTGGTAACCATGATGTTTTGCTGTTTGATCTTGACGGCGTTGTCTACATAGGCCCCCATATCGTTCCTGGCGCACTCGAAGCGATTACGTCTGCACTAGAGCAGGGCGCGCGCTGCGTGTATGTGACGAACAATGCGTCGCGCACTGCCGAAGATGTAGCTCAGCACTTACGTGAGTTAGGTATTCCAGCCGGAAATGAAGACGTTGTAACTTCATCAATGGCCGCAGCGTCGATGATTGCCGAGCTTGTCCCCACCGGTGATGTCTTGGCCATAGGAGGCGAAGGGGTCCGGTCGGCCTTAATCGAGCGCGGATTTAATCCAGTAACTGCGTTCTCAGATTCTGTTATTGCAGTGATGCAAGGGTTTGGGCAAAACGTGAGTTGGTCCGATTTAGCCGAAGCAACATTTGCCGTTCGGTCGGGTCTGCCTTGGATTGCCACCAATCTGGACTCGACTTTTCCTTCTGCCAGAGGGATCGCCCCGGGTAACGGCGCGATGGTCCAGATCGTTTCTCAAACAGCAGGTCGGGTGCCAAATGGGGTGGCGGGCAAGCCAGAGCCAGCGCTGTTGTTAGAAGCAATTCGTCGCACCGGGGCAAAACGGCCGCTCATGATTGGCGACCGTCTTGACACTGACATCGCAGCAGGATCCCGTCTGGGCATTCCAACGTTGTTGGTCGCCACAGGTGTTTCAACCCTGGACTTGGGCCTAAATGCCATCGGTGAAGAGCGCCCGACATATATATCGCCAGATCTGACCTGCCTGTTACCCAATAAGTCTTGGATCGCGGTAACGTGAAGCCATGCTGAATGACTTACGAGGATACCTACAGTTGGCAAACGGCCTGAGTGAAGTAACGAGGGCGAAAGCTAAAGAGATGGCAATGGAATTGGTGAATCAAGGCATAGCTTTGTCGACCAAAGCCCCAGATATCAAGGGTCAGGTCCAAGAGCTAGCCGATGATTTGCTCTCCACGAGTCGAAACAATCGTGAGATGCTGTTGGGCTTGGTGACGTCTGAGGTCGATCGCGCCGTGAGCCGCATGGGATTTGTGCGTGAGGATGAACTCGCAGCAGTGCGACGCCACGTCCAGCGCCTTGAAAAGGAAATCGCTGAGTTCAGGATTGCATCGGCGGCCCCAGTGAAGAAGGCGCCGGTAAAGAAGGCCGCAGTGAAGAAGGCGCCTGCGAAGAAAGCAGCTGCCCAGAAGTCCGGGCCGAAAAAGGAATCCAAGTGACTGACGAATTCAGTGCTGATGATGTTGAGATAGACGCAGATTACGAAGCGCAAACCTCAGATTTTATCGAAGATAATTCCATTGAAGTCGATGGTGTCGACGCTGCGTCCAGTGAGGAAAGCAGCACTGATGACGACATCGATTTACTCGACACAGTTATGGTGTTAGAAGAACACGACAATGCATTAGTGCTCGCTGTCTGGGAGCCGACAGGTGATGTTGATGTAGATGCGGCGCTAGAAGAACTTGCAACTCTTGATGATGTTGAAATTCACGGACACGCAGCCGTATTCACCTCAGTTCACAGACGTCTGCATCAGCGCTTGACTGACCTCAGCGCATAGTAGCTATGGCTCAAAGTACCAATGGCGCGTAGGCGTTTAGATGCTGAACTCACGCGTCGGGGTCTTGCTCGTTCACGTGAACAGGCACAAGAACTGATTGCAGGGGGACACGTCACAGTTAAAGGTGGCGTAGCAACTAAACCGGCAACGCAGGTTGAAACTTCGGACGCAATCGAAGTCATTGCATCTAACGATCACGGGTATGTATCCCGGGGTGCAGTAAAACTCAATGGCGCATTGGATGCCTTCGCGTCCATCGATGTTGCAGATCGATATTGCCTTGATGCAGGTGCTTCTACCGGTGGTTTCACTCAAGTATTACTTGAACGAGGTGCCGCAAAAGTCTTAGCGGTCGATGTGGGCTACGGACAATTAGCGTGGCCATTGAGAACAGATGAACGCGTCTTGGTTATGGAGCGAACAAATATTCGCACCTTGAAGGCCGAGGACGTGCAGTACCTAGCAGATCTCTTCGTGGCCGATCTCTCGTTCATCTCGCTCGCGCTAGTTTTGCCCGCCATGGTTGCCTGCTCAGCGCCAGATACTGATTTCGTCATCATGGTGAAGCCTCAATTCGAGGTAGGTCGCGAAGCAGTGGGCGACGGTGTCATTCGAGATCCCAATATCCGCATGAGTGCCGTCCAGGCCGTGGCCGATCGCGCGATAGCTCTGGGACTGGGTGTAGCCGGTGTTGCGGCCAGTCCTTTGCCTGGCCCAAGCGGAAATGTGGAGTACTTCCTGTGGTTACAGCGAGGAGTCGGAGGAAAGGCTGTGGATGGCGCACCGCAAGCCCTTCGTTTAAGGGATGATGACCTGCGCGAGGCAATTAGCCGAGCCATTCAGGAAGGACCGCAATGACCAGCACTCGCCGGGCCCTCCTGGTACTTAACACTCGAGCTAAGGCCGCGCGAGAAGCCGCAACCGGAGTAGTGCTTGATCTTCAGGCTGCAGGGTTTGTGGTGCTGCTCGCCAATGACGATGTTGCCGATTGGCAAGAGGGCGTTCCTGCTGGCGTTGAAATCGTTCCAGCAGATGAGCAGTCTGCAGACGGCTGTGAAGTTGTCGTTGTCCTTGGTGGAGACGGAACGATCTTGCGAGCAGCCGAGCGCGCTCGAAACTCTTCGGTCCCAATCCTCAGTGTGAATCTTGGGCACGTTGGTTTCCTTGCTGAAGCTGAATCAGAAGACATCCATGCTGTTACCAACGCGATCGTTGATCGACGTTGGCATGTGGAGGAGCGCATGGCGCTTGATATCCGGGTTTTTGACGCAGACACAGAAGTCATGCGCACCTGGGCTCTCAACGAAGTGAGCCTAGAGAAGTCTGCCGGCGCCCGCATGATTGATGTTTTAGTGGTTGTCGATGGCAGGCCCTTATCTAGATGGGGTTGTGACGGTGTCGTTGCATCAAGTCCAACCGGTTCGACTGCTTATGCTTTTTCTGCCGGTGGACCGGTGATGTGGCCGGAAGTGGAAGCCATGCTTCTTGTGCCATTGAGTGCTCACGCACTGTTCGCTCGGCCGCTGGTTGTAGGCCCCTCAAGTGTGATCTCGTTTGAGTTGGCTGAGTGGTCTGAATGCCTCTTGGCTGCAGATAGCCGCCGAACCCACAACATCAAGGGGAGCAATCGTGTTGAGGTTCGCCGCAACCCTGTTCCGGTGCGACTTGCTCGTTTAGCGGATGCCCCATTTACTGATCGTCTGGTCGCAAAGTTCGCCCTACCTGTAGATGGCTGGCGGGTCTAAGTGATCACTGGTTTGAGTATTCACGGTATGGGCGTTATTGACGATGCCCACATGAATTTCTCGCCAGGGCTCACAGTAATCACCGGTGAAACTGGCGCAGGTAAAACGATGGTGCTAACCGGACTGAGTTTGCTCGCAGGAGGCAAAGCAGAAAATTCGATCGTTCGACGAGGTCAAGCAGAGGCTTCAGTTGAGGGACATTGGCTCATCCCGGTAAGTTCCCAAGCCGTTATTCAACGACTACAAGAAGCGGGTGCGCCCAGCGACCTTGATGCTGACGGTGCAGAAATCGTGTTAGCTCGAACGGTTCCTGCTGAGGGTCGGGGTCGTGCAGTTGCATGTGGGCGCACCGTGCCACGCTCAGTGTTGGAAGAAGTCTGCGGTGACTTAATCGCTATCCACGGGCAGGCCGATCAATGGCAGTTGCGTTCTGTTGAGCGTCAGCGCGAAATGCTCGATCGCTTCGCGGGGTCTGCTGCTCTCACCGGTGTAGCGAAGTATCGCGCTGCGTTTGCCACGTGGAAAACTAATGTTGCTGAACTGGAAGATCTGACCACCAACAGAGCTGAGCGCGAACGCGAGGCGACGATGTTGCGCCTTGGTGTTGAAGAGATTGACGCTGTGAGTCCAGAAATCGGGGAAGATGCTTCTCTTGATATTGCGGCAGCGAGACTTTCAAATGCTGGATCTTTACTGAGCGACCTTACGCTTGCCCACGATGCTCTTGTCGGCGATGAACAAAGCGACGGCGCCATGGGTGAAGTCGCTGATGCGATGAAGGCGATAGATCGATTAGCTCTCATCGATCCGACCCTTGGCGAACTTCGAGCCCAACTAAAGCAAGTCACGGCATTACTTGCAGACGCAGGTAGCGAGATGGCGTCCTATCTTGGTGACCTCGATGCAGATCCAGCACGCCAAGCCTGGGTTGAAGAGCGCCGGGCGGCAATTCGCAAACTCATGCGCCAATACGGTGACACGGTTGCCGATGTCATTTCTTGGCGAGAGGACGCATCGGCGAAACTAGCTGGCCTTGATGGCGGGGATGACCGAGTGGAGCAGCTTCGAGCCCAAATTGAAGTTGATCGCAAGGAGCTCATCGGCGCGGCAGGCAAGCTCTCCAAAATACGAGAGGCTGCGGCAAAGGACCTGGGCAACGCGGTGAGCGCCGAACTGCATGCGCTCGCGATGCCAGATGCGGAATTCGTCATCTCGGTGATTGGTTCAACTGATGTTTTGACATATGGACCCAATGGGTCAGATGCCGTGACCTACCTCTTGCGCCCACATAAGGGTGCAGACCCGTTGCCGGTTACCAAAGCGGCATCAGGTGGCGAACTTTCTCGAGTCATGCTGGCAATCGAGGTGACGATGGCTGGTCGAAATAGTGTTCCAACCTTTGTTTTCGACGAAGTTGATGCCGGTATAGGTGGCAGAACTGCGGTGGAGGTTGGTCGGAGATTAGCAAAATTAGCCAAAAACGCTCAGGTCATTGTTGTGACCCATTTACCTCAGGTTGCGGCATTTGCAGATCGGCATCTGGTCGTAGAAAAGTCCAGCGATGGCGTCATCACGGCGTCCAGTGTGAAGGATGTGACCGGAACACAGCGGGCTGGCGAACTAGCCAGGATGCTTTCTGGTCTGGATGAATCCGACACGGGGCTCGCCCACGCCGAGGAACTGCTCGCCATGGCATCGGCTGACCGGTCTCGCTGATAGTCTGGTCTTCCATGAGTGCCCCGCGCCAAACCAAGCATCTGTTCGTT
>JBIIAA010000110.1:0-5933 GCA_044240165.1 Candidatus Nanopelagicales bacterium
CAGTGACTGCAAAGCTCGGTACACAGTTGTGAGTCCAACGGAATCGCCACGTTTGCGTAGGTCGTCATACAACTGCTGGGCAGATCGAAATTCATCAATTTCAGTGAGAAGTGCTGCTACAGCCGTGCGCTGTTTGGTTTGACGCTGCGGAACGGAGTTCATGCTAGTTCCTTGCGACGACGTCGAATCGGAACAGCAACGATTGCCAATACTGCAAAGCATGCCAGTGCCAAAATCACGATAGCTGGGCCAGGCGGAACTTCGATATAGAAGGAACCAGCCAAACCTGCGATGCTAGAAATCAAACCAATGATTACCGCGATTACAGCAGTAGAACGAAAGGATCGCGTGAGTTGTTGAGCAGCGGCCACTGGAACGATCATGATCGCGCTCACGAGCAGCAGGCCAACAACTCGCATACCAATCACCACAACGATGGCTGCAAGCACGGCCATGAGTGTGCTCATCGCACGAACACGAATGCCCTGCACTTGTGCAATATCGGGATCCAGACAGACGGCAAAGAGTTCGCGACCAAAGATTGCCAAAATAACTAAGACCGAAACCGCAAGGATTCCTAAAGCCCAAAGGTCACCAGTGGCGACGGTCGAAAGTGACCCAAAGAGATAAGAGTTAAGGGACGACGAGGCCTTGCCTGGAGCCAGACTTGCGAAGAGAACACCGCCCGCAATGCCGCCATAAAAGAGCAGTGCCAACGCTACGTCACCGGCAGTGCGGCTTCGATTTCTAATAAATTCGATGAGAAATGCGCCAAGAGCCGCAGTGACCATGGCGGTTGGGATGGGTGCGGTGCCTAAAAGGAATGCAAGGCCAACACCCATGAGTGCTACGTGGCCCATGCCATCGCCAAGGAGTGCAAGCCGGCGCTGTACGAGAAATACCCCGATGAGTGGGGCGATCAATCCAACAAGTGCAGCAGCGACCAGAGCCCGACGCATGAAATCAAAATCAAGGAGCGCAATCATGGCTGCATGTCCACGACTGGGGGAGTCTTATCGATAATGGCGTCATGATGATGATGGTGATCATGGGCGAAGGCGCCAGGAACTGGCGGAGGACCGTCATATCCCACTGAATGATGTTTGCTCGCTCCCAGCACGATAGCCCGGGTAACGAGATGCTCGATGTCATCGAGTTCATGAGTCACAACGATGATCGTTTTTCCTTGTTCTGTAATCCCGGAGAGCAAAAGAGACAGCGCAGCCACATTTGCAGCATCCAATCCCGCGGTTGGTTCATCCATGACAAGGATGTCTGCCTGGCAAGCAAGCGCTCGAGCAACTAGAACACGACGTTGTTGTCCACCAGATAAAGCATCAAGTCGATCGTGACGTCGATCCCAGAGGTCAACGTCTTTCAAAGCTTGGGTGGCATTGTGTTTCTCCGCACGAGAAAAAAAACGCCAGCGCGAACGAGGTTGTATTTGCCCAGACATGACTGTTTCCCAGACCGAAACGGGGATGCTGCTTGCGCCAGGAAGCCGTTGTGGAACAAGGGCGATTCGATGCCAGTCTTTGAAACGCTTGAGTGGAGTGCCAAAGAGGGCCACCTTGCCGTGGTCCGGTTGTTCAAGGCCTAAAATTGCGCGGACCAACGTAGTTTTACCACTGCCGTTTGGCCCAAGAAGTGCGACAAATTCACCAGCCGTGATTTCGATATTCACGTCTTCAAGAACGTGCTCTCCATCAAATTCGACACAGAGTCGTTCAATCGAGATGACTGGGTCGCTTAGGAGCACTGCTGTCCTTTTATCAATGTTGCGAGGTTGGTCTTCATGACGCTCTCATAATCACCAGTGGAGTTGGGGGCTAAACCTTCAAGTGGGTCCAGCATGACAGCAGACGCCCCAGTTTCGTCAGCAATTGTTTGTGCGACTTTTGGATCGACCAGTGTTTCGTAATAGATGGTTGAAACGTTATTTGCTTTGACGACTTCCGCGACCTCGCGCATGCGTGCAGGGCTTGGCTCAGCTTCGGGATTCAAACCTGAAATGCCAACCTGGGTGAAGCCAAAGGCCTGAGCGAGATAACCAAATGCGGCGTGGCTGACGACTAATGATTTGGTCTTGCAACTCGCAAGTCCCGTGCTGAATTCTTTGGTGAGTTCAGCCATTGACGAAGTTAAAGCACTGGAGTTTTGCGCGAAAGTTTCGGCCTTTGTTGGATCAATAGTGGCGAGTCGCTCGGCGATCGCAGTGCCAATCTTCGACATATTTGATGGATCTAGCCACACGTGAGGATCAGCGCCCTCTGGTCCGTCCAGTAGTTGCAAGGCCGAAGTGACATCGATAGATCGATCAGCGGCCTGCTGAGCAACGGCATCGTCAACTGCTGGCTGGAAGCCTTTGACATAGAGCACGAGATCGGCCTGTGAAATTTCAGCGACCTGGGCCGCTGTGAGTTCGAGATCGTGCGGCTCAACACCTGGTTGAGTTAGGTTTGCCACGGTGACATCGGTGCCGCCTACCTGCTGCGCTGCATATTGCAGTGGGTAAAAGGCCGCGACGACCTTCGGCGTGGTTGATGCCGCTGAGGAAGTGGAATCGGCTGATCCACATGCGCTAAGGAGCAGAAGTGGTAGGAGCAGCGTGGTGGCAGCGAGTGCCTTAACGGGTTTCATTCCTGCATATTAAGGCTTAATGAAAATGATTGTCAATTTCAAACTAAAAGCCGCCAGTGAATTTCAAGATGGCAACCCCGGCGGCTGCCGCAACCACCACTGCTCGAATCAGGCGGGCCTGAACCGGAAGTACTGGCCAAGCCAAGACCAATAACCAGCCCAAGAACAGGGCAACGATGGCTAAGAAGATCCCGCCTAGCCAGGCCAAGTCACCGGTTTGAATGAGGCCAAGGAACAACAAGGAGCCCATCAGAACCACAATGATCCAGCGAGGTAGGCGATTGAGCGTGACTAACAGCGGCATTGACCGACGTTCAACAGCGGCTCTGCTGGACCCACTTGGGCCACGTACGCCCTTGGGTAGACCACCTGTTGGCTTGGCCATGATTCCTCCGCTGATCGGTACCGCTAACGTCCATGTGTGGATCAATTCTTGGATGACTCTAGTGCGCCCATTCTGGTGGTAGTGAACCGCTTTCGGGTGGCAAAACACGAAGCATCTGGTTTTGTCGTCGATTCACGGGTGGCCTTGGCCACCCTGGCTGAGAGTGCGGGATTCATCGACGGTGTGATTGCCCAGTCCACGGATGAGGCAGAACTTCGGATGATCTCGACGCGCTGGATCAATGTGGGTTCCTACCGCCGTGCCTTATCGCGCTTCGAGGTAAAAATTTCGGCGATTCCTTTGCTTTCGACGGCGATCGATGAGCCTTCTGCCTATGAGGCAGTGCAATTTATTGCCGATGGTGTCACCAGCGATGTGGCATCAGGTCGAGCAGCAGACGCTGACGTTGTAGGTCTAGGACACGCGTCAGCCCCGGTGGTGCCACCGATTCAAAGCTAGCCTCGTAGACTCGCCGCACCCGCCGACAACCAGTTGGATTGGAGCGCCAAGGGCGCCCCGGAAAAGGAGCGCCTCATGGCCGCCGATCGTGTAGATGCAGTAGTCAACCTATGTAAGCGACGTGGATTCGTATTTCCATCGTCAGAAATTTATGGTGGAACTCGTTCTGCTTGGGACTACGGCCCTAACGGAGTTGAACTCAAAGACAACGTTCGTCGCCAATGGTGGCAGTACATGGTGCGTGGGCGCGAAGACGTCGTCGGTCTTGATTCATCGATCATTCTTGCCCCACAGGTCTGGGAAGCATCGGGCCACGTCAATGCGTTCGTGGATCCGCTGACTGAGTGCAAGAAGTGCAACCGACGCTGGCGTGCCGATCAACTCATTGAGCAGTACGAAGAAAAGCACGGAAAGTCACCAGTCAATGGCCTTGCCGATATCACCTGCACCAACTGTGGCAATAAGGGTGAATTCACCGAACCGCGCGACTTCAACGGCATGTTGCGCACTGCAGTTGGACCAGTTGAAGATGCCGGCTCTGTTCACTACTTGCGACCAGAAACAGCGCAAGGCATTTTTGTGAACTACCTCAACGTGATGAACGCAGCTCGCAAGAAGCCACCATTTGGTATCGGTCAAACAGGTAAAAGTTTCCGTAACGAAATTACTCCGGGCAACTTCATTTTCCGTACACGTGAGTTCGAACAAATGGAGATGGAATTCTTCGTTAAGCCAGGAACCGACGAAGACTGGCAGGAATACTGGATGCAGCAGCGCTGGGATTGGTATGTCGATCTTGGCCTAAACCCAGAAAACATGCGCTTCTTTGAACATCCAAAAGAAAAACTTTCGCATTACTCAAAGCGCACGGTTGATATTGAATACCGCTTCCGCTTTGCAGGATCGGAGTGGGCAGAACTCGAAGGCATCGCGAACCGTACTGATTTCGACCTCACCACTCACGGCCAGCATTCGGGCACGGATCTTTCATACTTTGATCAAGAAGCTAACGAGCGTTGGACGCCGTTCGTCATTGAACCCGCTGCAGGTTTGACTCGCGCAGTGTTGGCGTTCTTGCTTGATGCCTACGACGAAGATCAAGCACCGAATTCAAAGGGAGGCGTTGACACCCGCACGGTGTTGCGTTTCGATCCACGCCTTGCGCCGGTCAAGGTCGCCATTCTTCCACTTTCGCGCAACGCAGACCTCTCGCCAAAGGCCAAGGATCTAGCTGCAGAGTTGCGCAAGCGCTGGAACGTTGAGTTCGACGATGCTGGTGCGATTGGTCGCCGTTACCGTCGTCAAGATGAAATCGGAACACCGTTTTGTGTAACAGTTGACTTCGACACACTCGATGATCAAGCAGTCACAGTGCGCGAGCGCGACACGATGCAGCAAGAACGCATTGGTCTTGACGCACTCGTTGGCTGGTTAGCAACTCGTTTGCCATCCTGCTAATTCGAACTAACTCGTGTGCGCTGGCTCGTAACCCTCAGATTCAATCCGTGCGGCGTTACGAGGCAGCGTCAACGACGTTAAGAATCCGAGTAACACGAAGGCGCCAGCAACCCAGGCGACCAGCGTGATTGCGCTGGCAAAGCCTGCAGAGGCGCCTTCAACGAGCAGGGCTCCGTTAGGCAATTGAGCAAGCCCGGGAATTGCTTGACCAGCAGAGCCGGCAACCGCGTCACTGATCTGCTGGGCTTGGGCCTCTGGGACTCCGCGGTCTGTGAGTTGCACGGCAACATTGCCAAGGCCCAGGATCAGGGTGGTGCCGATCATTGCCGTACCGATGGCTGCACCGATTTGCCTAGAGGTCGACTGCACTGCGCTGGCTTGGCCCGAGTCGGCAACAGGAATTTCGGCCAAGATGACGCCAGTGAGTTGAGCCGTTGCAAAGCCGACACCCATGCCGTAGATAAACAGCCAAGGTGCCATGCCCCAACCGGTGATCTCAGTTGAAAGTACGAAGCCCAAACCAAAGATTCCGATGGCTTCAAGCAACATACCCATTTGTAGGACTCGTACGGGACCCATGCGTTGCGCAAGCGGTGCACCTAGGCCTGAGGCGAGGAAGGAACCAGCAGCAAGTGCAAGCAAGATCACGCCGGTCTGAAGGGCGTTGTAGCCGCGCGTTGCCTGCAAGAACAATGGAATCGCGAAGAGCAGTCCGAACTCACCAAGACTCACAACCAGGGCCACAACGTTGCCCAAGGCGTAACTGCGGATCTTAAAAAGTCGAAGATCAAGAATTACGATTTTTCCTTCGGCTGCCTTCTTTCGTTCAACGAAGAACAACGCGATAAGTGCGATGATTCCTAGCGAACCTGTGACGACAACGATTGAAAGACCGTCGAAAGGCCAGGTAAAAGGCCCAGCCTTAAAAGTGTTGATGGGTTGTATCCAGCCGTAGCGCTGTCCTTCAATAAGTCCGAAAACAAGGCCGGCA
>JBIIAA010000001.1:0-50903 GCA_044240165.1 Candidatus Nanopelagicales bacterium
CACGATCATCAAAACTACGCGGTGCACTCGAACGCTGAGGACGATCGTCATAACTACGAGCCGGACGATCATCACGTGGAGCGCTTGAACGCTGAGGGCGATCATCGAAGCTACGAGCCGGACGATCATCACGACGAGGCGCACGATCATCAAAACTACGAGGTCCGCGATCATCGCGACGAGGACCGCTTGAGCGACCACCGGAACGGCCACGATCTCCACCGCCGCCACCACCGAAGCGTGAATTTCCGCGGCCACGTGCTGGTGCTTCGCGAGGTGGGAACCAAGGCTCACCTGATGGCTGGCGTGCACCTGTTACTTCAACAAGGTGCGCATCCATTGGACGAACACGCATAACGATTGGGTCAACGCCAGCACGCGTGGTGAGCGCTGAAACTGCACGCTGCTGCTTTGGTGCAGCCAGGGTGACAACCGTGCCCGACTCGCCTGCGCGAGCGGTGCGGCCTGCGCGGTGCAAGTAATCCTTTGGATCGCGAGGTGCGTCAATGTGAACAACCAGTGAGATGCCGTCAACGTGAATGCCGCGAGCAGCAACGTCAGTTGCTACCAAGACTGGAGTGGAGCCATTGCGGAAAGCATCGAGGGTACGCGTGCGCACTGCCTGAGTCTTACCACCATGAAGTGCACCAGCTGCGATGCCTTGTGAGTGCAAGTGATCGGCTAAACGGTCAACACCCATTTGAGTCTTCGCGAACAAAATTGTGAGTCCTTCACGCGCAGCGATCTGCGTGGTGATTTCTTCTTTGTCCATTGGGTGAACCAACAGCACGTGGTGAGCCATCGTTTCTACCGAAGCAGATGATGGAGCAAGTGAGTGAGTAACTGGGTTGTTCATGTAAGCCTTGCGCAAGGTGTCGACGTCACCATCGAGAGTTGCACTGAACAACAAGCGCTGGCTGCCTGGCTTTGTCAGGTCAAGAATCTCGCGCACGATTGGCATGAAGCCCATGTCTGCCATCTGGTCAGCTTCATCGAGCACAGTGATTTCAACGCTGCTCAAGTCAACAGACCCGCGATCTGCAAGGTCCATCAAACGACCAGGTGTTGCAACGAGCATGTGCACACCACGATCAAGTGCATCAATTTGCTTTGCGTACGGCATGCCGCCCGCGATCAAACGAAGACGAAGTTCTGCAGCATCCGCAATCGGGCGCAAGGTGTCGTTGACCTGCATGGCAAGTTCACGAGTTGGAACCAAGATCAAGCTCAGCGGCTGACGACGGTGTGCCGTCTTGCCAAGCAGGTTGGTTAGGGCAGCAAGGCCAAAAGCCAAGGTCTTACCTGAACCTGTTTGGGCGCGGGCAAGCACATCTCGGCCAGCGATTGCGTCAGGCAGGGTTGCGATCTGAATGGCGAAGGGCTCCATGATTCCCTGACGCGCAAGCGCGGCAGCGAACTCAGGTGCGACACCAAGATCGGTGAATGACGGATTTACGGCAGGGGAAGTAGGCACAACAACACAACTCTCATTCGAGACGAATTTGCGTGTCTCGAATGTGGCGGCGATGGCCGCGAATGATCAAGACTCGCTAGTGAGCAAAAAGCTCCCAGTCGTCGGTGACGACATGATCACGGTACGCGAGATTGCTCTATAAGCGAAATCCCCTCACAAAAAACGACAATCCCCCTGCCAGCCCGAAGGCCGACAGGGGGATTTCAGCGTCGAATTACTCAGCTGCTGAGAGTTCAATCTTCACGAAGTTCTTGTTCTTCGTGATGCCTGCTGCGGTCACTGCAACTGGTGCGGTCTTGCCAACAGTCACGGTTGCTGCCTTTGCAGTGTCCACTGCAACTACACCTGAAACGGTGCAAGTGAAGAAGCCTGCGAAGTCGCCGCCTGCGTAAGCAAGGCTGACCTTAGTTACCTTGCCAGCGCCAACGACCTTGCCGGACTTGTCCTTGAAGACGATTGGGGTCTTCAAAGTTGCGCCAGCTGCAACGCCATCTTCGGTGACACAAGCAGTCTTCGCTGCTGGAACGCCGTCTGATGCCAAGATTGCTGAGTCAACGAGCTTGATCTGAACGTTTACCATTGTTGCTGCCTGAGCTGGAGCTGCAACGAGGGCTGCTGCTGCAACCATGCCGACTGCAACTGCACTGAGAACTGTCTTCTTCATGATTCCTCCATTGTTGGCCGCGACGGGGGTCGCTGCCGTTGGTATTACGCCTGTGGCGCGAATATATACACCAAATGAACTAAATGGGAAGGGTTCCCAAATCTTTTCCAGATTCCCCCATATGAACGCAGGCTCACTGTTATCAAATTGTGACGAAGGCAACGTCAAACCCTGCCCAGAGGGACCGGTTTCCCTTTTCGACATACGCGAGTCGACGACCTCGTCTTTGGAAATCTGCTGAACTTCGAGGTCAAGGCAGCCAGCTTCGGTCTCTCTACCCAGTTTCTCTGGCTTGGACCTTGGAGTTAAAGGCGCAATAACGCGTGGTGCCGGTTTTGAAGCGGGGTTGAAGTACCGCTAATGTTTCGCTCACGCCCCCTTAACTCAGATGGCTAGAGTGCCGCACTTGTAATGCGGATGTCAGGTGTTCGACTCACCTAGGGGGCTCGTACATAAAGAGCAGGGCACCAAAGACCTTCGGTGCCCTGCTCTTTTGCTGTCTTTTATTGCTTCGCCAACGCGCTAGCCAACGAGGCAGCCTTCAGTGAAGAGTGCCTCTGGGATCAGCGCATCTGCTGGGTATGGAGCAGGATTCACGTCAAAGTTCACTGTTCCACACACATCTTGCTGCTGCTTTGGAATCCAGAACTGTCCTTCAGCCTCGAAGATGAAAGGCGAGGGAGCGCCATGCTCGCCATCACCCACGGTTGCACCAACCACTGCCCAGCCATCCGCACATGAAAGCCCGTCCCATGACATCAACTCCACGTCTTTAGCAAGACCTGATTCAAGGGTTGGCTCAATTGCCGCTTTGGTGCACTCAGTCATGCCACCGACCATCGATGCTGATGCCGTGGGGGTTGCGCTGCCTGCCCCTGATGCGTCATCACTACTTGAACAGCCTGTGAGCGCAGTTCCTGCAACAACTACTGCCGCCAGAAGCAAGGCTCCACGTGTGCGAATCATTTTTCCTCCATCGAAATAATCGTCAGGTGATGGTTCGAGGGTAACGAATATTCACCCAAAACTAGCGTGAACTGCTGACCGCATGCAGAGCAATACCTGCAGCAACCGACGCATTCAGGGATTCGTTTCCAACTGCCATATCGATGCGCACCTGCCAATCGCATGTTTCTGCGACCAGGCGTGAAAGGCCCTTGCCCTCAGAACCAATCACAATCACGACGGGTTCAGCGAGCACTCGCTTAGGTAAATCAGCGAGGGTGTGCTCGGCTTCAGCAGCCAGCCCAACCACGGTGTAACCCTTGCTTTGCAAGGAAATAAGGGCCCGCGTCAGGTTTGTCACCTGAGCGACAGGCACTCTGGCTAACGCGCCAGCCGAGGTCTTCCATGCTCCTGCAGTGACACCTGCAGAGCGCCGAGCTGGCACCACGATTCCACCTGAACCAAAAGCTGCAGCAGATCGAGCAATCGCTCCAAGGTTGCGTGAGTCAGTGACTCCATCAAGTGCAACGAGTAGTGCACTACCGGCGACATCACCGAGTTCCGCGTATTCATAAGGCGGAACAGCAAGGACCATGCCTTGGTGCACTCCACCGTCGGTCATGCGATCAAGTTCGATTTTGGTTACTTCTAAAACCGGGATGTTTGTGCTGATCGCTCGACGAAGCGACTCGCGCCAACGATCGTCGGCCTCAACCTTTGTCTGCAAGTACAAGCACTTACCCGGCACTCCTGCACGCAAACCTTCAACGACCGCGTTGCGGCCCATCAGCATGCTGGAGTCTTCGCGCTTAGCTGGACGGCGTCCACCTGACGATGAAGAAGATGAGCGAGATGGATTCTCCGCCGCACGATCCTTGGCACCCTTGCGCTTTGCGGCTTGGTGATAAGGACGCTCAGTTGCCTTAGGCGTTGGGCCTTTGCCCACTAACTGCTTGCGACGTTGCGCGCCGGAACCAACGACTGCGCCTTTCTTCGAACCAGGGTTACGCATCGCCCCGCGACGCTGTGAATTGCCTGCCATGATTTGTTACCCCTTGCTAGAAGATCGTGCGTGATGAGTTAGTGCTCGAGAGTCCAACGAGCCCCTTGCGGGGTGTCTTCAATGCGAATTCCCATGGCATCCAAGCCATCACGAATCGCATCCGCTGCTTCAAAGTCTTTACGCCCACGTGCATCTTGGCGTTGTTGAATTAATGCCTGAACCAAACCGTCGATCACTGTGGTGGTCTGGCTATCTGAGCCTGCGGCGTCTGGCCAATCCTGTGGATGTAATCCAAGGACATCAAGCATGCCAAGCACCGACGAATACGCAGCGATTACTGCCTCGCGATCTTGATCAGTAAGCGCCGCGTTGCCAGCCCGCACGGTGTCGTGAATGACTGCGCAACCCTGAGCTACTGAAAGGTCGTCGTCCATCGCCGCATCAAATTGTGCGGGTCGAGTTGTTACAACCGATTGCGCACCAGCACCAAGAAATTCTGCTGCTCGAGCTAGGAAGCCTTCAATACGACGAAACGCCTGACCAGCTTCTTGCACTGACGCATCTGAATATTCCAGCATCGATCGGTAGTGCACCGACACCAAGTAGTAGCGCAAATCAACCGGACGAATGCGTTTGACTACTTCAGACACCAAGAGCGAATTTCCCAATGATTTACTCATCTTTTCGCCCGCTGTGGTTACCCAAGCGTTATGCATCCAGTAGTTAGCAAAGCCACCGCCTGCAGCCTTTGACTGCGCAATTTCGTTTTCATGATGTGGAAAAATCAAATCAAGGCCACCACCGTGAATATCGAAGTTGGCGCCAAGATATTTCTCTGCCATTGCTGAACATTCAATGTGCCAACCTGGACGACCGTCACCAAAAGGCGTTGGCCACGAAGGTTCCCCAGGCTTGACTGACTTCCACATTGCGAAGTCGCGAGCATCACGCTTTCCCATGGCTTCTGAGTCCGCAGAAGACACCATCTCGTCAGGGCGCTGTCCGCTAAGGCTGCCGTAGGACGCAAAAGATTTCACATCGAAATACACATCGCCATTGAGTTCATAAGCGTGACCTGCAGCAATGAGCCGCTGCATCAGCGTCACCATCTCAGTGATGTGCCCCGTGGCTCGTGGCTCATAGGTTGGCGCCAAACAGCCAAGCACTTCATACGCATCGGCGAAGGCTCGCTCGTTGCGCATGGCCAGAAGCCAGTACGGCACTGCTTCGTCCTTGGCTTTGTTGATGATTTTGTCGTCGATGTCGGTGACATTGCGAATGAACGTGACGTCATACCCGCGGGCTATCAGCCAACGACGCAACACATCGAACGCGACCCCACTGCGAATATGACCAACATGAGGTGGCGCTTGCACTGTCGCGCCGCATAGGTAAATCCCAGCCTTACCCGGCTCAATGGGAACAAACTCGCGCAGTGAACGCGAGGAAGTGTCATAGAAGGCAATGGTCACGAGGCAAGGCTACCGATCCATCGATAGTGGCGGCGCCAGCACAAGTGCGACTGCAATCGCGGCAATGCCTTCGCCTCGCCCAGTTAGGCCTAAACCATCAGTGGTGGTTCCTGACACTCGAATGGGAGCACCCACTGCTTCTGAGAGCACCTGCTGGGCTTCATCTCGCCGGGTTCCAATTCGCGGACTATTGCCGATGACTTGGACTGAAGCGTTAGCGATGACAAAACCAGCAGCACGCACTAATACCGCCACGTGGTTAACCATCGTGATGCCAGAAGCACCGCTCCATTGCGGGTCATTTGTGCCAAAGATTGAGCCAAGATCGCCCAGTCCCGCCGCAGACAACAAGGCATCACAAAGGGCATGGCAGGCAACGTCAGCGTCTGAATGCCCGGCTAGCCCGGTCACGTCGGGCCAATGCAGGCCGGCCATCCACATCTGGCGGCCAGCCTCGAAGGCATGGACATCCACCCCCATGCCCACATTCGGCACCGGGAACTCCTGATTAGCCATTGGTCCGCGCTGCCCTTCTTTTGGATAGCAGTGCTTCCGCGAGTAACAAATCAATTGGACGGGTAACTTTGAAGGCTTCTTCATGGCCAGGAATTACCCGAACCGCAATTCCTTGGAGTTCCACCAAACCCGCATCGTCGGTGGTCGCGTCATCGTCCGAAGCGGCGTGGGCGGCTTGCAAAATCTGACGCGAAAATCCTTGAGGGGTTTGCACTGCTCGCAACCAGTTGCGATCAGGAGTTCCCGTAACGAACCCAGAGCCATCAATTGCCTTGATCGTGTCTGTGACAGCAAGGGCTGGGATAACCGCGTCATGGCCGTTACGGACCTCGTGAACTACTGCACTGACAAGTTCACTTGGCACAAAAGGTCGAGCAGCATCGTGAACCAGCACCACGTCTACATCGTCGGGCAACACGAGCAAGGCTCTGGCTACGGACGCTTGGCGAGTGTCACCGCCGGCAACGACCACGATTTCTGTTCCGCTTTCTTGTTCTGCGAAAAGCGCACGAACCGCATCGACCTCTGCTTCAGGGGCCGCAATCACAACAAGATCAACAACTCTGGACGAAGCCAAGCAGTGAACCGCATGAACGAGCATCGGAGTTCCACCAATAGCGCGCAAGGCTTTGGGTACCCCAGCACCCAGACGCTCACCGCGCCCGGCGGCTGGTACCAGGGCCGCAGTGCGCCCTAGGACAGTCACGACTAAGAGGCGAGGACCTCATCGAGGATGGCCTCAGCCTTAACCTCGTTGGTCTTCTCAGCTAGAGCCAGCTCGCTTACTAAAATTTGACGCGCTTTGGCAAGCATGCGCTTCTCGCCAGCTGACAAACCACGTTCTTTCTCACGACGCCAAAGGTCGCGAACGACTTCTGCGACTTTGATGACGTCACCAGAAGCAAGCTTTTCCAAGTTTGCCTTGTAACGACGTGACCAGTTGGTTGGTTCTTCGGTGTAAGGCTGACGAAGCACATTGAAGACTTTGTCGAGTCCTTCAGCGTTTACGACGTCGCGGACACCGACGAGGTCGACGTTGTCCGATGGGACGCGAACGGTCAGATCACCTTGTGCGATTCGCAGCACTAAGTACTCGCGATCCTCGCCCTTGACCGTGCGAATCTCCATGGCTTCGATAACTGCAGCCCCATGGTGTGGGTAGACGACCGTGTCGCCAACGTTGAAAGCCATTGAGTAAAACCCCTTTCGAGACCGCTAAGACTACCACGAGAAGACACCAAAAAAACTGGTCGCTACCCTTCCCTTGTGACGAACACACAGTTGACCCGACGCCCACTTGCCCGCCGCAGCTCAATTGCCCTCGCAGTTATGGCTCTAGCCGCCGTTCCAGCCCTCTCAGGCTGCTTCAACGGTCAAGGCGCAACTACGACCGTGCAATCAGGCATGAACTCCGGCGACGGCACCATGGCTACGGCTGGCTCGATGAAGGTCGTCAACGTCACCATCGTTATTGGCGAAGGGGTAGGGCCGGCTCAACTCATCGGCAACATCATCAACCAAGGAACTGGCCCTGACACCCTCAATAGCATCGAGGTGGCCGGCAAGCTAGTGAACTCCCAGCCGCCAATCGGTGAAATTGCCCCAGCTCAAAGCGTTGCCTTTGGCTACCAAGATTCCGAAATTAAGGTTCCGGTCCGCGGCCTAGCAGCAGCGATCAGCACCTACGTGCCAGTTACGTTTAATTTCCAAAATGCTGGCACGTTGAAGATCAGTGTTTTGACTGTTCCTGACACGGGCATCTACGCCGGGATCACCAACACGGTGAAGGTTGAAAACCTGCTTCCTACGCCACTCATGGCCGTCACAGAAGCACCCCGGCCGGTTAACTAGGTCGGGTCGGAGTTTCATTAACTCCGTTGTTTAACCCTGGTAGCGGTAGCCAAGACCGCGAACGGTCAACAGGTGCACGGGGTTAGCGGGATCACTTTCAACCTTGGAACGAAGGCGCTTGACGTGTACATCAAGGGTCTTGGTGTCGCCTACATAGTCGGCGCCCCAAATGCGATCAATGAGTTGTGTTCGCGTCATCACTCGACCCGCATTTCGAACAAGAAATTCAAGTAGGTCGAATTCTTTGAGCGGCATTGTGGTTTGTGCGCCGCGGATCGTCACAACGTGTCGATCCAAGTCAATGCGAACCGGACCTTCTTCAACCACGGTGGGCAACAAATCTTCAACATCACCATGGCGGCGCAATACTGCTTTGATACGAGCAAGTAATTCACGCGAAGAAAATGGCTTCGTTACATAGTCGTCTGCACCAAGTTCAAGACCAACCACCTTGTCGACTTCGCCGTCTTTTGCCGAGAGCATGATGATCGGAACCGATGATTTTGTTCGAATGTGTTTACATACTTCAGTGCCTGACAAGCCCGGCAACATCAGATCAAGCAACAACAAATCAGCACCGTTACGGTCAAAGAGTTCGATCGCTTTATTGCCATCAGCGGCTACTTCAACTTCATAGCCTTCGCGCTTCAACATGAAGGCAAGTGCCTCAGAAAACGATTCCTCGTCTTCCACGATCAATACCTTGGTCATGAGCGCGAATCTCCATTCATTGTTGGTATCTCTACGATATTGGCTTCCTCGTTCGCATTCTCGCCATCCGTTCCGGTGAAGGTTGGTAGCCGCAAGGTAAAGGATGAGCCCACACCAACCTCAGACCACACCGCACACTCGCCGCCGTGGTTTTGGCACACATGCTTCACGATTGCTAGACCAAGGCCTGTGCCTCCGGTCACCCGCGAGCGAGCTGGATCAACGCGGTAAAAACGTTCGAAAACTCGATCGAGATCATTTGCTGGAATTCCGATGCCCTGATCCTTGACCATGATCTCGACGATGGAATTAACTTCACGTGAATGGATCGCAACACTGGTGCCATCTGACGAATATGCGATGGCGTTCACCAACAAGTTACGCACTGCAGTTTGCAGTTGCCCGGCATCGGCGAACACGAAAGTTGGGGCTTCGGAGGCAACGACAAGTGACATACCTTTGTCATCGGCAATCATCCGAACGTCTTCGACTGCGCGTTGCACAACATCATCGATTTCAACAACGCTCGAGTGGGACAATGGATCATCACCCTGCAAGCGTGAAAGATCGATGATGTCTTGAACGAGATGCCCAAGTCGAGTTGCTTCCATTTGCATACGCGCTGCGAAATGGCGCACCTGCTCGGGATCCTCGCTGGCCGATTGAATTGCTTCAGCAAGCACCGAAAGTGCGCCAACGGGAGTCTTCAACTCGTGGCTGATGTTTGCAACAAAATCGCGACGAACCGCGTCAACTCGTCGCTCTTCCGCCAAGTCATCAATGAGAACCAAAATCGCGCCTGTGCCTAGGTCTGCGACCCGCACGCGTAGTTCCAACATTTCGCGGCCAAGGGGTGGACGTCGTACGCGCATTTCTTCTTCGCGAGATTCGCCGTCGCCTGCAACTGCATGAACTAACTTGGCAATGTCTCGTACCGTCATGACATTGCGATTCACGAGGCCAAGCGCCGAGGCCTTCGCGCTAGCACGAAGAACATTTCCGTCTTGATCCGCGACGATCGAGCACGAAGGCAGCACCGCGAGAATGCGCGCCACCTCGTCAGGGATCTCTTGGATTTCAGAGTTCGGACCTTCGCTGGGCTCCACCCGAAGCAATTTACTTGTCACATTCGAAGGATATTGAGGCCAGGGGCGTAAGGGCAATCAACAGGCGCTTGGGCTCCGATCTTTCGCTCAGGGTTCACCTGAGCCACTGGCCATTCACCTCACCTTTATGTGACGTTCAACCTTTCGCCATGTTCTTGCCCAAGTGTGGGCATATGGGGACGTATGCTGCACGCCGAAGGGGGTTTCGTCTACCCATGGCATATGCAGATGATTTAGAAGCCGTTAACACGCGGTTGGTGGAAGTAGCCGACCTCGTGGGCTCTGCCATGTTCATGGCTACCCAATCCCTCCTTGACGCCGATAATGACCTGGCCCAAGGTGTGATCGCCCAAGATGAGCGTATTGACATCCTCACGGCAGAGATCGAAGAACGCTGCGTTGAACTGATTTCACTACACCATCCCACCGACCGCGAATTACGCATCCTGATCGGATCCCTTCGCATCGCGGCCTCCCTTGAGCGCATGGGTGATCTGGCTTCACACGTAGCAAAGCAAGCCCGCATGCGCTTTCCCAACCCGGTCATTCCCCACGAACTTCGATCCACCTTCGAGGAAATGGGCGCCTTAGCTCAAGCCATTGTCACCAAGACCGCCGTGGTCCTTGCCACCAAAGACCTGACATTGGCCACCGATATTGCCGGACACGATGAGGACGTCGATCGCCTTCACCTTGAGCTCTTTCGAGCCGTGCTCTCCCCTACTTGGCAAAACGGGGTTGAAAGTGCGATTGATATCACCCTGCTTTCGCGCTACTACGAGCGATATGCCGACCATGCGGTATCCGTGACCAGACGCCTGATCACCATCGTGACTGGTGATCCGTACGTCGGCGTCACACTGACTTAGCCATAGCCGTTTGTCAGGTTCGAGGCTTTGTGTAAGGCTGCCCTAACGAGGAATCGTTGAGGGAGGTGAAAATGACCGTCAGTGCGTTGCGACCACACCGGAAAGTGCCCAAGCGGGTGGCTCTGCTGTCCATTCATACTTCACCCCTCGACCAACCAGGCACCGGTGATGCCGGCGGAATGAACGTCTACGTGCTTGAAACCGCCAAGCAACTCGCGCATGCTGGCGTTGAAGTCGAAGTTTTCACCAGAGCAACCCGCTCCAATCACGAGTCTGTCGTTGAAATTGCCCCCGGAATCTTGGTTCGCCACGTCACAGCCGGTCCGTTCGAGGGGCTGCGAAAAGAAGACTTACCTGGTCAACTCTGCGCTGTTACTTCTGGAGTTTTGCGTGCTGAAGCTGCGCGTCCGGAAGGTTGGTTTGACTTAATCCATTCGCATTACTGGCTCTCTGGCCAGGTCGGCTGGTTGGCCTCCGAACGCTGGGGCGTGCCTTTGGTGCACACGATGCACACGATGGCCAAGGTGAAAAATGCGGATTTGGCTGACGGTGACAAGCCTGAACCGCACGGTCGAGTCATCGGCGAAGAACAAGTGGTCGAAGCAGCGACTCGACTCATCGCCAACACCAACGACGAAGCACGCCAACTTATTGATTTGTATGGTGCGAACCCTGCTCACCTTGATGTGGTGCACCCTGGTGTGGATCTTGCACTGTTCTCACCGGGTAGCCAGCTCACTGCCCGCGCTCGATTCGGAGTCAAGGCCGACGCACTGCTGCTGTTATTTGTCGGACGAATCCAACCGCTAAAGGCTCCTGATGTGCTGTTGCGTGCAGCTGCAGAAATGGTACGAGCTAACCCTGCTTTGCGTTCGCGTTTGCTTATAGTCATTGCTGGTGGACCTTCAGGTTCTGGTCTTGAACGCCCAACATCGCTTGTGGATTTAGCCCATGAACTTGGCATTACTGACCTTGTTCGCTTTGAACCACCAACTAATCGAGCAACACTTGCCGATTGGTTTCGTGCCGCTGACCTCACCGTTGTGCCTTCGTATTCAGAATCCTTTGGCCTTGTCGCTATTGAGTCTCAAGCCTGCGGAACACCAGTTGTGGCTGCAGCCGTTGGTGGATTACGCACCGCCATTGCGAATAACTCAAGCGGCATATTGATTGATGGTCACGATCCTGCTGATTACGCATCCGTGATGAACTCGCTCTTGCAAGACCGGCGTCAACTAGAACTGCTACAAGTCGGCTCACGTCAACATGCTGAAAATTTTGGATGGCAAGCAACAGCGCTCGGACTACTTGATTCATATTCACAGGCAATTTCAGACTACGCGCAGCGCACTACAAGCGTTGCGCTGTGAGGGTATTAAATACGTGACTGACAAAGAATCAGTAAGCGCGGAAATTCGCAATTACCTTGAACTCAATGAAATTGAATTCGAAGAAATCGCTGGACCGACTTTCGTTGTGACACTTCCAGGTGTGAAGAAACTCAAAACTAATGTTGCATTGCGAGTCGGAACACATGCGGTTTCAATCAGCGGATTCGTAGCTCGTTGCCCCGAGGAAAATGCAGACAAAGTTCATGCCTGGCTGCTTGAAAAGAATCGTCGGATGTACGGTGTCGCGTTTTCGATTGATCAATATGGCGATATCTACTTGACCGGCCGCGTTGCCCTTCGTGCCATCGACGATCACGAACTTGATCGTCTACTCGGCTCCGTTCTTGAATATGCAGATGAATCTTTCAACCCAATCCTTGAACTTGGGTTTCTCAGTGCAATGCAACGCGAGTGGGACTGGCGCATTTCCCGAGGCGAGCCAACCTTCAACCTAGAAGCGTGGCGGCACCTGCTTGAACATCCCAGTGAGCAATAAGCAAGCCGCTACCGACAAAATACGGCTATGACAACGAGCCAGGCCCCGTACACCTTGATTCTGCTTCGCCATGGCGAAAGTGAATGGAACGCCAAGAACCTGTTTACCGGATGGGTCGATGTTGATCTGAACGAGAAGGGTCTTGCTGAAGCCCAACGTGGCGGCGAACTACTCAAAGCAGCCGGAATTCTCCCTGACGTCGTGCACACCTCACTTCTGAAGCGCGCTATCAAGACAAGCCAGATCGCGCTTGAAGCAGCAGACCGCCACTGGATTCCCGTGGTGCGCAACTGGCGCCTCAACGAGCGTCACTATGGGGCACTCCAAGGTAAAGACAAAGCACAGACCCTCGCTGAATACGGCGACGAGCAATTCATGCTTTGGCGTCGTTCATACGACACCCCACCGCCTGCGATTGATCCAAATAACGAGTGGGCTCAAACTCACGAAGTTCGCTATTCAAGCCTGCCTCCTGAAGCAGTACCTGCAACCGAATGTCTCAAGGATGTCGTCACCCGATTAATCCCGTACTGGGAAGACGTGATCGTTGCCGAGGACTTGCGCGCAGGAAAGACCGTCCTGATCGCTGCCCACGGCAATTCACTTCGCGCGCTCGTGAAGCACCTTGACGGTATTTCAGATGCCGATATTGCAACGCTCAATATTCCCACTGGCATTCCGCTGATCTATCGCCTCGACGAGAATCTCAAGCCAATAGTCGCCGGCGGGCAATACTTGGATCCAGAAGCCGCGGCAACCGCGGCAGCAGCTGTTGCCGCCCAAGGCAAAAAGAAGTAGCTACCAGCGGTTATTTAAAATCTCTTGGATGCGCGGACGCACATCGAAGAGATAGACCAGCGAGGCTACGAGCCCGGCAATTCCAAAGAGCCCTAACGGATCTTGGAAGATCAAACCTGCCAGGGCAGAGATCCCGGTCAAGGTTAGCCACAGGGGCTTGGATTGGCGCCCTACCGCTGCGAATGCTTGAGCTGGCCTGCGGACACAATCAGCGAACGCATAGACCTTTAGCCCAAGGAAGAGCACCCACAGAACCAAGATCACAATGTTTTGCACCTGAAAGAACACCACCTCAAGGTAACTGATGGGCAAGACCATTCATGACAGGGTGGGTACATGAGAGCGCTAGTACAACGAGCCCTAGGGGCAAGCGTCAGCGTTGACGGCGAAGTTCTTGGAAGTTTCCTGGGGCCCGGCCTGGTGGTACTCATTGGTGTAACCCACTCAGATGACGCATCAACAGCACACAAACTGGCTGAAAAAATCTTAAACCTGCGCATCTTCGCTGACTCCGCAGGCGAGGTTTCAGCCAGCGATCTGAATGCGCCTTTGCTCGTGATTAGCCAATTCACGTTGTACGCAGACACTAAAAAAGGTCGCCGACCGAGTTGGGATGCCGCCGCGCCCGCACCCATTGCCGAACCGCTCGTTCAAGAATGCATTGATGCTCTGCGCCGTCTTGGCGCAAAAGTTGAAACAGGGAAGTTCGGCGCAGACATGAAAGTGAACTTCACCAACGACGGTCCCATCACCATCTTGTTGGAGATGGATCCTCAACTGCCGTAATCACGATCGAGTCATGTTCTACAAGGAGTTCTTCGCCAACGCCGACATTGCGTTTCAACATCACTAGGGCAATCATTCCGTCTTCGTGATGACGAACTGCTGTGCCAATCCAGCCAACGTTTTTGCCATTGAGTGAGATCACGTCGCCGTGCACTGGGAGTTCCTCGGTTGAACCATCAAGGTGCACCAGCGCTAGTCGACGCGGTGGCTGACCAAGATTGTTGACCTTGGCCACCGTCTCTTGCCCTCGATAGCAACCCTTTTGCAGATGCACTGCGGAGTTCAGCCAATTAACTTCATTGGGAATCGTGCGGTGATCCGTCTCGCAATTCATTCGCGGCATTCCAGCCGCAACTCGCAAGGCTTCTAGCGCCCAGGAACCAGCCTCCGGTGCGGATGAAAGCCGATCCTCGAGTTCAGCACGGGGAACGACAACCTCGCGGCCAGCGAATCCGCGAGCTGCGAACGGTTGCGGCACGAGCCAACTTGGCAACTCAGGATCAACAACATTCTTTGGCTCCCACACCACCGCAAAGTCGCTACTAACATCGGCGACTTCAACCCGCAACATGAAGCGCATGCGATCTAGATAGGCCAAGAGGGTTTCAGCTTGACCAGGTTGGGTAACAATCCAAGCAGTGTCGCCGTCATCAATGATGTGCAGTTCATATTCAACGTGACCATTTGGACTCAGGATCAACGCCAAAGCGCTCTCACCTGGCTTGAGCGCATTCACAAGTTGCGTCGTGAGGTCATTGAGCCAACTCAGGCGATCTGGTCCGGAAACCGTGAGAACACTTCGATTGCTCAGATCAACAATGCCAACACCTTGGGCAAGCAAGCGTTGCTCGCCAAGGGGATCTCCGCAATGCCAAGGCATATCTTGATCAAAAATCACTTCCGCTGGTGCAACGCGCATCAATTGTTCCTTAATAGGTCTTCGCCGAGAACACCAAAGCATGATTCGCATTCACCATGCATTGCCATGTGCGAAATATCGGTCACGAACTTATGTTCTGACCGCAGTTCTGCAATAAACGCATCCGCGATTGCACTCGGCGCGCTTGAGACTTTGCCGCAGGAGTCACAGACTAAATGAATATGAATGTCTTCATCAACGGCGTGATAAGTGGGTGCGCCATGCCCGATGTGCGCATGTGTAACAAGATCAACGTCTTCAAGCACTTCTAGGGTTCGATACACCGTTGAAAGGTTCACCCCCGAAGCCGTGCGCTGCACTTCAATCAAGATCTCTTCAGGTGTTCCGTGACGTAAATGATCAACAGCCTCTAGGACGAGTTGGCGTTGCGGAGTAATGCGGAAACCGTGAGTGCGAAGTCGCTGCTCCCAGTCTTTGTTCACGTAGTTTCCTCAGAGCGATGCAATGTGGCAGCAAGATGATTACTTACCGGCTGGCCCATGGCTCCCATGTCGAAGGTCCACAGCAATTTGCCTTCAACTAACCCGTAAAGGCGATGGCCTTCTGTGTATTCCTTTGCGCTTTGGGTTCGCGCCACCAGATCTGTGCGCATTTCCGCGCGAGCTCCAGTGATCTGGGCCTGCTCAATTCCAGTGATTTCCACTTTGCCGTACCAAATTTCGGAATAGCCAGTGGGATGCGCCAGTTCCATCTCGAGATGGTTCTCGGGGCGTGGACGCACAAAACCAGATTCAGATGCGAGCGGACGAACACGATTGCCTTCGTCATCAAGCAACCAGCTTCGCGACCAGTAAGTCAAGAATGGGCGTCCATCAGTGCTGAAACTTATTTCCTGGCCAAAGCGGAAATCCTCGATCGTGGGGTACTGGCCGGTTCCAACGCCCACCCAATGGCCAATCAGCCAAGAAAGGGGCGCGAGCTCTGCAGCTGTGGTGTTTGCATCCATGAATATCTAGCCTTGACTCTTCATTAGCCGGAAAACAATGACAAAACAGACCCAGGTGGCCAAAGCCAAGGCTCCAATAAGGAGGCTCGTGTAGACGGTTTCAAGCATGTACGGAAGCCTACCTCTCATGAGTGCGAATAGCCTGAAGCAATTAGTCCTGAAGATCACCGCCGGTCAAGACGATCCAGAGCGCTGCGCCCAAGGCTTCACTGTTGCCGCGACCGCTGCTGCATCTGGAGCTCAGGTTTCTCTGTGGCTCACCGGCGAAGCTGCTTGGTTTGCGCTGCCGGATCGGGCAAGTGGTTTTGAGCTGGCTCACGCTGCACCACTGAATGACTTACTGGCTGCGGTTCTTGAAACCGGGACAGTGACCTTGTGTTCCCAATGTGCACAGCGACGAGACATCAAGCCAGAACAACTGATCCCCGGAATTCGAATTGCCGGAGCTGCAACTTTTGTGGAAGAGATTCTCGCGCCCGACACCCAAGCGCTCGTCTACTAAAGCGGAGCTATTGAGATAGCTCCTACTGAAAGTTACGCGCTCACCGAACGTGAAAAAGTGCGCTTGCCCAACAAGAACATCTCGCAACCAAGGCAGAAGCCGAAGGCTGAATTAAGAAATGCTGCAGCAAGAGCAAACGCCACCGCGACGTAGGCAATTGCTGTGACCCCAGTAGCTAAACCGATGAGCGCTACCGCAGTGAAGATGAAACCAACGAGTGCGGCAAAGCGTGGCGGAGCAATCGCTTCAAATTCAGAAGCAGGCGCGATTCGAGGCTGAACAACCTTGCGAAAGATAATTCCGTACGGCTGAGCCTTGAGCCCGACAAACGCACCCAACCCAAAAACAATGGTCTGGATGATGAGCAGCACCGCTGCAACAGCAGTCCCGATCGTCAACAAAGAAACAGCAAGCACGACAACCGTGATGCCTGCGGCAAAGCGCGGGCCACGAACATCAACTTCTACTTGCGGATCACATATCGCTGAGGAAGACATACCTATAAGGAAAACACAGGCATTCGCCTACAACAAGGTTGAAAAAAGATGGTGCAAAGCCTTTGCAGCAGGGCCTCACACCACCTCGCCTAGGGCAGCGATGACATCAGCCTTTCGAGGCAAGCCGACTGCCTTTTTCGTGATAATTCCACCGGAATCCAGCACGAGAATTGTTGGAGTGCGCCGGATATCGAGCTGGCGGACGAGGTCTAGGTGGGCCTCAGCATCAATTTCAATGTGCATAGTGCCGGTAATCATGGTCGTAACTTCATCAAGAATGCGGCGAGTGGCCCGACACGGCTGACAAAAGGCTGTTGAGAATTGCACAATCGTCGCCCGCTCGCCAAGGGCGCTTCCCAGCATTTCTGCTGTCAATCTCTCGCCACCGTGTTCGCCGGCTGAGGGGGTGAGCACGTCAACCTCAGGGTCATCATCAGCTACCGGAATCGGCGCCAACGTCGCGATCGATTTCATCTGCCCATCAGTCTTTTTGCGCCACAATCCAAATGCGGTAGCAACCGCTAGGACAGCCAGTAGGAGCACTAGTCCGAACATCGTGACAATCCCCATTTCGCTATCTCGTCGATTGTGGCCAGATCTACTGCCGCTTCAGCATGCCCGATGCCATCTAAGAGCCAAAGGTTGGCATCTAAATGTCCACTTGCCAGCGCTGCTCGGTGAATCGCCTTGGGATGCTCAATCGGGAAATAACGATCCGCTGTTCCATGCACCACGAGCAAGGGGGTTTCCAGCAGCAGCCCTGCGGCAGCCACTGGTTCAAGGGGTCGAGGCATCGGCCAAACATCTGGACGAATCTTGGTGTTTCGCACGCGCAGATAGGCCCGACCGGTGCGTGTTTCCACCAACCAATGCAAACCACGCATAACGGGGGTTCCTCGGTAGTACCAAAATGCCGGACCGCTCACCGCAACGACCGCATCTACTGGTGCCTGCAGGATTGGGTCAGTTTCTGAGCCGTGTGCGCTGTCTAAGGCCAGCGCCGCCTGGCGTAGACACACTGCGGCACCCATCGAAAAGCCAACCGTGACTACTTTGGTGAAACCAAGCTCACGAGCCCAAGTAACCGTGACATCCAGATCGAGTACTTCCAACCTGCCGACCGTTGACTGGCCACCAGATTGACCGTGACCTCGAAGGTCCAAGGTGATGACAGATCCATATTCGGCCAGCCGGCTTGAGATGGCCCGAACCTGCTCATGCTGGCCATGGCCGGTGAAGCCATGCACCACCACGAAAACCACGGCACCAACTCCGGGGGTCAAATTGACGGCCAGTTGCACTCCATCGTCAGCCACCAGAGTGGCTGACGTGGGAAGGTTCATGGGAGCATTGTCTCGCAACAGAGTTGAGGGAGGTGGGCCAGATGCGAATCGTGTTGCTAACTCGCGCCATGGAATCTTCCGCCGAAGTACTTCCGGCCCTCATGCTCCTCACGCATCAAGTGCGCACTTTGCCTGCTGAACCCACTGCCCTTTTGAATGCTCCCGAGTGTGACATTCTCCTTGTCGATGGCCGTCGGGATTTACCCGCGGTTCGCGGTTTAACCCGGCTCCTTCAGCAAACTGGCGTCAGCGCTCCACTTGTGTTGGTGACCACTGAAGGCGGCCTATCTGCCGTTCAATGGGATTGGGGTATCGACGAAGTTCTACTCGACACCGCTTCTCCTGCCGAAGTCGAAGCCCGGTTACGTCTCGCTGCCTCCCGGACCACCCCTGAAGTAGATGCCAGCGCTGGCGACAACGAAGAGATTCGTAGCGGCCAATTGACGATCGACGAGGGCACCTACACGGCGAAACTGCGCGGACGAGCGCTCGACTTAACATTCAAAGAATTTGAACTTCTGAAGTATCTAGCCCAGCACCCAGGCCGAGTTTTCACCCGAGCCTTGCTCTTGCAAGAAGTCTGGGGCTACGACTACTTCGGTGGCACCCGCACAGTTGATGTGCACGTTCGTCGGTTGCGCGCAAAGTTGGGCGCTGAGTACGAAGCCCTCATCGGCACTGTGCGCAATGTTGGTTACAGGTTTGTTCCCCAACATATGGATGAAGCCACAATGGCGGTTCTCGAAGAAGAAGACCGAGAAATTCAAGTTGGGCAGGATTGATTGTGGATGGTTTGCAAATCGTCCAACGGCTTAACCCTGATCAGATCGCACAAGCCGTTGACCTCATTGACGCTATTGCGCTCCATGATGGACTTTCCCCCGTTTCCGAACATGTGTTTTTGCACTTGCGGCACGGTGGCGATGACGAAAGCTTGCACTTCCTGCTTTCAAAAAATGACGAACTCATTGGATACGCACACCTAGACGTCACGGATAAAGTCGAAGGTCCAATCGCTGAAATAGCTCTCGCACCAGACCACCGCGAGCAAGCCGTTGGCACTGATCTCATCACCGAGATTATCGGCGCCACACCATCGGGTGATCTGCGCATGTGGGCTCATGGCGACCAGTCGGTTGCTGGCGCTTGGGCTCAAGACATGGGTTTTCGGCACATCCGCACGCTTTGGCAAATGCGCCGATCTTTACTGGCTCCGCTACCGCAGGCGGTCTTTACCGACGACGTTGACCTTCGCACCTTTGTTCCTGGCCAAGACGATGATGAATGGGTTGCGATGAATGCTCTCGCATTTGCTCACCACGGAGAGCAGGGCGACTGGACAATCGATGATCTGCACCAGCGCATGGCTGAACCTTGGTTTTCGATCCCAGGTTTCTTCGTCGCCGAAGACCGAGATACTAAAAAAATGCTCGGTTTTCACTGGACAAAAATTCATGGGTTTATTGATGAACCAGGTCACGAAGATCACGTGCATGATGCCATCGGCGAAGTTTATGTCGTGGGAGTCGATCCAAATGTGCAAGGAAAAGGTCTTGGCAAAGCACTCACGCTGGCAGGGCTACACCACCTGCGATCACGTGGTTTGTCGCAATGCATGCTTTATGTCGATGCCACCAATACCTCAGCCATCAAGCTCTATGAAGCCCTTGGGTTTGCCCGCTGGGACGCCGACGTTATGTATCGACATGAAGTGGCCATCTAACGGCCAAGACTTGTTCACCTTGATGTGACACGATGCATACGTGACTATTGAGACACCAGAGCTTCCTAAAGATCGGTTTCTGGACCGAGAACTCTCTTGGCTAGCTTTCAATCAGCGAGTCCTAGAACTGGCCGAAGATGAGAATCTGCCAATTCTGGAGCGCACGAAGTTCTTGGCGATTTTTGCCAGCAACCTGGACGAGTTCTTTATGGTTCGCGTGGCAGGGCTCAAGCGTCGCATTGCTACTGGCATGGCCGTTCGTTCGGCTAGCGGGTTCAACCCCAAAGAAGTTCTAGAGTCAATTTGGGAACGAGCGCACTCGCTGCAACGTGAGCACGCTCAAGTTTTCCGAGGTGAAATTCTTCCTGGACTGCTCGCAAATGGAATTGAACTATTGCGCTACGAGCAGCTCACTCAAGATGAGCGCACCGCGCTCGACACTTTTTTCCATGCTCAGGTGTTTCCGGTGCTCACCCCACTCGCAGTTGACCCTTCGCACCCTTTCCCTTATATCAGCGGGCTCTCACTGAATCTGGCCGTTGTTGTGCGCAATCCAATCTCGGGGAACGAACTTTTTGCTCGCGTGAAGGTCCCACCTTCATTGCCGCGATTCGTTGCTCTTGGCGCGCAGCGCTTTGTGCCACTAGAAGACCTCATTGCAGAGCATCTCAACGAACTCTTCCCAGGTATGCAGATTCTGCAGCACCACAGTTTCCGGGTGACTCGAAACGAAGATGTAGAAGTTGAAGAAGACGATGCAGAGAACTTGCTGCTCGCCCTTGAACGCGAACTTATGCGTCGCCGCTTTGGTCCGCCCGTGCGCCTTGAAGTTGAAGCATCAATCGATCCATATGTTCTCGAGCTCTTAATCAGTGAACTCGATGTCACCGCGAACGAAGTTTTCAGTTTGCCCGGACCCCTTGATCTCACTGGGCTTTGGGCATTTGTTGATCTTGATCGCCAAGACTTGAAACAGCCACGTTTTGTTGGCCACACTTCTCGTCAACTTTCTGAAGTTGAATCCTCAACTCCACCCGATATTTTTGCGGTGGTGCGCGAACGTGACGTGCTTTTGCATCATCCGTATGACTCGTTTAGCACCAGCGTGCAACTCTTCTTAGAACAAGCCGCAAATGACCCACACGTCTTAGCTATCAAGCAGACCCTTTATCGAACATCAGGCGATTCACCTATCGTTGATTCGCTGATCACCGCAGCTCAAAATGGCAAGCAAGTGCTAGCAATCGTTGAGATTAAGGCTCGCTTCGATGAGCAAAACAACATCGACTGGAGCCGCAAACTCGAGCAGGCAGGCGTGCATGTGGTCTACGGGCTCGTGGGTCTAAAAACCCACGTCAAGGCTTCCATGGTTGTACGTAATGACGGTGATCAACTTCGACGTTACTGCCACCTAGGCACGGGTAACTACCATCCAAAAACAGCACGCCTCTATGAAGACATGGGTCTATTAACCTGTTCCGCAGAGGTTGGCGAAGATATATCGAATCTCTTCAATGTTTTGTCTGGTTATTCGATGAACACCACTTACTCACGTTTAATGGTCGCGCCTCACTCCGTTCGCACCGGGCTGATCGAACGCATTGATCGCGAAATAAGTAACCACCTTGCTGGCCTGCCTTCAGGTATTCGCATCAAGTGCAATGCCCTGGTAGATGAGCCAGTGATCGACGCTCTTTATCGAGCCGCAGCTGTTGGTGTGCAGATTCAAGTATTTGTTCGCGGTATCTGCGCACTTCGACCTGGTGTTCCAGGACTCAGCGAAACCATTCGCGTTATTAGCATTCTGGGTAGGTTCCTCGAACATTCTCGAGCCTTCTGCTTTGAAAATGGCGGCGAGCGTGAAGTCTGGATCGGTTCAGCAGACATGATGCACCGCAACCTCGATCGACGAGTCGAAACCTTGGTTCGTCTAGTAGAACCTGCGCAGATTGCATGGCTGAATGATCTTTTCGACATGGCGATGAGCCCGAACTTCTCATCTTGGGAGTTGGATTCCAACGGTGGCTGGACTCGGCACCTCAAAGCTGAAGATGGGTCATTACTTCTTGACTATCAGGAGACTCTGATTGCTCGCGCGCGATCTGCGGGAACACCTTGACCGAACCCACTACTCACCGCGAAGTAGAACTCAAATTTCGAGTTCACCCTCTTTTTACTCTTCCTGACTTGTCAGAATTAGCTTCGCGCGTCGAAGAGCAGCCACCAATTAACTTGGTGGCTGTCTATCACGACACTGAAGCTCTCACATTGTTTCGTTGGCGAGTAACAATGCGCCGCCGAGAAGGCGGTCTGGATGCGGGTTGGCACCTCAAGCTTCCAGTTGCCGATGCCGATGAAGGCGTACGCGATGAACTCCACGCTCCGCTAAGTGCTGGCCAAGTTGGCCAGGTGCCTGCAGAACTTGTCGACATCATCGCTCCGCTGATCCAAGATCAAGCTTTGTCTCCCGTCGTTGAACTTAGGACTCGACGGACCCCCCATATTTTTTATTCCGATGAAGGTCTGGCACTCATCGAACTGGTTGACGACACTGTTCAGGTTCTTGATCACAACGGTGAGATTGTCTCGGTTTTTCGAGAGATTGAGGTCGAATTACAAGACCACAACTCAGACACTGCACGTCACACCATGACTGCTGCTTGCGATGCACTTCTGACCGCGGGAGCTGTCCCCGGCTCGACGAGCAAGGCTGCGTCGGCGCTTGGCCCTCGCGCTTCCGCACCGGCAGATGTTCCCGAGCTACCAATGCCGAGTCCAAGCGGGATGGCCGCAGATGCAATTCGTGCGACCATTGCTAACCATGTTCGTGCCTTAATTTTCGCTGACGTTGGAGTGCGAAGGAATCTGCCTGACTCGGTGCATCAAGTTCGCGTCAGTGCACGTCGACTACGTAGCGTGCTACGAACCGTTGAACCTCTCCTCGATCGCGAGTGGTCAGCTGGGTTGAGTGCGGAACTTGCTTGGCTCGCTGATGAAATGGGGCTCATCCGCGACAGTGAGGTTCTGGAAAAACGCCTCCTTTCACACATCAAGCTCATTCCAGTCGAAGATGGCCACGTTGCAAGTGCAGTCATAAAGCAAGCACTTGATCGACGCATCGAAGTCGCTCGTCAAGGTGCTCTGGCTGCCATTCGTAGTGATCGACACACGTATCTGATTCAAGACCTCATCGAGGCTGCTCGTGCACCTCAACTCCTTAATGGTGCATATCAAGCCTGCGAAGACGTTCTGCCCGAACTTGTGGCAAAAACTTGGCGAGTGCTACGTAAGTCATGCGGCGCTCTTGAAATCAGCGGCCCTGCACCTGAGTGGCATGCCGCTCGAATCAAAGCAAAACGTGCTCGGTACGCCGTTGACTGTCTCACCCCCATCTTCGGTGGGAAAGTTGCAAAGTTTGGCAAGTCCCTTGCTGCAGTCACTGAAGTTCTTGGTGACCACCAAGACGCATTTGTGGCTCAAGAGTTCTTGCGCGAACTTGCTTACCAAGATTCAACAAATGGAAGCGCAGGCTATGCGCTTGGTCTCTTGCACGGTGTTGAACTTGAGGCTGAAATGGACTCACGCTTCGAGTTCGTCGAATTATGGGAAAAAGCCCGGCACGCTGCGCAAAACTCGGGATTGATTGCAACATGAGCCCTTCAAGTTCCGACTCGGTAGTACGCGCTGCAGGTGTCGTTCTCCTTCGCGGAACCCAGGGCCGTTATGAAACCTTGGCTGTTCATCGCCCCCATCGCAGCGATTGGTCTTTACCCAAGGGAAAAATCGAACCGGGCGAACACGTCATTACGGCTGCCATTCGCGAGTGTGACGAGGAAACCGGGATTCAAGCAGTTCTGGGGGCTCGTCTTCCTACTCAGGAATACACGGCGTTGGGCCAACCCAAGACGGTTGATTACTGGGTTGCGCACATGAAAGCTGAAGAAGAATTTCAACCCAATGACGAAGTCGATGAGTTGCGATGGGTTAACGTGCAAAGCGCCCGACACTTGCTTACCTATGCGCATGACGTCAAATTAGTCGAGCAGGCGGCAACCCTTCCACCCACACAGCCGCTCATTATTTTGCGTCACACCCAGGCCGTGAAACGTTCCGACTTTGACGGTCGGCATGATTACGATCGGCCGATTAATGGCAAGGGCCGCAGTCAAGCCAAGAGTTTGATCCCTTTGCTGGATGCCTACGGGATCACGGCAGTCCATTCCTCTGATGCACAGAGATGCACCCAGAGCGTGAAGCGGTTTGCGAAAGCTATTCAAGTACCCGTGATTCCGGAAGCATCTTTGAGTGAAGAGCGCTTCCTAGAGAATCCAAAACGGGTGACAAGCCGTATCCGCGACCTTGCGGGTCAGCAGCAATCACTAGTGATCTGTTCTCATCGTCCAGTGATGCCAACAATTTTAGAGGCGGTGGCAAAGACTTTAGGTGATGACCCATCACGTGGGTATTGGGATCCAAAGCTTGCGCCAGGATCCTTCATCGTCGTACATCGCGCCTTCGCACCAGACGGTACTCCGCGAGTAGTAAGCGTTGAACGTCACCAGATCGATGAGTGACGCGTTAAACCACGGTAATTGTCACGCTGTGATTCGGTTTACCTCTGTTGAATGTCAGCAGACAAGAACCGCGTTTTTTCATGACAACGTAGGTGTCTTTAACTGTGCAAACGCTCGGTGTTGAGGACGTAATTTTAACGCCTGGTTGAATAGTTACTCCAGCCCACGAAGCAATTCTTTTCACCGTAATTTTGCTGCCAAGCTTCCTCGTTTTTATGATCGAAACAAACGGTGCAGCCACCATCGTTGTCGGCCCTGCACCAAAAGCGTTGGTGCCAACGATGGTGAAACTCAACGCCTGCCCGCTTGGCAGTTGATCAAATTCACATGAATTAGACGTGGTGGTGCACGTTTGGCTACTCGGAAGAGCCGTCACTTTCCAGATCGTTGAATTCGAACCAGGGGTAGTCGGCGCCTTCCAGGTCACGACGACTCGGCTGCCCAAGTTACTAGCGATGAGGTCTGTGGGTGCCTCCGGAACTGCGGTAGCAAGACTGCCTTGCTGCTGCAGCCATGGAAGAAACGAAGTGATTCTGGTGTACAAACCCGGATAGCCCGCTTTTGCACATTCGTTTCCGCTGCTCACTAAACCAGCAAGCACAGGAACTGACTCGCGGATAACCAGCGGACCACCGCTATCACCTTGGCAGGCGTCAACTGCACCTATAGGCGATCCTGCGCATACATCTTGGGCTGGATCCAGATCTGGGCCATATTGACCGCACGGTTCACCCGGCCCGGCAAGCACTGTCACGTCAGCGCGCATCAGTTGATCTGATGTTGCTGCATTTCCTGGCGCAGTTACTCCCCATCCAGTGATGGTTCCAGCGGTTCCATTTGCAGGCCAAGTGCTGAGTGACTGACCAAATGGCAGAGCGATCGGATAGACCTTGCCCGTGATGTCTACGGGCTTGGCCAGGGTTATCACACCAATGTCATTGGAAAACGTGCGCACATCAAAGCTTGGGTGCGCAATAGTGGCTGCGACTGGAAGCTCTTGGGCCCAGGATCGCTCGCTAGTTTTACTAATCCCGGCCCACACGCGCACATCATTAGCCGTGTAACCCACCAAGCAGTGTGCTGCTGTGACCACGATTGTTGGCGAAACCAATGAACCTGAACATTGAGACGTGCCCCGCATCACGATGAATACCTGCCACGGTGAGGCATCGATTGAACCGGCGCTACCGCCAATGATCCTTGGGGCTTGAGTTGGAACCGCACTTGCACTTTCGGCATTGACGAGCATCATGCAAGCTGCAAGAAAAATTGAAAAACCGCCAAGAACTTTCATCGTTCAGCCAAGGTGCCCTTGCCTAGAACAACAATGCCACCATCGCTGACGGTGTACAGGCCACGATCCCTTTCAAGGTCGACACCAATTTGTGCGCCATCTGGAATTACGGTGTTCTTGTCGAGGATCGCTCGACGAACAACGGCATTTTTACCAATCCGCACGCCAGGCATGACCACACTGCCTTCGACGTAGGCTCCCGAACCAATAGACACATTCGACGAGATCACTGACGTTCGCACATGCGCGCCCGAAATAATGGTTCCTGCTCCCACCATTGATTCGTGGGCATTGCCACCTTCAACAAACTTCGCGGGTGGCAACGATGGCAGGTTCGACAAGATCGGCCAACGGCGGTTGTAGAGATTAAAAATCGGATGCACAGAGACAAGATCCATGTGTGCATCGTGATAGGTATCAAGCGAGCCTACGTCGCGCCAATATCCGCTGTCTCGCTCCGTTGCACCAGGAACAATGTTGGTAGCAAAGTCATATACGCGAGCCAGTCCACGCGCGGTGAGCATCGGGATGATGTTGGTGCCCATGTCATGCAGTGAAGCCGGATCTGCGGCATCGACGCGCAATGCTTCGAGTAAGACTTCAGTAGAGAAAACGTAGTTGCCCATCGATACGTAACAGGATTGATCGTCGCCCGGGATCGTCGGAGGATCAACGGGTTTTTCTAAGAATTGGGCAATCGTCTCGCCATCGGCCGCTGTTTGGATCACTCCAAAATCATGGGACTCCGATTTCGGCATGCGCAGACCAGCGACGGTAACTCCAGCGCCAGAAGCAATATGAGCTTCAATCATTTGCATGGGATCCATGCGATAGACGTGGTCAGCTCCAAAAACGACGACGTAATCGGGTTCCTCGTCATAGACCAAGTTCAAACTCTGAAAAATTGCATCAGCGCTGCCGGTGTACCAACGCGGGCCGAGGCGCTGCTGCGCAGGCACCGGGGTGACGTAATCACCGAGCAAGGTCGGCATGCGCCAGGTCTGGGTCACGTGCCTATCAAGTGAGTGCGATTTGTATTGAGTAAGGACGCATACACGGCGCAGGCCTGCATTAATAAGATTTGAGAGGACAAAGTCGATCAAACGGTACGAACCACCGAAAGGCACAGCGGGTTTGGCCCTATCCCCAGTCAGGGGCATCAATCGCTTTCCCTCACCACCGGCGAGGACCATGCACAACACATGCGGTCCGCTACTCACGTTCTCACCTTAGTGCCCAAGCGTGCGTATCCATGGGTTCAACGCAGTGCATATGCTCTTCGCGTGCGCATAGGAATTCTGACTCGCGAATGGCCACCTGAAATCTATGGCGGAGCGGGTGTCCACGTTGATCAACTCGTTCATGAACTGAAACGACTGACACCTGTGTATGTGCACTGCTTCGGCGGCCATCGCACTGACGCAATGGCCCACCCCGTGCCTACCAGCCTGCACGGCGCAAATCCCGCGTTGCAGACACTAGGCGTAGATCTTGAAATGGCTATGGCTCTATCTGACGTCGATCTTGTGCATTCGCACACTTGGTACACAAACTTCGCTGGCCACACTGCGTCGTTGCTGTATGGAATTCCGCATGTCATCACTGCACATTCCCTTGAGCCCTTACGTCCTTGGAAAGAAGAGCAACTTGGCGGCGGTTATCGACTCTCTTCATGGGTTGAACGCACTTCATATGCGGAAGCGAAAGCTGTCATCGCAGTGAGCAATGGAATGCGCAACGACGTTCTCAGTGCATATCCATTTGTTGAACCTGATCGAGTACATGTTGTTCACAACGGCATCGATACCTCGATTTACAAACCTGACTCAGCAACATCAACCCTCGAAGAGTTCGGAATTAACCCCGACAAGCCTTACCTGCTTTTCGTTGGTCGAATCACTCGCCAAAAAGGTCTGGTTCACCTGCTGAGAGCAGCGAAGGACTTCGAAGGCGACATTCCACTTGTGATGTGCGCTTCTGCTGCAGACACTCCGGAAATTGAAGTCGAGACTGCGAATGCCGTGAAAGAACTGCGGGAAGCTCGCGGTCAAGACAGCGTGATCTGGATTGAGAAGCAGGTAGATCGCGCAAAGTTGATTCAACTCTTTTCCCATGCCCAAGCTTTCTTGTGCCCGTCGATCTATGAACCACTTGGCATTGTGAATCTTGAAGCCATGGCCTGCGAAACAGCAGTGATTGCAAGCGATGTTGGCGGAATTCCTGAGGTGGTTTCTGATGGAACCACTGGGTTGCTTGTGCATTACGACGCTAAGGATCACGCCAAGTTTGAACATGATTTCGCCCAAGCAGTGAATTCACTTGCGAGCGACAGCACCCGAGCGACAGCCATGGGCAAGGCTGGGCGCGAACGAGCAGTTCAGCATTTCGGTTGGGATGCAATTGCCGAACAAACCCTGAGCGTCTACCGAACTGCCATGGATTTGTAACGACTCACGTCGCGCTACACGCTATTAAAAGACAGCCCTATTTAAAGACAACAGTCTTACGCCCCGCAAGCATGATTCGGTCTTCAGCGAATAACCGAACGGCTCGCGCAAGCACGAGGCGTTCAACATCTCGACCAATTTCAGCCAGATCATTGGCCGATTGTGCGTGAGTCACACGCTCAACTTCTTGTTCAATGATCGGACCCTCATCGAGTTGAGCAGTGACGAAGTGTGCGGTCGCACCGATGAGTTTCACTCCACGATCATGCGCCTGGTGATACGGGCGTGCTCCCTTGAAACCGGGAAGAAAAGAATGATGAATATTGATAATTCGACCAGAGAGTTGCGAACATAAATCATCAGACAACACCTGCATGTAACGAGCAAGGATCACGACATCGATGTTGTGCTCTTTGGTCAATCGCAGTAACTCAGCTTCCTGATCGGCTTTCGTGTCAGAAGTTACTGGCAAATAGACGTAGGGAATCCCGTGTCGCTGAGCGATATGTTCGCAGTCCGGGTGATTTGAAACGATCAACGGTATTTCAATAGGCAATTCACCGATTTCGTGGCGGTAGAGCAGATCGATCAAACAATGATCGTGCTTGGACACCATGATCAAGGCTCGTCGGCGATCACTCTCGCGACGCAAGGTCATCTCCGGATTGAATTGGGCCACCTGAGCAGTGATGGCCGTTCGCACATCTTCAAGTTCTAGAGGTGATTCAAATTTGGTGCGCAAACTAAATACACCGGAGTCTTCATCGGTGAACTGGGCTTGCTCCAAAATATTGCCTTGCACTCCCAACAAGGAGCCCGTGACGGCATGCACGATGCCCGGGCCGTCGGCGCAGCGCAGGGTCAAGATGTAGTGCTCAATGACGCTCATCTGATGCAATCTACGAGATCCCCTGCCCCTGCGGGTAGCGTGCCCCAAATGAATGGCGTCGTGGTCGTGGGAACTGGCATCGCCGGGGTCCGTGCAGCGGAGGCCTTGCGAGCGTCGGGATACACAGAAGAAATTGCCTTGATCTCCCCCGAAACACCGATTTATCGCCCGGCTGTCTCTAAAGAGGCCCTGCTAACCCCGCTCGTTGGTCAGGCAGCGATGCCGCTTAAGCGCAGCGCGGATGAGTTCACCTGGCTCCTTGGGCACCAGGTTGAGTCTGCAGACCTTGCCGCCAAATCATTGGTCACTCGTACTCCCGACGGCGAAATCGTCATTCACACCTTCGATGGTCTAGTCATCGCCTCTGGACTGCGTTCTCGCCAACTAGAGGTTCCTGGACCAACGCAAGGCCGCTTCACCTTACGAACGCTTCATGATGCGCAAGAACTTGAACCACACCTAAGAGAGGGTGCCCGAGTTGTCATTGTTGGTTCGGGATTTATCGGCTGTGAAGTGGCAGCCGCTGCGATAGCGCGCGGTGCTCAGGTCACGGTCATCTCGCCCGAAGCCACACCGCTTGCCAGCGCGATTGGCACCGAACTTGGCGAGCGGATCGCAGCCAAACATCGCAGCGAAGGAGTGGAATTCATTCTGAACGCATCGGTCCTTGAATTCCTAGGAACAGACACGGTCACTGGCTTGCGGCTGGATGATGGAACGCAGGTCCCAGCTGATGTGGTTGTCGAGGCCGTCGGTTCCCTGCCCAACACGGATTGGCTCGTTGCTAACAACCTTGATCTTGCCAATGGCGTACTTACCGATCAGTACCTACGCGCTGTAGGTACGTCTAGCCCCGTGGTGGTCTGTGGCGATATCGCGCGGCATCCAAATGCTTTATTCGGCTCGTCCGTTCGAAGGATCGAGCACTGGACAGCAGCGGGAGACATGGGTACGCATGCTGGAAGAACTTTGGCGCGACTGCTATCAGGAATAGATAATGAATGTCAGGCCTTCGCCACCGTGCCAGGCTTTTGGTCAGATCAGTACGACTTACAGATTCAATCCTTTGGCATTCCAAGTTTGGGAACTGAAGTATCAATCATTGAAAGCGACGCTGCGGGTAACTGCATCGCCGAATATCGCGATGCGGCCGGACTCGTTGGTGTGGTTGGAATCAACAGAACAAGTGAAATTGCTTACTACCGAAAGATACTCAACTCGCGTTCCTAGCGAATCGGACTAGTGTGAACAGATGCCTTCCAATGCCGATCGTGCAAATGGTGAAGGTATTGCCTTCCCCGTTGGGGGCGATGGCCGGCGTTCATCCTTAGCCACCGGCCGCGCAATCTTTGCCGACAGCATTCGAGATTTTGTTCCAGCACTCGCCGCTCAGATCGAACATACCGATGACTGGCGCCACGGATATCTAAAGCCAATTCGTGACTCAGTTTTTGCGATTGCCCAGCAGCCAGACCAAGTTGTGACCACTGCGCAGGCCGGATTGGATTCAACGCATCGCCGGTTCCGATTCACCCGTCAGGGCACAACCATGAGTTTCAGTGAGGCTCTGGAAAATTCGACTCCTCCAGCCACCGCGATCGTTCGCGGGCACGCGCCGGGTGAGACCGGCTTCTCTGTTCCATATTTGGGCCAACGACTCTTCGCCGATGATCTGCGTCGTCAGCTAGATCTCTGGGTCGCTGAAGGCGTCGCCGAACCCGATTTCGCAACTGCGCTGCACTGCGTTTTGGATAACCCTGACTGGCTAGATCTCAGCGATCTACATATCGCAGTGCTTGGTGCCGGCGCTGAAATGGCGCCAACACGTTCACTCTTGCGTTGGGGCGCCAGCGTGCACGCTGTTGATTTACCAAATGCCACAACATGGCAAAGACTGATTGGGATAGCCCGTGCGACCTCTGGTTCGTTGCACATCCCGATAGCAGACGGTGAATCAGAAATGCCTGTAGTGCATCCCGACGAGGATGGCGTTGTTGCAGAACTTGCAGGGATCGATCTCATTCGACAAACTCCTGAAATCCTGCGATGGCTGATGCAGGTCGAACAACCCCTCACCCTTGGTTCATATGCCTATGCTGACGGAGCGAAACATGTGCAATTGAGTGTCGCCACTGATCTCATCGTGCAACATCTGATCACGACAAACCCCGCATTCTCATTGGCTTATCTTGCCACTCCTGCTGATGTTTATCTTGTGCCGAATGCTGCTGTTGAAGAGTCTCGACGACGCTGGAAAGCTCGCGGCGTGAGTTCGGTATTGCAGGTTCCATTTCGTGCAGTGAAGAAATTCAAACCAAACTATTCAGTCATCACTGCGCATGTTGATGCAGACCACGGCCTTAACGATTCACTTATTGAGCAGCAAGGGCCAAACTACGCATTAGCAAAACACATTCAAGGATGGAGAGCGCTCGTTGCCCGAGATGCCGGCATTGCGACTTCTATCAATATTGCTCCGATGACTCGAACGCAATCGGTGATTAAAAATCGCGCACTCAAAGCTGGTTACAGCGGGGCTGCAAGATTTGGGATCGAAGTGTTTGATCCTGCTACTTCCACGGCGCTGATGGCTGGGCTTTTAGTGCACGACTTACGGAACCCAGAATCCAAATCACAGCCGACCACAGCACTCGCCCATCCTTTGGAATTACTTTCCAACAACGCCATTCACGGCGGCTTATGGCGCACGGCTTACGCACCAAGATCCGTGCTGACTTTCGCCGCAATGCTGGGCTTATTCGAATCACGGCACTAATCCCGGACATGCAAAGACCCGTACGGCTGGGGGGCAATCGCACGGGTCTTGCCTGACTATTCTGATGGGTAAGTGAAGATTTGTCACGCGTTTGCGTGGTCAAAGATAGAATTACTTCATGAGCGATCAGGATTCAGGCAATGGCGCCAATCTCAAACCTGGTCAAGTCTTACTTCATATCGGTGTTCACAAGACTGGAACCACCGCAATCCAAGATGCTCTGGCCAACGCACGTCCTGAACTGAGCCAGTGGAATGTGCAATACCCAGGCACTGCTCAAGCCCACCGAAATGTGGCATCCAGTGCGATGAACCGGCGTCTTGGCTGGCAGGTTGGGGGTGCTCCGGCCCCCGATCCCACGGTGTGGGAAGACTTCGTCCACAGCGCCCACGCTTTCTCTGGCATCACTGTGTGTTCAAGCGAGTTTTTTGCCGAGTCTGACGATGCGACAGCTGGCCAGATCGTTGAGAAAATTGGCAAGGAAAACGTCCATGTCGTCATAACTCTGAGAAATCTCGGAAAGATTCTTCCATCGGCGTGGCAGCAAATTCTGAAGTCTGGCTATACGAATGGGTACGTGCACTGGCTTGAAAATGTGTTGGTTTCCCCTGAGAAAGAACCAAAATCGGAAGTTTTCTGGACTCGCCATCGTCACGACATCGTGGTTGAGCGCTGGGCCCGTCTTGTTGGAAGTGACCGCGTGACGGTGGTGGTTGTCGATGATGCCAATCGAGATGGCATCTATCAAGATTTCGAACACTTGCTAGGTCTTCCTAAGGACTCGCTACTTAAACAGAGAACACGCAGTCTGAACCGATCGATGACTGCCGCTGAAAGTGAGCTGCTGCGCTCTTTGAACGAAGCTGTCGGAGGAAGCAAGGGTTGGCGACCATATGGCAATGCAGCGCATGACGGTTTGATCAAAGGAATAGTTGAAGGCCGCACGCCAAGTGCGGAAGAACCAAAACTTCAAACGCCGCAGTGGGCCTTAGACATTGCAGCCCGCCATGCCGCAACCTACGTTGCCTCGATCAAAGCCAGCGGGGTCAACGTGATCGGTGACGTCGATCTACTCGCCACCCACCTCAACGGACCATCTGAGGTTCACGACCACGCCATTGACCAGATCGCTATGGAGGCTGCAGTTGCCGCGATCCTTGGAGCCGTCAGCGCTGGCAGATCCACCGAACAGCCAACGGTCACCACACTTTTTAGAACGAAGGCAGGAAAAATTCGCCGAAGTTTAATCGGCAAATGAGACCCAGTGCTGATGCAGAATTCGCTAGTTGAGGTTCAACTCGGGTGTGCGTTACAGATGTTAAAGAAATGGTTCATTTTTGAAGTTGTTCGCGGTCGTCTGTTGTCTGTGGCCGATTGAGATGGATGCGCTTCTCGTGGACCGCAAGGTCGAGCCGCTTGTGTCTCCTATTTTATCTTGACCAGCCCGTAGGTGTACTGCGGCTTGGCCGGTGCTGCGGCAAGCAAGGTTAGGCCGGTTTGCGCACCAACCCCTTGGCTGCCCGGGGTTCTGACTCGCCAGGTGTCAGCACAACCGGACGCCACCTTTTGCCAAGAACCCAGCAGTCCGGCGTTGTCGAGTGCGTAAAGATTGCCCTGACATCCCGGATAGGCGACGGAGACGCTCCCACCCAGTGGGAGGGTGGATGTTCCGGCACCAAGTGCTTGCCATTGGACGACCTTCGGCGAGGATGCCGGGACTTGACCCGTCGGGGCGAGGGTGAAGTCGGATGTAGGACCAACTGACTTCCAACCCAGACCAAGAGCAAGGACTCCCCGCGCTACACCAGAGGCCTGGGATCCGCGAATATTGACCGTCCACGCATTTACCGCGAGATAGGGCAGACCCGGAACGTTGCAGTTGGTCGGGTCCGTGGTCAACCTGGTGTCGGTAGAGACCGACTGCCAAGCGCCTCCCGTATCCATGGCGTACATCGTGATGTCAAGCGACTTGTCTTTCCAGCATGACCACACACCGACAGCATCGCCATAGGTGAAGGACTGCTGCCCCGCGACTAAGTCGCGAAAGTGCAACGCCGGGATCGTGCCTGCTTGTGCACCCGCAGCCAAGGTGCTGATGATTCCCGCTGCCGAAAAAACGATGGCGGTGCGTCGAATGAGATGTCGCATACCGGCCACTGTAGACCCGGCACAGTCAGGATCTCGCTAGATAGATTTCCACCTGCATCGCAAGGTTAGGCATCGCTCGGCGATGCTGGTACACGACTGTCCCGCCCATGAAAATCAATCCCCTGATCGCGGGGAACGTGAAGTGGTGGGACGCCGGGGGCTCGAACCCCGAACCTACGGATTAAAAGTCCGCAGCTCTACCATTGAGCTAGCATCCCAAAGAAGAAATCCCCTCAAATTCTTGAGGCGACCATATTCTCGAGGTCCAAGGCTATCGGTCTCCTGCTTCACCTGAACGAGCCCATTGCTTCCCGGCCTAAACCACCCGACTTCGCTGACTTTTAGCCCAAGATAATTAGTGGTCAACTTCAGTCTGACGCCATTTAACCCTCGCCTCGTTGACTCCCGAGTTCGCGCCTGCCCAAGATGAGTGAGTGCCACTCCTGACACCTCAACAGACTCGGAGCATGTTCGTGACCACGGAATCTGAAACGAACATCAACGTTCCCCGCCAAGAGCAGGCCTCGCCTACTGGACTTGAAAGAAGGCGCGGGCTTACGGGCACTCGCGCAAACGGTCATCTAGCTCTGCTTCGCTTTCTGATGACGCGCCCCACATGTGATCGCATTGCTCAATACGCCGTCGTGAAAATGATGGGTAAATACGGCTGTCGTGCCGCATCAATTAGTCTGTTCGACATATCTGGCGCACTACACGTTGTCGGCACCTACGGGGTGCCCCATCAAAGTTTGGCGCCCTACGAAAGTCTTTCACTTTGGGACAGTTCTCCAATGAGCGACGCAGTAATCACAGGTGAGCCGGTCATCATGTTGACCGCTGACGAGGTACGAAGTGCCTATCCATGGCTCGGTCCCCAATCTGATTTACCTTACGAGCCGATGGTGGTCTGGCCGCTGGCTTTGCCGCATGAGACTGTCGGCGCTGTTCAATTCATCCTGGCTGAGGAGCCTATTGACCTCAACGCGCTCAGGACTCAAGCCACTGTGATTGCTACATCACTAGCCCTGTATTTGAGCCTGCTTGGCGCAACTGGTTCACTCGACAATCAGCTTGTGTTTCACAACGGCGATAACGAAGAAACGATTCCTCCGGATACCGGTCTGCAATTCCCCCAGGTGATTAGTGGTTTTCATCCGAACTCAAAACAGCAGTCATTAACAGCTCGTCAACTCTCTGTTCTCAAACTCATGGGCGAAGGTCACACCAACATAGACATCGCCGACGAGATTGGTTTCAGTGTTTCAACTGTGCGTCACGAAACGATGGCGCTCTATAGATTCTTTGGTGTCAGTGGACGCGAAGGCGCTGTGCGAGTTGCAAAAGCGCGAGGAATCCTTCACTAACTTCGCGAGCGGAATTGACACATCATGACTGCAGACATGACCGGTATAACCACCCCTATTGTCGTCTAATGCACGAATTCACGTTGCATTGCAACACTTATCTTTTGCAGAGTTGATGGGTTAGCAATTACTCAACTACAAGGGAGATCTCATGCCCAATGATTTAAATAGTTACGACACCCCACATTCGCCGAAGAAAGGCTTTAATCGTAAAGCCGGTATGACGGCAGTGCTGGGGTTTGCATTGGCAACGAGTGCGTTTGCATTCACTGCCACTTCGTCGAATGCGGCGACGCCAGCGCCAAGCTCTTCTCCGAGCACTCCATCACCACAAAAGTCAGATCACGATGATCACGATGGTGGCATCACCGCTGCAGCAAGTTGCAAACAAGTGGATGGCAAGAATGATGGAACGTGGAATATTGTTTGGTCGGTTCAAAATGGCTTGAGCGATCCCGCAAAAGTCACATCTACGAACGCACCAACGCTGGTTCCGCTGAACACCGCCTTCGCTGCATTTCCGGCTAGCCAAACATTTACCCAAAATGTTGCCACGACTGGAGAGCAGGAACTTCGTCTGACCCTACGGTCGACGATGGACTCAGATCGCGATCGGGACTACAAGAAAACCGTCGAGGTCAGAGGTAGTTGCCCAATTCCACCTGTACAGACAACTACGTTGACGTGCTCAGCTGGTCTGATCGTAAACCTCACCGGCTACCCAGTTCGTGATCGCTGGGAAGATTCCAGAGATTCAGCACGCCAGAACAAGGTGTCCGTAACAGTGGATGGCACCTTGAAGGTTGATGATCAAGCCTTCGACAGCACCTTTGCGTACTCAACGGGACAGTTGACTCCTATCAACGCATCCCACACCGCACGTGTCGTTGTGGAAGCCGTTGATCGCGAGTGGTCCTTCGATCGTCAGCTCTCGATTGATTGCCCAGCTCCTGTGACCAACACCGTCACCGTTCCTGGTGCAACTACAACAGTCACCGTCCCTGGACCAACCGTCACGGTTTCTGCATCACCTGCACCAACGGTGACTGCAGTTCCAATCTCGATTGTTCCAGCACCAGCTACTGCGCCTACCACAGAGCCTGTGGCAGTCACGGTAACTCCAGAAGCAGCAACGGCACCTACATCAGTTAACGCTGGTGGCGGTTCCTCTGCACCTGATTCATCTATTCCAGTGTGGGCAATGGGGCTTCTGACCGTTGGTGCACTAGGAGCAGCTGGAGCAGGTTCACGCCTAGCTTCATCTCGCAAGTAGTAATCAGAATAGAAATCCCTCTAGGAAATACGCAATGAATAAGCGGCCCCGCCCTGCAGTAGTCCTGTTCGGAGTGAGCATCTTGATGCTCATCACCGCAGTGATTGCAATTGCAGTGGCGGGGTCGTCCATGCGCGGAGAAATTATTGACTCAGTCGGTGATCGCATCGCTGCCGAAACTCGAGCGACTGCTCCGCCCCCTACACAGGCATCTACTCTTGCAGCAGTTCGGCTAGCAGTTCCAGTGCGCGTGAAGATTCCGCGCATCGGGGTTGCCGCCCGCATTCTTGCTACCGGCCTTGATAAGCAGAAGTCGATGGAAATACCTGAAGACATCAGGAAAGTGGGCTGGTACAAATTAGGTGTGGCACCTGGAAGCTCTCGAGGGTCAGCCGTGCTTGTGGCCCACAGAGACGGAAGAGTTCAAGGCCGCGGTGCGTTTTACAACATCGGCGCCCTGAGCTTGGGCGATCGAATCTTCGTGACAAACAGTCTTGGTAAGCAGCTGAAATATAAGGTCGTCGCCCGCGAACGTATTCCGAAAGCTGTACTACCTACGGAAGAACTCTTCGCCGTTGATGGCGCTCCACGCCTGACTCTGATTAGTTGTGGTGGTTACTACAACAAGTCACGCGGCGGCTACCAGGACAATGTGGTTGTAACAGCTACACCACTGCCGGGCACGACTTAGTCATCACAGTTACGCCTTGTTCGTCGCCAGCACCCAAAGCGGTGCGGCTGGTGACGATTGGATACATGATGTTGGCCGCAAGTTCCGCGTGAGACAAGCCCATGATGTGGCCAAGTTCGTGGAGATACAGGCTCTTGATCTTGTTTGGTGATTTCGCAGCATCAGCTTGTACGTGGTCGGTGCGAAAGACTGCGTTTCCAGCAACGATCTCTTTGGAAGCAACGTTGACTTTAGAAGGCGCTGCAAAACCGTAAATTGATTTGGACAACATAGACGCCTCGCCAATCTTTAAGAAGGTGAGGTAGACGTGACGGTCGCGCACCGCGCTGCCATCAACTGGCGTGAGGGCGTAGTTCGCGTCGTTGTAGTTCACTGCGGTTTCACCGTCGTACTTAAAAGTAAGACCTGATGCAGCTGACCAACTATCGAAAGCCCAGGTGAGTTGCTTCACGGCTAGCGCTGCTTGAGGTGCAGTGAGCTGCCGCGAATCCACGCTCCAAGTGACAGGGCCACCACACTGGCTCCATCCGCCATTAAGCAGCGAAGAGTTCTGATCATGGAAGATCGACTTAAAGTCGGTGGCTGCAGTGCTGCTTGCCGCTTGCGGTGCCATAGGCACCCAAGAGTCGCTCTGGGTCGAGTTTGTTACCCCTGCTGCTAGCCCAAGTGATGTGACCGCGAGTACGCCTGCGGCAAGAAATGATCCAACTGTTTGTACAGTCAATTGAATCCTCATGACTGGTCAACTCCTTTGTTGTCTCAACAAGAAGTATCCAGACCATTCAATGCACAGTCAAATGACCAATGACCAATATTTAGTTGAAATTAACAGTGGTCAAACAGGGATAAACGCGTTGCACAGCAATGGGTATTCTCATGTGATTGCTGCAATATTTGATGCCAAAAGGCCCCGACAGGATGACCAGTCAAGGCTTAAAAAATGGGGCAAAAGCCGCAATGAGCCGTCGCCGTAGAACTACTCACCGGCAGGCGGTAAGCCTTCCATTTCGCGCAAAATATTGATGCGCTCGCTCAGGGGTGGATGGGTGTCAAACATCGACTTTGACTTGCCATCCAGAGGGGATTCAATCCAGACGTGAGCAACCGCTGTGGACTTTTGCTGCACCACTGTGGAGTCTTCGGAAAGCGTCTCTAAAGCCCGACGAAGCCCGTTGGGATTGCGGGTGAACTCAACAGCCGTGGCATCAGCTAATGACTCACGTTTACGTGAAATGGATGCACGAATGAGGAGGGCGGCAATCGGGGCGAGGAGCAAAATCACGATGGAAACAATTTGTGCAATGGGATTATTGTTGTTGTTGTTCCGCCCACCAAAAAAAGCCATCCGGGCGCCCATGTCAGCTAGGATCGCAAGCAGCCCTGCGGTAGTGGCCGCAACAGCCATCACCAAGGTGTCTCGGTTACCCACATGAGCCATCTCGTGGGCCGCGATACCTTGGAGTTGTTCGCGATCCATGACCCTCAAAATGCCTGTTGTAAAGGCGATCACGGCATGTTCTGGGTCACGACCTGTTGCGAAGGCATTTGGGGCTGGGTCATCCACGATCGCGACCTTGGGCATCGGTAAACCTGCAGCCATGGTCACTTCTTCGACGATGTTGTAGAGCTGAGGCGCGTCCTCGTGCTGAACCACTTTTGCATGCGTCATCGCCAACACCAAGGTGTCGGACTTCCAATACGAAGTCCATACCCCAATGAGTGAAATGCCAACAGCGATTGGCACCAGCAAGTAAGCCTGGAAGTTCAAAATGGTGCCGATAGCCCAAATCATCAACACCAGAGCAACGAACATCGTGCCGAGCAGGAACCAAGTTTTACGTTGGTTCGACTTCTGCTGGGCTCTGAAGGAGACCGCCATCGTTATTCGAAGGAAACGGTAGGAGCGTTGCGATCCGCTTCTTCTGGGACCTCGTAGAACTCACGAGCGCTCACGCTTGCCATGCCAACAAAGAACTTCGTAGGGAGCGTCACGATCGCAGTGTTCAGTGAACGAACCGAGTCGTTGTAGAACTGACGAGAGAAGGCGACCTTGTTTTCAGTTGAGGAGAGTTCTTCTTGCAGCGACAAGAAATTCGCTGAGGCCTTGAGATCGGGATAGGCCTCCGCGACCATGAGCAAGCCACGAAGGGCTTGGGTCAATTGACCATCGGCAGCGGCAACCTCAGCGACACCGTTTGCATGTTCTGCGGCAGCGCGAGCAGCGGTCACCTTTTCGAAGGTGCCACTTTCATGGGCGGCGTAGCCCTTGACTGTGCTCACCAAGTTCGGGATCAAGTCGCTGCGACGCTTGAGCTGCACTTCAATCTGAGCAAAGGCTTCATCCACCGCGACATTGGCGCTGACCAACCGGTTATAGGCGGAAACAACGTAAATGACGACAATGACAACAACGACTGCGAGAGCTATCCAAATCCACATGTCTGCATCGTACCTTTGATTTGGAGAATTAAGCGATGATCAAAATTGTGCCTAGCCGGCTAGACGTCTTGACCGGCATCCAATTGCGCAAGTTGCTCGACGCGAGCCTCATGTCGGCCACCTTCAAAGGCGGTGGTTAGAAACGCTTGGACTGCCGCCAAGGCAGCTTCTGGCTCCGTGACTCGCTCACCGAAACAAGCCACATTGGCGTTGTTGTGGCGTCGGGTCATTTCTGCGTCTTGTACGTCGCGAATGATCCCTGCTCGCACTCCAGGGACCTTGTTGGCGGCCATACACACGCCCTGGCCACTGCCACAGACGGCGATCCCGAACTCGGCCTTGCCAGCAACCACCGCGCGCCCCACTTCAGCGCCAAAGTGCGGGTAGTCGACTCGCTCAGCCGAATAGGCACCGAGATCGAGCACTTCGTAGCCGTGCTCAAGGAGCCAACCACGAAGCTCTTCCTTCAACACGAAACCCGCATGGTCTGAACCAACAGCAACAATCATGACTTCAGAGTAATGGAGCGCCAAGCTGTGGCATTGGTGCAGGTGTAGTGATTGTTAGCCCACTGCGAGAAATTGTTACTCCTGCAGCAGTGATCGCAACCGGCACGGATTCACCAACTGAATGCGGCATAAAGACGGTCACGAGTGCCTGACGCACGCCCTGTTTTGGAATCGGCACCTGACGATTCACTACTTGGCCGGGTAGCTTTTCTCCCCAAGCGCCAGTGAACCATCCTTGTTTGCCGCCTGGCTTGGCGCGATCCACAACCCAGCCGTCAGTTCCCGACTTCACAATGTCCATGCGCTTATCGCCCTTAGACAACACCAACGTGGTGCCTTCATATCCGGTGTCAACACCCGGCGGCACTTGCCAACGTTGCCAAGTGAAACGACCCTTAGCTTTTTTCCCACCGGCAGCGGCATTCACATAGTCAGTAACAATCATCGCGTCGACGCTGCGCACATATTGAGTGCACCGCGTCAGGGTGACGGTTTTCCAAGTGTTGTCTTGCACGCAGGAAGTGTCGTTACCGCCAGTTGCCCAATCACTGGCCGCTACGACTTTTTTAACTCCCGACCACTTACTGCGTGTCACTTTGCCGACGGTGAGTGCTGAATGTGCTGCGCGAGTCTTCAGGAAAGCGCGTAATGGATCACTGTTTTCGTAGCGGAAGGGCCCGGGATCGCCGATCCATGCGACTCCCTTTGAATACAACGTCAAACCAGTTCCATCATCATGGGTATGCGCTGTGCCAGGTCGTGTTGAGCTGTAGCGCAAGGAGTAATAACTGTCTGGCATTCCCGGTTGTGGTTGCCAACCTGCACGGCCAAAGATGTAGCCGCCGTCATAGACCGAATAGATCGGAGCCGGTGGAGTACCTGACTTGCCTGCAGTTCGTACCCATTCGGCTTGACCATCGGCTGCGCCGAACGTTCCTCTCAACGAGGTACTTATTCCATCGCCGAGTGACTCAATTAAAAAGTCCGGGCGAATCGCTTGCGAAACAAAATCATAAAGTCTGTTGCGCAGCGCTGGGATTGGATCTGCAGGCATGCCACAAGTTGCGGCTGCTGATTGAACCGCAGTTAAGAGTTGTTCGATGTAGACCGCATAACTTGGCGAGCCTTCAACGTCACTGCCATCCGGCTGAATAACGCCGTTGGCGATTGATACCAAGTTCGCCCACGCTTTATCGCGCGCTGGCCAATCCGACGTCCAACAGAAAGCTGCAAGCGCGCCAGTTTGCCGAATCAAATCGGTGTTGTTGGTTCCGATCGCAATTTCCTTTGCCCCCGCATTGGACTTCACCATTGTTTGCGCGTCACGAATCGCAGCAGCCGCAATTGTTGGATCGTTCAACGTTTGCGCAGCACATACGAGAGTTTGAGTGCGTAAGCCTCCGTAGATTGATGAGTCAACCCACGATCCGCGCTTGCCCTGATGATCCGCAATCCAATACAACATGATTTGGCGAAAGCGATCGACCATCGCCTGGTTTTGCACTTGCACGCCACGAAAGAGAAGCGGCAAGGCCCAGTTCAAAGAGTTCACGTGACGGTCACCGGAAGTGTCTGACGTTGCTTGTGGTTTCCAGTCTGGATGTTCCGTCAAGCGATACGTGCCGGGTTTACCGAAATTAATAGTGCCTGTCGACAGAAGTTGCTGGGCGGCAACTCGCTCTTTTGATGCTGATGTCTGTGGAAACAACGGGCGACACCAACTGCCTAGTGCTGCTGGCATTGCGATTAGTGGGGTTGCGGGCACTGCCGTCGCGCCAGGAGTTACTGAAACGGAAGGCGCTGGCGTGACGCTTGCTGAAACCGTCGGCGCTGGCGTGGCAGTCGCGGTAGAAGAGCGCACAGGTGTTGGAGCCACTGTCGGCGTTGCACTTGGTGTTGTCGTCGGTGCCACTGTGACTGCTGGTGTCACTGAGGGAGTAGGTGCGGCAGAGGCGGCCGGTGAAGTTGATGGTGCTGGTGTTTCCGCAGCCTGGGCAGGAAGTGCAGTGAGCGCCACAGCAAAAGCTGAGACTGCTATCGCAGAATTCAGGGCGAAACGAGACGCACGGCTTTGGGGAAGCATTCGACCATCATCACCCATGATCCGGTGAATTCGTCAATTCCTCGGTAACGAGTTGTTATCAATTCGCGTCATCGCTGCTTGCTGTGATGGTGAAGTTGGTCCCAATGCAAATGCGAGCGTTCCCAGCATTGCCCTGACGGCAGGACGGGCAATCGCGCTGGGCACTCGAGGCAGTCCCAGCATCTCTAGATGTTGAGGCGCCATTGTGGATAGTGCACCTAAAAGAAGTGCCGCGTACGGCCCCTGAGCCGCAAACGGCAGCGGTGGCTTGCGAATGAATGCGGCGGTTTCCTTGGCTTCAACACTCGTACACAGCTGTGATTCATAGTCCGCCATTTGGCTGCGAAGTTCGGCTACTGAACGAGGGGGATTTTCGACGCCAACAAGTTCGCCAGCTTTCGCCCATTCGCGCACATAAGCATCCGGGCCGCCAGGAATCTCGCCGCCCCAAACTAAATGTGTAGCGAGAAAAGAATCAGTGAACGCAATGTGCACCCAACGCAGCAAGTCAGGATCGGTGGCATCGTAAGGAAACTCAACGCCATTGACCGTGTACACGCCATTGACTCGACGATGCAGCCCGCGAACACGAGCGCATTCACGATCCGCCTGAGCCTTGTCACCAAACGTCACAACAGTGAGCCATTGCGTGGTTCCAGCGAGCCGACCAAGTGCGTCTTCTTCATAACGCGAATGTTGCATCACGCCAGCTAGGGCCGCCGGATGCAAAGCCTGCATCAACAACGCACGAACGCCACCGACCAAGGTTGGCAAGCCTCCGTGCACTGCCCAAGGCGCAGAATCGGGGCCAAAGTAACCGACATCATCACCTTCGCGCATTTGCGAAACCCACTCGGGAACACCTGTGGGATCACCCGAAACGATACGACGAAACCCTGCGGCTGCGCGTTCTCTCAAGGGAGTGATCACGCTGTCTATGGGGTTCATACCCATAGCCTGCCGCAGGGCCAATTCGTCTATGCCTTCGAGGCCGTTAAATTCAACGGAAGGGTCAGTGTTTGATCCCCACGCTTGATGGTGAGTTGCACTCGATCACCTGGGGCGAAGGAGCGAACCGTGACAATCAGTTGGGTACCGTCAGTAATTAATTGACCGTTGATCTTGGTGATCACGTCGCCAATCTGAAGACCTGCTTGATCGGCCGCCCCACCCTTCGTCACGGTCGAAACCTTGCCGCCCGGACCATCGAAGTTCATCGCAAGTTGCACGCCGATGATTGGAGTGCTCGCCGATCCAGTCTTGATGATCTCGTCAGCAATGCGTTTCGCGGTATCAATTGGAATTGAGAAACCCAAGCCGATCGAACCCGCTTCTCCAGCGCCAGTTGCTAACGATGCAATAGCGGAGTTCACGCCAACCACTGCTCCGTTGCCGTTGACGAGTGGCCCACCCGAGTTTCCAGGATTAATTGCCGCATCAGTTTGGATCGCGTTGATGAACGATTCAGCACCTGCCGTCACCGGACGATTCAGCGAGCTGACGATGCCTGATGTCACTGTGCCCTGCAAGCCAAGTGGGGAACCAAGGGCGATGACTGTGTCACCTACGCGCAAGGTTGATGACTTACCCAATGGCACAGTCTTCAATCCGGTTTTGTCGACCTTCACAACTGCAAGGTCATAGCCAGCATTAGCGCCAACAAGTTTGCCCTTGGCCGTGCTGCCATCGGCGAACAGCACGTCGATGCCATTTTCCGTAGCCGACCCAGCCACGTGGTTGTTCGTGATGATGTAACCATCGCTACTAATGATGAATCCTGAACCCGTGCCTTCACCTTCCGCGCCGTTCACGTTGAGTTGAACGACCGCCGGCTGAACTGCCGCTGCAACGTCCGCAATTGAGCCATTAGCTGGAAGTGACGGTGAATCTGCGAACACCGAAGTAGCAGTAACTGAAGTGGCTACAGGAAGCGTCTCTCGGGCTGCGATAAAACCAACGGCACCGCCAGCTGCACCTGCAACGAGTCCGGTGACGATAAATCCGGCGAACATCAAAGAAGTGCGATTACGCTTCTTTTCCGGAATCACCATCGGTTGATACTGAAAGCCTTGAATTGTTGACTCAACTGGGGTGAACGGTGGAATTGGAGTAGACACTGAGTCTCCTTCATCTGGTGAAGTCATGTATCTATCAGACACCAAGATCGATCGATTCGTTCCATTGGTGCCATCAAATGGCCGAGTCCTGACTTACTTCTTACAAAGGCCAGATTGAATAGGCACATGCGAGCCACAACTGACCCCCAAGATGCAGCTGCTGCGCTGGCTGCTGGTCACCTCGCTGCCCTGCCAACTGAGACGGTTTACGGCCTTGGCGCCCGCGCTGATGACCCGCACGCGATCGCGCGCATCTATGCCACTAAGGGTCGGCCGGCAGATCACCCGCTTATCGCTCATCTCGCCGGTATCGAAGCGCTAGAAGCCTGGGGAATCAACATCCCTATATATGCGTATCAACTCGGCAAAGCTTTTTGGCCTGGCCCGCTCACGCTCGTAGTCAACCGATCACCGAAAGCTGCCGACTTCATCACTGGCGGGCAAGATTCAGTTGCCGTGCGAGTTTCAGCACACCCATTAATGCAAGAAGTGCAGCAGGCGCTCATCTTGCTCACTGGAGATCCAGCAATCGGCATCGCAGCACCTAGTGCCAACAGGTTTGGCAAAGTCAGCCCGACCAACGCGCAACATGTTCTCGACGAATTGGGCGCCTTCACTTCTGACGACGATGTAGTGCTTGACGGCGGTGACTGCGCGGTCGGGGTTGAATCGACCATCATTGATTGCACAGGCGACCATCCCAGGCTGCTACGCCCAGGTGCAGTCAGCCTTGAGCACGTGCAAGCAATTACTGGCCTGCCCTGCACAACTGATTCAAAGGTTCGCGCCAGCGGAACTCTGGAATCCCACTACAGCCCCATTGCCAACGTCGAACTTATTACTGAAGACGAACTACTCGATCTTGGCTTCGCGGATGCAACAGTGGGGTTGATTGCTCTGGCGCATTGCGCAACCCCAACCGGAGTCGTGCGGCTTTGTGCTCCTGAAACAGCGGCCGACTACGCCCAGCAGCTCTACTCAGCACTAAGGGAAGCGGATGCTCTCCAACTCTCGACAGTGCTGGCTGTTCCACCAACCCAGACCGGGATCGGAGCCGCAATCGTGGACCGATTAACCAGAGCTGCCCACTCAAACTGACCTCAGTTAGAGCATTGGCCCGCAATCCCCTATAGTTCTGAGGTCGCCAACGCACTTCTGTCGACGGAGACACAACACATAGGTCCCCATCGTCTAGTGGCCTAGGACACCGCCCTTTCACGGCGGCGGCACGGGTTCGAATCCCGTTGGGGATACTGCAACACAAGTAAGGCCCTGTAGCGCAGTTGGTTAGCGCGCCGCCCTGTCACGGCGGAGGTCGCCGGTTCAAGTCCGGTCAGGGTCGCCATTGGTTCAGAGGAAACTCTGAGCCTCGCGACTGGCTAGCCAGTCAAGGCCAGGTAGCTCAGTTGGTACGAGCGTCCGACTGAAACTCGGAAGGTCGACGGTTCGACCCCGTCCCTGGCCACTTTCTTATGCAGCGCATTCTAAGAATCAAGAACAGAAACCTAAAGTGATGAATAGCTAAAAAGCCCGGACCGGACGAACCTGCCGCGGGACGAGCTTGTAGCCGTTGACACGATTGCCATTGACGAAACTCTGGTTCCACGCGGCGACCGTGCCGAACTGACTCGAACTCCAGTAAAGGTCGCTAGCAAACCCGTACGCGCCCGCAGCGAATGGACCATTCTGCGCACCTGTGCATGTACCTGTAGAAGGGGTGCCCGTCCAGGTTCGCGAGTAATTACACATCGCGTTCAACTCATCCATGGACGGCAAGAACCAGTCCGTCAGTCCACCACCGCCGTAAGCACTCGCCATCCCAGCGGCATAGGCGCTGGAAAGCGCTCCCCCGGCGGTCATGCGGGCTTTAATCGCTGCCGTATTCGCCGAACCCATCCCTACCGCCTCAGAAGCAGTTGAACTTGCAGCCTGGGCACCAGTTGTTCCTGGGTACACGCCATTCGTTTGGCAGTCTTGGTCGGCGGTGCTGAGCCCAGAGGCGTAACAAAAAGCTGCCGTGGTCGTCCAAATTTGTGCCGAATCACTGCTTCCACCACCCCACGTCTTCGGGGCCATCTCATAGGTCAAACCGCCAGAGATTAGGAACACCAAACCACCACCAGGACCGTTTTCACCCAGGGCATATGTCCGGGCAGAAGAAGATCCACCGGCAACAGGGGTCTTAGCCCAGGTGATGCTCCTGCCGCATGTCCAACCACCCTTACCGTTGTTTGCCCACTGCTCCCATGACGGGTACCAACTTGAGTCTGTCCCCCAACTGGCTTGCCACGGTGTTTCACCCACCTGCGCGGCACACGCCTCACTTTGGCTCACCCGCCCATACGACTGGTACTGCACCGAATCAGCCGAAGCCACATTCGCACCAAACAACATGCCCGCAACCACCACCAACGCTGACAAGGTGGCAAGGAAAGTCTTGGAACGAACAGGTTTCACAACCGCCACCACGAACTTCCCATCACTGGAGAAACCCAACCCAGCGAAAAGAAGTCCTCACCGAGTGCGAAACGAGGTACACGTGCACGCCCGAGCGCTGCGACGCGGGAACGGTAAAGACAACACGATTGACAATAGCAGAACAATGGGACGGAAGTACCCGAAATAGGGCCTTTAAGTACGGGTTTCATGTGCACGGAATGTGCACAGACTCTGCAGGACCCAAACGAACCGTGAGGGACTCACAAGACACCACCACTGACTCTGTATGACTGAATAGACCTATCTATATGGTGCGTACCCATCTGAAACTCGGAAGGTCGCCGGTTCGACCCCGGCCCTGGCCACCACTACATGAATCGCATGCCAATCGCTGGCCTACCAATAAACCGACTAAAAATCTGAAGTGTTCAATAGATGAAGTAATCAGAAAGACCGGATAGGAAGAACTCCATGCGTGGAGGGCTTTACATCGTTGCTCGCGTAGCCGCCGCCAATACTCCAGAACCACGCGATGTCTCCGCGGTCCGGGTACTGCGTTGAACCCCAGTAGTAGATGCTAGGGAAACCACTGCGCAACGTACCGGTGCCGTCGCACTGCACGGCTCGATCCACAGTTGCAGTGGATTGATCGCGTGCGTACTTACACACTTGGTTGAGTTCATCCTGTGACGGCAAGAACCAGTCGGAGTATCCACCAGCAGTGGCAGTGGTGCGAGGAAGCCCATGACAATTGCAACGATCACTGCGTAACGACGTCCACCCAATAAGGCGGCAGCAATGCCTACAATTGCCGGAATGGAAGCCCAAGTTGCCGCGCCTTGAGGTTTGCCGGTGCCCGCCCAGGTAATGAGCAACATGACAATTGAGGGTAGGAAAACCAACGCGGTCACGGCTGCCACCAATTTCAGGCGACGTTCGACCGGCATCTTCACTGCCTTACTGGGCGCAGTGGTAGCCGTGTTTGGGGTCTTGCCCGAGTCAGGAGTCGTCATGCGGGAAGCGTATGGGCTGGCCGCGGTGGGAGGGTGCCTTGATGGGCCGTGTGTCTAACCGAGTCGCGCCTAACACGCGCGCGGAGCTTCGCCTGCCGACACAGACTTCATCACGCTTTACACATCACCCATCACCCACTGTGAAGTGCCGCGGGGCGATGGAACTGGAACTCAAGCCGCGTTCGGCAGTGTTTTAACACCAGCGGTTGGTTCCAATGAAAATACCGTGCGGATGTTCGCCCATTGGGTTCGTATTTCCTGAATTTACATGCGACCGCGATAAAGGTTTAAAAACTCGCACCAGACGAAGCAGGGTCGAAATTCTTTCGATTACTCGCTTGCACTTTGGCTCTCAACAGCCGAGCACCATGTGTGCACATGAACATGCGGGTAAGTGTTGCCTACTCGCAACAGTCGTGGCTGCTTTCCGTCAGACGTATTAATGTAGACCTATTAATAAGGTGCGGTATATTCACAAGAAGAAATTTCACCTCAAACGATGAAGGTTTTAGCTCATGACTCTGCGCGATCGACTCATTCCTGCTTCACTCGCTATGGTCACTTTCCTAGCCTTGCCGCTAGCTACTTTGGGGCAGTCTGTAGCCAGCCCATCGGATTCACGTGCGCAAGCGCAGATTCTCAGCGCTGCGTGGGGTCTCAATAATGGAAACCAGTGCCCAACTGGTGAAAAGGGCCTAGACAACATCCCCGTCACTTTTAATTGGTTCATCCAAACCTCATCAATTGCCGTGACTGACTTTGTGATTACTCGCGATGACGGCACTACCGTCACTCCGACGTGTGCACTGCAATACCCGCCCAATGAACCCAACGAACTTCAGACGGTCAACCTGATTGGCAACTTCGGTGATCCTGCAGCCGCCCGTCCAGTGAAAGTCACCGTCGTAGGTGAACTTCAAGGACATGCACCGCTTCAAACCACGTGGAGCACGATTACTCCTGGTCTTTCGCACAGCATTGTTCAGATTGAAGCCGGCCCTGACATTTCTGATGCTTGGCGACTCACCCCAGCGATGATGAGTGGTGACACTAACGCCTGCACTGTCGGCCAAACATTTGTTCGCGTCGCATGGTCAAACGGCATGACTGCCTACCCAACAGGTGCTGAAATTGGTGATGCAGTCGTGAACTCTTACCGGGCGCTATTTACGCTTCCTAACGGGAAAGTAATCAACGTGCGACCAATCGCTGTTGCAGACCTTGCTGACCACAGCACTCCAGCAATGGACGACAACATGCATGACCTTTGCCTACCCAAGGTGCCAATCGGGGCAGTGCTGTCAGAGGTTCGTGTAGGTGCGAAATTCCTACAGGATCCAAATGGTGACCCAAACCTGGTTCAGCACTTCAAGGTACGTACGACAAGTTAATTCTTGATCCAGCCCGTAATCTCGCGAGGTGAGGCAAAAGTTTCGCGGTGCGCTGCTTTGAGTTGCGGCGAGTTTCTTCGCTATGTGCGTCGCGGTATTTGCTCCAACTAGCCATACTGTGAGGCGTGATGAGCGAAGTTGGTGACGAATCTGTAGATTCGGCTCAGATTCCTCTGACAATTGTCTGTGTTGCGTATCGACGACCACAAAGTATTCAAGTTCTGTTGCATTGTTTTTTAGCCCAAACCTCGCAGAACTTCCGTCTGCTCGTTATCCATGACGGACCTGACGCAGAGATGTCTGTGCTTCTTTCTGAATACACGAGTCGCTATCCCGACCGAATCGAATACATTTTTACCGAGACGCGCTACGACGACTACGGCCATTCGCTGCGTCAGCTCGGCCTCGAACAAGTCAGCACTCCATTTGTCCTGTTCACTAACGATGACAACTACTACGTGCCCGTATTTGTGCAGACTGTCTTAGCAGTCGCTCACGATAAGAATGCCGACATTGTTTTATACGATGTCGTTCACAGCCATGAGAATGCTGGCGACACCATCGCACCACCGTATTCCGTTTTGATCACAGAGCCGCGAATGAATCGGTTTGATGTGGGTGCTGGTGTCTTTCGCACTGAACTTGCCCGTGCTGTCGGCTGGCGAAGCCGTGGATTTGCGGCGGATGGTGTTTTTATTGAAGACGTTCTTGCTTTCAAGCCCGACGTAAAGATTGAGAAAATCGATCAGGTGCTGTTCGTTCACAATTAAGTAAACACAAAGAACACTGCCCGCCAAACCAGTGAGTAGATTGACAGACCACACTCATTTGATGGTTCTCGCGCTAGTTAGCGCAGAACTCTCAAGTGCTATTGGCGAATGAGGTAGTCAAAGGAACTTAAGGCAGCTGTGGCTCCAGCACCAAGTGCAATCACAATCTGCTTGTACGGCACGGTGGTGCCATCCCCTGCAGCGAAAACTCCAGGAAGATTTGTCGCGCCTGCCGCATCAATGACGATTTCACCGCGTGCAGATAGTTCAACGGTCTCTTTCAACCATTCAGTGTTTGGTAGCAATCCAATCTGCACAAAGATTCCATCGAGTTCTAGTTCGTGAACCGAATTATCTTCGCGCGACTGATAGTTCAAACCTGTCACCTTTGAGCCATCACCGATGACTTCAGTAGTCAGCGCTTGAAGAACTACGTCGACATTTGCGAGCGAGTTCAGTTTGCGAATCAGTACTTCATCCGCGCGCAGCTTGACGTCAAACTCAAGCACAGTGACATGACTCGCCAAACCTGCAAGATCAATGGCTGCTTCGATACCTGAGTTACCACCGCCGATGACAGCGATGCGCTTTCCTTTGAAAAGAGGACCGTCGCAATGCGGGCAAAAAGTGACGCCCTTATTGCGGTATTCCTC
>JBIIAA010000114.1:0-5693 GCA_044240165.1 Candidatus Nanopelagicales bacterium
CCTGGCGCATTGCGCCAGGCCCCACTTCTTTGTTTTGAAGATCTTTTGTCTTTATTCGGCGACAACTCCCATAGCCAGCAGGTAGCGACCAGCCATGGCATAAAAGCCAACGAGCAGAGCCATGTCTGAGATTTCCTGTGGTGACCAGTGTTTGGTTGTCGCGAGCCAGAGTTCGTCTGTGGTTGTCACGCTGTCAGTAGCCTCACAAAAGTTAAGAGCGGCAATTTCAGAAGCACTAAAACCAGTGAAGTCCGCGGCCTTAAGTGCCGCTAACTCCTCGGCACTCACTCCGGCCTTGAGCGCCACCGGCTCATGTAACTGAGATTGATACGTCGAGCCGACTCGATACAGGGTTCGTAGGACCAGAATTTCTCTTGTGCGATCTGACAACCGTGAAGTGGAATGCACGCGTCCGGAAAGACTCGCAAACCCTTTAAACATTTCCGGATTGTTGTAAACAGCGCGCACAATTCGGTTGTCAGTCATCATTTCGGCAGGAAGTTCCGCTTCAGGTAGTCGCTGCATGAGTGTCCTTAGTGTTGTTAGGCGAGTGCTGCGATGAGTGGGCCTAGTTCCCAAGCAAGTGGTTCACTCACAGTGAAGTAGGTGATTCCATATTGGGTGTTGATTGCTTGAACATGGTTAACAAGTTCAGCGGTATTGCCAATCAAACCAAATGGTGATTCGAGTAACTCATCAGTTGTCAGACCGCCCGCAACAGGCATCCCCGTTGGCCCAAGTGCGCGTGCAGCAGATTCCGCGCGACTTTCACCTGCGGTGCCAACAGCTCCGAACAGCACCCGGACGCCAATCGTTAGGTCATCTCGCTCATAGCCACCGGCATCGCGAATCCAAGACAGCTGGTCATTGAACGCTGACTTTCGAGTATCCGCAGTGCCGGACATCTGCGTCAAAATGCTGATGATTTGCGCATTCTTTGCAGCGTAACTCAGCATCCGTTTACCACCGCCACCAAGCATGATTGGAAATGGATTCTGGATTGGTCTTGGCACGGAAGTGAAGTCTTTGATCGAGTAGTACTCGCCTTCAAAATTCACGGGTTCACCAGTGAAGAGTTGACGAAGGACCGTAATGCTTTCAAACAACCTGCTGACTCGCGTTCCAGGTGGATCCCAAGTGGCTATGCCGGTTTTGGTGAGATCTTCTTCGAGCCAACCTGCACCTATTCCCATATCAACGCGACCTTTAGACATGATGTCCAACGTCGCTATTTCCTTTGCAAGAAGAGTGGGATTGCGAAAGTCGTTATTCAAGACAGTGATCGCTAGACGAATACGTTCAGTGACCATCGCAGCTGACGCGAGTGAAACGATGGGTGCTAACTGAGGCAGGCTTGGACCGATGTGGTCTGGCACGGATATCGAGTAGAAGCCCATTGCTTCAGCGCGTTGGACTTTCGCCACCCAGCCATCCGCATCAGGGGTGAATGGCATTTGGATCGAAAATTTGAATTGTGGGCTCAACTTGTTGCCCCTCCATCCACATATAGCGTTTGGCCAGTGGTGTAACTCGCCCCATCGGAGCAGAAATACGCCATCGCCTCGTATTGCTCTCGGCTGGTACCGAAGCGTTTGATGGGATTGCTCCCGGTAATTTGATCTGCATTAGCGAGTTGGCTTCCGGCTGCCTCAAAAGCGCTGATCCCTGGGGCGATGCAATTGACGGTGATACCAAAATCACCAACTTCACGCGCCATGCCGCGGGTCATATTTTCTACGGTCGATTTAGTTAAGCCGTATGAATTACCGCCGCTCTTCGCAGCCATCGAAGAAACGTTTACAACTCTGCCCCAAGAGTTAGCCTTCATGGCTGGAATAGCAGCTCTAGTGGCGCGCAACGTGCCAGTGACGTTGACTGCCCAGGCGATGTCCCAAATCTCGTCAGGACAATCGAGTAGACCAGCCTCAGCAAGTCCACGCCAAAGCCCAGCGTTGTTTATGAGAATGTCTAAGCGCCCAAACTCTTGCACTGTGGTTTTCACCAGGGCATCGACAGATTCGGCAGAAGTAACGTCACACTCCACACCTATGCATTTCGGCCCCAAGGCACTGGCTTCTTGGGCAGCGCCGGAAGTGTCTTTCACATCTGCGACCACCACATGGCAGCCATCCATTGCAAAGTATCGGGCGTAGTCGCGTCCTAATCCGCGGGCTGCACCAGTAACGATGACGACCTTTCCGGACAAGCGCTTTGTATTCTCCATAGACGTAGTATTCGAGGTAGGGCTAAAGCAGGTGGGCAAATTGAGGGAATTTTTCGAAGGAAATTAACGGGGTTTTGTTTACCGGGACGACAGCATTAGGGAATTTGTTCGCCTAACTGACACAAATATGGGTACTGCTTAGCAATGAATGCGTTTCAAAATCTTCAGTGGGCTCTACGTACGATCCGGACAATCTCACAATTGACCAATTCGATGAGTGCATCGCGACTGTTCTCGGGCTGTGGCACACCATAGACAAAGTGATAACTCACCCAACGACCCACGAGGTTGAAGAGCAATCGAAGTGACTGTGCTGGTGCAGCGACTGCAGTTTCCCATCCTCGCTCACTCCAGTCGTGAAGAACTTCGTCTGCGACCTCGTCGAGTCTGTGTAGCGAATCCTCTATTGATTCAGGCATCAGGGGACCGGAGTGAAACCACGTTGATTGACGGCCAAGAATGCTCTCAAATTGAGTGAGCCAAGACTCGACGTCGCTCTTATCGCCTGGGTGGGCATACCGGATGGCGGACACTGCCGACAGCAGCTCTCGCCCGTAACGCTCGCCGATTGCTTCAGCGATATCTGATTTTCCATGGAAATGCTTGTACACAGTGGTGCGACCTACATTGGCGCATTTAGCAATCTCATCGATCGTGGCAGCTGCGTATCCGCGTTGCGCGAAAACAACGATAGATGTTTCAATGAGTCGAGCACGCGTAAGTTCCTTCTGAGCTTCCCGAATAGATACCGGCCGGGCGCTTTGATACTCGCGAAGTTCTTCGCGAACGGCTGTACTCACGGGTGCTTCCCCCTTGAAATGAGTGGGCTTTTTGGAACTTTCAGCATCAAAGCATAGAAATTTGGCCGGTGCATTGGCTTTCTTAGTGTTTGACGAGCAGTGAATACAACGTTTGGAGATCCAGCAAGTCAGGGCATGGCAGGTGTTTATTGCCGTCGCTTGAGCCGAGCTCAGGTTCATATGAACTATTTAGGGTGATTAAGCGCCCTATGTTCGTATTGTGAACATTTCACCTTGTGATGTTCAGTCAGTAGTAGTGCCTACCCGTGAGGTGTCGCAGTTAATTCGACTTAAACCTCAGAGAATCCGTCACATTCGAGGCGCACTTATGGAAGATTCACAAGAAATCAATTCCAAGGAGCGTGTCATGAGTGGACCACTTGCGGGGATCCGTGTCTTGGAATTGGGGGAGAGCCTGGCAATCACTCAAGCTGGCAACCTGTTTGCGGATTACGGCGCAGAAGTTGTCATGGTTGAACCACCAGGCGGAGTGCCACTGAGAGCTGTCCCCGGTTTCGCATTTTATGGACGAGCCAAGAAAAGCGTTGTTCTTGATTGTCGTCAAGAAGAGGATGCACAGCGGTGCCTGAAATTGATGGCTGAAGCTGATGTCGTACTCACCTCTGTTCGACCTGCGACGCTTGCCCGCTGGGGACTTGACTATGAATCAGTTGCTCGAGTAAATCCCCGCGCTGTATTTGGTCAAGTCACAGCTTGGGGACTCACTGGACCGCTAGCGCAATCAAAGGGCACAGAAGCCTTAGTGATGGCCAAGATTGGCGGCAACATCTCCTATCAGCGTGTGGTCGACCGAAGTGGTCCCATCTTCACGACAGTCCCGTTCGCAAGTTGGAGCGCAGGTCAGACCCTTCTTCAAGGTGTTTTCGCAGCACTTCGGGAAAGGGAAAGCAGTGGCCTTGGACAGATGGTTGATACGAGCCTTGCTCACAGTGTCGGTGCCCAAGACCCTTGGACGCAGGCAGTAGGTGTTATCGCCGAACGCTTCCCTGATGCCTTCGCTCCAACGGGGCAGACTTCCACCGACGGTGCGCCAAACACGAGTTTCCTTTTCAAGCTCCTTGTCGCCATCACGAAAGATGGCCACTGGCTGCAGTTCGCAGAGGTCCAACCTCGACTCTTTCGATCCTTCATGCGGTCTTGTGGGTTGGACTGGATGTATGAAGATCCAGAGTGGTCGGAGTTCATGAAGGTTGCTACCGAGACGGTGACACTTCCTGAGTCGGCGAATGCTGCGAAGAGGTTCGAATTCTGGAACCTTCTACTCGACATTGTGCGTAGTAAAACGCTTGCTGAATGGCGCGAAGCATTCGATGTTGATCCGAACGTCTTCGCCGAGGTGTTTCGCCGAGGCACTGATCTCCTGCATCACCCGCAAATGGAGGTTGAGCAGCAAGTCGTCACAATTCAAGACCGCGACCTTGGTCCGGTTCTTCAGCCAGCTTCACTCGTGAGATTCGAAACCACTCCTGCTGAACTTGGACTTGATGCCCCGCGCTTGGGTGAGCACCAAGATGAACTGCTGAAGAGGTGCGCGAATATCGAAATTACTGAAACGCAGATGGAGGCGCAAAGTAAACCAGGACTTCCATTGGCTGGGCTCACGATTCTTGAACTTGGCACTTTCTATGCCGCACCATTTGGCGCAACAATCCTGACCGACCTAGGCGCGCGCGTCATCAAGATCGAAACCCTTGAAGGCGATCCAATGCGAACTCAACAAGCGTTCCCAGAAGTGGGCGCCATGAAGGTGTTACAGGGTAAACAATCAGTGGCGCTAGACCTAGCAACTCCAGAGTGCCGGGAGGTGCTCGAAGCGATGGCTTCTTCAATTGACATTGTCTTATGTGCATTTCGCATGGGCGTAGCTGATCGTCTCGGTGTTGGGACGAAGGACTTTCGTCGGATGAATCCCCGGATCATGTATCTCGAGGCTCCGGGCTTTGGTATCAAGGCTCCGTATGGCAACCGACCAGCATTCGCTCCAGTTATCGGCGCGGGCAGTGGCATCGCAATGCGCAACGTCGGCCGGTTAATTCCCGAAGGAGTGCCGGACGACTTCGATGTGATTCGGGCGTTAGGTGCCAAACTCACATCAGGTGGAGGCAACGCGGCAGCGCAAGCTGACGGGGTTGCAGCACTTGGCGTAGGCACTGCACTGAGTTTGGCTGCATATTTGCAGGAGATCGGTGTTCCTGGGCAGTCAATGCTGACAACAATGCTGCAATCGTGCGCTCATTTATTAGGCGAAGACATGGTGGAATATCAAGATCGACCCGCTGCTCCGACTGCAGACTTGGATCTTTATGGGTTGAGCGCTCTCTATCGCCTGTATCAATCAGCTGATGACAGTTGGGTGTTTCTCAGTGCACCGAAGGCTAGTGAATGGGAACGTTTAGTTGTCGCACTAGACGCGGAAGCGGTGATGAGTGACGACGTAAGATTTTCCACTCCTGAACTGCGTGAAAAACATGACAGCGAGCTAGCTGCGGCTTTGACTGAGATTTTCATTAAGCGTTCTGGCACAGATTGGGAGGCTCTGCTTTTGGCTAAAGATATCGGATGCGTTGAAGTGAATACGATGCCTCCTAATCGCGTCTTCATGACCGAGCTTGCAGAAAAGCACGACTGGATCGCGACAGCGGACAGCC
>JBIIAA010000111.1:0-5883 GCA_044240165.1 Candidatus Nanopelagicales bacterium
AGCTGCGGCTTTGACTGAGATTTTCATTAAGCGTTCTGGCGCAGATTGGGAGGCTCTGCTTTTGGCTAAAGATATCGGATGCGTTGAAGTGAATACGATGCCTCCTAATCGCGTCTTCATGACCGAGCTTGCAGAAAAGCACGACTGGATCGCGACAGCGGACAGCCCTGTGATTGGTGAATATCCACGGCAACGTGCCTACGCAGGCTTTTCTCGATCCACCACCATCAATCCGCCCGGGTGCACGTTGGGGCAGCACACTGCTGAAGTCTTGCGTGAATTCGGCTTCTCAGATGACTACATCAATGACCTTGTAGCGCGTGGAATTGCAAAGGTTTAGCCACTCTAGAGTCAGGAAGAACAGCACATGGTCGCAGTTGAAGGCAAAGTTGCAATTGTTACGGGCGCAGCTAGTGGCATTGGTCGCGGCGCGGCTTTAGCGTTAGCAAGCAGAGGTGCACGTGTCGTTGTTGCAGACCTAAATATTGACGGAACACAAGATGTTGTTCGCGAGATTGAGTCTGCACAAGGCGAAGCGATCGCCTTTCGGGTAGACGTTGGCGATGATCGAGCACTCGAGCAACTCAAGCGTGATGCGCTTGCAGCATTCGGTCAGGTAGACATCGTTATGAACAATGCGGGAGTCATTACGAGAGGACTTCCAGAACACATTCCGCTTGAAGAGTGGCACCGTGTTATCAATGTCAACCTTTTCTCTGTCGTTCGTAGTCATGCTGCATTTCTTCCGCTCTTTCTTGAGCAAGGTTCTGGGCACTTCGTGAACACAGCTTCATTCGCCGGTCTTATGAGCTATTCCTACGATCGAATGCCGTATGCGGCTTCTAAGGCAGCGATCATTCAAATTTCAGAGGGCTTGGCGTTATACGCAAATCCGAAAGGCATTGGCGTAACGGTTCTTTGCCCTGGCCCGGTTGCAACAAACATAGGTGTTGGAATCCCGTCGTTTGGTCCTGAAACGACGACTCGCGGCCCGGGTCCTCAATTTGGGGTTCGAGATGCGTTAGAGGTAGGGCACGAAGTGGTTGATGCGATTGAAGCAAACACATTCATGCTCACGACTGACGATCAGATTCGAGAGATTCTGGTTTCCAGAGCTGGCGATTGGGATGCGTACGTGCGCAATCAGATTCTTGCGATGGAGTAGTTGACAGATTCGAATTTTATTCGCTAATAAATTCGCTAATAAAAGGAGTAGGTGGAATGAAAGCAGTTGGCAAGATCTGGGCAAACTCAGGTGACTCGCACATTAACGAACCGGCAGACCTCTTTGACAGTCTTCCTGAGCATCTCAAGGGATTAATGCCGCGTAGCGTCAAAGATCCAAGTGGCGCTTTTGAAACGATCTATGTAGATGGACAATCATTCGAACGCGCGATGCCTCAGATAAAGCCAGATGCAGACGGAAAAATTCCCGCAGGGCGACGACCCTCAGCAATGCCTATGGGTACAAATATAGACGAAATGATTGAACGCATGACCATGGCAAACGATGCTGAGCATCGACTTGCAGATTGCGACGATGAGGGTGTTTGGGCGGAAGTGATTTACCCATCGTTGGGTTCATGGGCCGCAAATATTCGCACTCCAGAATTAGCGAAAGCTGGCGCGAGAATTCACAATGAATTCGCTTTAGATTTCCAACGCCGGTCACCTCGATTTGTTCTCGCGGCTTCGATTCCGTTGCTCGACATGGATGACACTGTTGCCGAAATCAAACGAGCGTCAGCGGATGGTTTCCTTGGCGGATTCATCCCTGCATTGCCGCCGTTTGGTCGTCCAGATTGGAACAATGAAGAGTGGGATCCGATGTGGGATGCCTTTGCTGAAACTGGCATGCGCATCTGTATGCACATTGGTACCGAGCCAATTGATCCAACTCAAAGCCAAGGACTGTATTTCCGTGGCAGAGGTGGAGCCATCATGAACTACGTTGAAACAACGTTTGGTGGTCAACGCGCTGCGGTGAAATTAATTGCAAGCGGTGCACTTGATAAGCGGCCTGAATTGAAAATGCTGATCTCCGAGAGTGGGGCCACCTGGGGACCATTTATTGCTGATCGCATGACTGAGGCTTATCGCCAGCATTCTGCTGGAGTGCGCCCAAAGTTGAGTCGGGAACCTGCTCAGATTTTGTATGAACAGGTCTACGCCTCCTTCCAGCACGACATGTCGGCTGTGCAGGCATGTGTTGCTATGGGTTGGCAGAACGTGATGTGGGGATCTGATTATCCGCACTACGAAGGTACATTCGGTCACACTCAGGACACTCTGCATCAACTCTTTGACGGTGTTGACCCAGCAGCGAGTGAACGAATTCGCATCGGTGCTTTTCACGAGCTGTTCCCATCGGTTCCGCTTCCTCCTGTCTAAGTCGAATTATTTGAGGTCGCGGGTGGCCAGGTTGGTTGCCCGTGACCTCTCTTTATTGGTGATCTGGAGCCTCTTCACTTGTTTTGAAACTATTAGGACACGCAAGATCTAAGGTGAGCGGTGTTGGGAACTGGTCGTATCTGTAAAGAATTGGTGACTGCGTAATGAACTCAGAAGTAGCCGAACTGCTTGTTAGCGATGTCAATGGCGTTCGCGTTCTTTCACTTAACAGGCCGCATCGACTTAATGCATTTACTGCGGAGGCCTATTTCGCCTTGGCCCAGGCGCTAGATGAGGCGGCCTTGGATGACGCAGTGAGCGTCGTTCTCATCAAAGGTGAAGGCCGGGCTTTTTGCGCGGGTGTTGATCTCTTTGCGCTTGCCGAAAGCGACGGCGACGAGTTCAGCCGCGGTATTAAAGCTGTCGTCTTAGCTCTTGCAACGTTTCCCAAGCCGATCATCGCGGCCGTGCACGGAGCAATCGTTGGCTTTGGTGCCACGATGCTTTTGCACGTTGACATCGTGATTACCGCAGATGACGCCAAATGGCGCTTCCCGTTCACGGAGCTCGGCACCGCACCTGAAGCAGGCAGCTCGTTCATGATGCAAAAAATCGTGGGTGAACGGCGGGCAGCTGAGCTCTTGCTGACATCTCGCTGGGTGAGTGGAACTGAGGCGGCCGAGCTGGGCTTAGCCACAGATTCCGTGCCAGCAGACCAGGTGCATCAGATGGGCCAACTAGTGGCCGAGAAGCTCACAGCCCTGAAAGGGCCGGCTATGGTGGGTGCCAAGGCGCTCTTGAGGCGCGGGTGGGCCCAAGAAATCGCTGAAGCTATCGACCGTGAAACTCAAGCGGCCGGCGAAATAAGCCGCGCCATTGGGGGAACTGGCTTCGCATGGGACTCCAAGGAGTCCTAAAGCAGGGCCGGTTTGACCCTTAGGGGGCACGTTCCGTACTCTTAGGGCCCGGACAGTTTTCGTCCGTGTGTGTTCCATGTTTGGTTCTCACGAAATTACGAGGTAGGAGTACGTGGTGTACGCGATTGTGCGCGCTGGCGGCCGTCAGGAAAAGGTCGCAGTTGGCGACGTTGTAGTGCTGGACCGGATTCCCGGTGCACCAGGCACTTCTGTAGTCATGCCTTGCTTACTTATGGTTGATGGCACTTCGGTGACCACCGACTCCGCAGCTCTTGCCAATGTGAAGGTTTCGGCCGAGATCATTGAGCACAAGCGCGGCCCAAAGATTGACATCTTGAAGTACAAGAACAAGACCGGCTACCGCCGCCGCCAGGGCCACCGTCAAGAGCTCACCGCGGTCAAGGTCACCGACATTTCGACCGGGAAGTAGTGAACTGAAATGGCATCCAAAAAGGGCGTATCCAGTACCCGTAACGGCCGCGACTCCAACTCTCAGCGCCTTGGCGTGAAGCGTTTTGGTGGTCAGGAAGTTAACTCGGGAGAAATCATCGTGCGTCAGCGCGGCACCCACTTCCACCCGGGCAACAATGTTGGCCGTGGCAAGGACGACACTTTGTTTGCACTTGCTGCAGGCCGAGTCGAGTTCGGTACACATCGCGGTCGCCGCGTTGTGAACATCCTCGCTGGGTAGTTCCGCACTCACAGCAGCAAATCTTCAAACGAGGCGAGCTACAGCTCGCCTCGTTTGTCTTTGGTCCCACAGGACCACATACGTAAGGACCAGTTATGACCACCTTCGTCGATCGCGTACAGCTGTACGCGCAGGCGGGCGATGGTGGCATCGGCTGCGCATCGATTCTGCGTGAGAAGTTCAAGCCCCTTGGCGGCCCTGATGGCGGCAACGGTGGCAAGGGTGGCGATGTCATCTTGGAAGTTGAACCTCAGATCACCACATTGCTTGAGTTCCATCACCGCCCACACCAAAAGGCCACGAGTGGACGCCCCGGCGCAGGAAACAACCGCCATGGCGCCCAAGGTCACAACACGGTGTTGCGCGTTCCATCCGGCACTGTCGTAACCACACCAAGTGGCCAGATCCTTGCCGACCTCGTTGGGGCTGGCATGTCATTTGTGCTGGCTCAAGGTGGTCGAGGGGGGCTGGGTAACGCAGCGCTAGCAAGTCCACGTCGTAAAGCTCCCGGTTTTGCACTGAACGGTGAGCCGGGCGAATACCGCGAAGTAGTTCTCGAACTTAAAACCGTTGCTGACGTAGCTCTTGTTGGTTTCCCAAGTGCCGGTAAGTCCAGCATGATCGCGGCTTTTAGTGCGGCCCGACCAAAGATCGCTGACTACCCCTTCACCACCTTGGTTCCAAACCTTGGTGTGGTCACTGCGGGTGACACGATCTTTACCGTTGCCGACGTCCCTGGTTTGATTCCTGGCGCCAGTCAGGGCAAGGGCCTTGGTCTTGAATTCCTGCGTCACGTCGAACGCTGCAGTGTGCTCGTGCATGTGCTTGATGGTGCAACTCTTGAGCCAGGTCGCGATCCTCTCGATGACCTTGACGCAATTGAAAAAGAACTTGAACTGTATGGCGGATTGGCTGATCGTCCGCGCTTGGTTGCTATCAACAAGATCGATCTACCAGACGGTCGCACCATGGCCGAGCTCGTGCGTCCTGCGCTAGTCGGTCGCGGATATCACGTCTATGAAGTCTCAGCAGCAACCCATGAAGGTCTGCGTGAACTTACCTACGGCATGGCTGCACTCGTTGCCAAGGCTCGGGCCGCGGTTATTCATGAAATTGCGCCACGCGTTGTCATCAGCCCACGCGCTGTCAATGAAGAAAGCTTCGTTGTCACGCGAGAAGAAGCCGGCTTCCGGGTTCTGGGTGAACGCCCAGAGCGTTGGGTTCGCCAAACCAACTTCAGCAACGACGAAGCCGTGGGTTACCTCGGTGATCGACTAGCCCGATTGGGCGTCGAAGCTGAACTCATTGCGCAAGGTGCGATGCCAGGCGTTGCAGTCATGATCGGCAAGCAAGAAAACGCCGTGGTCTTTGATTGGCACCCATCGATCATGGCAAATACTCGCTCAGAAGCCTCGCCACGTGGAACCGATGTGCGTGTGCATCTCGGTGAAATCCAACGTAACGAGGACAATAGCGTTTATGACGACTGAGGTTCGTAGTGCGATTGCTGGGGCATCGCGCATTGTCGTCAAGGTGGGGTCTTCTTCACTGACCCTGCGTGATGGCGGCATCAACGAAGAAGCAATTACTGCGCTCGTTACTGAACTTGCCAAACGTCGAGCTCTTGGGCATCAGGTGGTGCTCGTATCTAGCGGCTCTATTGCTGCAGGTTTCCCAGTCCTAGGTTTAACTCAACGCCCGCGCGATCTTGCGACGCAGCAGGCATCAGCAAGTGTTGGTCAGGGCATACTTATTGCTCAATACAGTGCTGCGTTTGCCGAGTTTGGTTTGACCGTTGGCCAGGTATTGCTCACTGCGGAAGATGTCACCCGGCGTGCACACTATGGAAATGCCCAACGCACACTCTTTCGGTTACTTGAACTA
>JBIIAA010000022.1:0-18675 GCA_044240165.1 Candidatus Nanopelagicales bacterium
GAGAATGACTGCTTCTTCTTGGTATTCATCCATTAACGCTAACTTGCGAGTTCAGATATTTCTTGTCTGCGCAGTTTTGTTACTTACCAATCCGCGCAGCAATAAAAATGGTGGTGGGCAAGGATCCGAAAATCCTTGCCCACCACCATTTAACGTTCTTGTCGGTCTTAGCCCTTTGCTGGCGGCCAGGTCAACTGCAAATGCCCAATGCCTCGAAGTTGGCTTGGAATCCAATCAACTTCAGTGCCTTGCTTGACTTCGTAGTAAGGAATTCGGCGGCTCCACTCGCGAATGACCGTGCGTAGCTCAAGACGAGCCAAGTGCGAGCCAAGGCAGCGATGCGGTCCAGCACCAAACGCAAGGTGCGCCTTGTCACCGTTGGTGAGTTTCACTTCCATCGCACCAGGAACAGCAGGGTCGATATCAGCCGCAGCAAGTCCCGGACTCACGAACGTGCCCTTAGCAATCGGGCATCCAGCAACCTCGGTGTCCTTGGTTGCAATGCGAGCCACGCCCATAACCGTGGTTTCCCAGCGCAGCAACTCTTCCACCACGTTATCGACCTGATCTGGATCATCTTGAAGTAACTGCTGTGCTTCTGGATGGGTTGCCAAGTAGTACATGAAGACCTCAAGGGCACCAGTGACTGTATCCAAGCCGCCAGCCATCAATTGGAAGAGCAAGCGGCGCATCACGCTGTCGGAGAATGGCTCACCATTGTGATCCTTACCTTGAACAATGCGAGAAATGAGATCATCCCCAGGGTTCACTCGTTTGGTGTCAATTTCCTGTTGCAAGCGAGCGAAAATCATTGGAACGACTTCGGCTTGCAGCTTCTGCCCAGCTTCAACGCTGCCGGCAACAACCTGAGGGTGGATCATGACGTCTTTCCAATAGACCATCTGATCGATTTCATCTGCTGGCCAGCCGAACAAACTTAAGAACGTCGCACACGGCAATGGTGTCGCCATGTGAGTGCTGAAATCTACTTCGCCAGCATCGATAAATTTGTCGATGAGCGCATTCGTGTGTGCGACGATAACTGGCGCTACTGCTGCCATCCGCTTTGGCGACAAGAAGGGATCAAGTAGGCGTCGATAACCGGTGTGCTCTTCGCCGTCCGAACACACAGGAAGTGGCGGCTCTGCGGCACCCATGACCAACAGCACGCTTGAGAAGGTCTCTGGGTCACGGAGCACCGCTTCAACATCGACCCGGTTCAGGATGGTTACGCCGCCCTCGGACTGTTCATAATCAACAGGTCCCTTTTTGCGCAATTCGTTGTAGTAAGCGCGAGGGTCAATCGCCCGCTCTTTTTGCCACTGGTCATACTTCTTGCGCATTTCCGGATCGGTTGTGAATGCGGATGATTCATAAGCCATTATTGTCTCCCTGATTCGACATTGCCTCGCAAACGTCTCAAGGACAAATTACACGGGAGATTCCGTTTTGGGTAGCAAAGCGGCTAGGTATTTTGATATTTCTACCTCTTAAAGGGAATATCGGCCATTAGCAAGTGCGAACCAAGGCAACGGTGTGGACCACTACCAAATGCAAGGTGCGACTTGTCGCCGTTGGCCAGGTTTTCTTCCATCGGCCAGCCGACCTCTTCATAAGGCCCTGCGATAGTCTCTCCACATGCATATCGGCGCTCATAAGGCCTCAGGGTCCATGCGAGCACTGCGCGGAATCGTGGTTGGCGCCGCGATGCTCATCTTGACCTTGGCGGCACACACGTCGGCAAATGCGAGTCTGCCCACCATCGGCGCATTATTGATTTTGACTCCCTTGGTCGTAGCCCTGAGCATCGCCTTCCTGCAGCGGCAGCGCAGTTACCTCTGGCTGATCTCATTCAGCGTCGGCGTTCAGGCTTTGATGCATATCTTGATGACTGTGGGAGCTGGACACGGGTCTCATCAGGCCTCACTCTTGCCTAGCGCCGCCATGGTCCTCACTCACGTCGGAGCCGCCATCGCGACCGCAGTGGTCTTGTCTCATGCGGACTACCTGCTGCACCGCTGGATCTCCATGGTGCGCACGCTGCTCTTTGTATTCTTTAGCGCACCCGCGCCCGTTCCTAATCGCGTGCATTCCTTTTTTCAAGAAGAATCACACACATTTCGTTCACACAACCTCGACCATGCCATTGCTCGGCGCGGTCCCCCATCAGTGATCTGTAACTAATTCGCGCCCGCGCCCATGCGTTGGCGCTTCATTCGAATTTCACACAATTACTTTTTGGAAGGTTTCAATTCAATGCGTAACCATGTTCGTAAGACAGCACTTCGTTCAACCGCCGCCGTTAGCTCACTTCTCGTGATCGCGGTAGCACTCGCCAACCCAGCCAGCGCACATATGGGCATCACAGCGAACGGCGCAACATTGACCGCAGGCAAAGGTGCCACCATCTTTTTGCGTCCAGGCCACGGCTGCATGGGTCAAGCAACCAACACCATCACTGTGACGATTCCCGATGGTGTCACTGGGGTAAAGCCACAACAGAAGGCTGGCTGGGTGACTTCCACTACTCCAACCACCGTTTCCTGGACCGGCGGCGCACTTCCTGATGACCAGTTTGACGACTTCGGAATCAAACTGACTTTCCCTGCCCTATCTGCCGGAGTGAAATCTGCTCCTGTGTATTTCAAAGCAGTTCAGGTCTGTGACGCCGAAATCACCGTCACTCGCAGCGACAAAAATGCAACAGTCACGGGAACAATCCCGGCATATGCGGGCAAGAAAGTTGCGCTGTTTGTCGATCAGATCCCGTTAACCAAAAATGACGTTACCGTCGGCTCAGATGGCAAATTCTCGGTCACCACAACGTCTACCAAGATCAAAGAGGGCTCAGATGTGATCGCCAAGATAGCTGGCCGCCAGATTGCAAACTCGATCCCTGGGCAAGATGCTTGGGTTCAGATACCAGTGGCCGGATCAACTGCAAGCCTTTCCAGCCCCGCTCCTTCTCTCACCATTCTCGCGCCGTAAATTCATAATTCGAGTTAAGAATTTTATTCATGCGTAAAGCCCTCGGGGCTGTAGTGCTGGGTTCGCTCGTTCTTCTAGTGAACCCAGCATCTGCATCAGCCCACGCCGATCTACATTCAAGTAACCCAATCAACGGAGCCGTTGTTTCATCGTCTCCAAAGGCCGTAGTGCTCGTTTTTAGTGAGCCTGTGGAACTTGATTCTGCGCAACTTCTCAACAGCACAACGCAGCAACTGGCGAGTACATCGAAAATATCCGGCGCAACCGTGACCATTACTCCGACTGTGAAACTTGCTGCAGGCGCGCATGCTGCGCAGTGGCAAGTTACCTCTGATGACGGGCACGTGGTCGCTGGAGCAGTTTCGTTTATTGTGGGAAAGCCTTCACCCGCGGGAAAGTCAATTTCGATTGCGACCCTCCCGAAGGTTGTCGCCACCCTGAACGGAAGCCGTGCAGGGCTGCTGAGCATCAATATCGCAGCGGCCTCAACCTCCGGTGATATTTCCTGGACTCAACCTTCACTCCAAGGAGCAATCACCTGGCGAGCAACGGGAAATGGCAAGAAAGTCACCGCCACTGGCGTCCTACCCTTCGCCGGTGATTGGACGATGAACGCAACTCTGATCGGCAAGGGCGGAAGTGTGCTGATTACGACTGGGAAGGTACACATTGTTTAAGTTCGTCTTGCGCGCATCGGCCTTAGTACTCGTCGTACTTGGCCTTCTAGGGATTGGCACAGTCCCAAGCCAAGCCCACTCGCAACTTGTATCGTCGTCGCCGGCAAACGGTTCAGTGCTGACTACCGCTCCGACAGATGTCACGTTTGTTTTCGACGAGCCACTCCTGCCTGGCCTCGACACAATTTCAATAAACACTGAAGCTGGTGTGAACGTTGCGAGCAAGCGAGTTGAACCTGTCAATAACACGTTGTCGATGCCTTGGCCTACAGATATCAAGCCAGGCACGTACCAAGTGGCTTATCGAATCGTTTCTGGCGATGGCCACCCCGTGACGGGTGCCATCACTTTTAGTTACGGAACTCCCGCTGCGCCCGGCTCCCCTCCAAGTGCTACGGAAGTGACTGAAGACTCCGTAGTTGTTGAAGGCAGTGCACCTGTCAGCGTGATTATTTCCATCGTGGCTCTTATCGCAGCAGTGCTGTCGATCAGCTTGATAGTTGTGCTTGTTAAGCGAGGAAATAATCAGCGAGGTAAGTGACTCCAACATGGAGTTCAGTTACTACAAAGACACCCTCGAATTGACCAGTTAATCCTATGATCAGGTATGGAAACTCGACCTTGGGCACATCGCAGGCCACAGAATCTGATCGTAGGTTTTGCCTTTATCCTGCTAGCAATAGCACTCGTTATCCAGGCTGTGCGCTACATCAGCGACGGCACGGGCGGACTCGTTCCTTTTCTCATGCTCCTTGGCGGTCCAGCACTGTCAATTTATTACATTTGGTACTTCAATTTTTATGAAGAATCTGCAGATATCTAGATTCGCTTTCACCCCAGCTGGAAATAGTTCAGGGGCGGTGCTTTCAATTGAAAGCACCGCCCCTGAACTTTGGAACTAGCTTGACGAAGGTGCTGCCTTGTATTCCTGAGCGCTGAAGGACTCGTCGTCGACAAAACTCTTCTCGCGTGCAATCTTGTAAATCAAGATACCGAATGCGCATTTCGCCAAAATATCCGCGATGGAGTAACCCACCTGCCGATAGACAAATGAATCCGCTCCATCCCAACCAAACATTGGGAACATGTATGAAATTGGGTATACGCCCCATGTTGCCAATAACAGCCAACGCAGACCGCTGAGATCTTTGCCGACTTGGTTTGGTTGAGACTTTACTGCGCGATTCAGTTCGACGAAGAGCACATACAAGATGAACAGGAACGGAATCGTAGATGCGGCTCCCCAAATTGCCTTAATTCCATTGTCCGAGGCAAGTTCACCTGGGTAGCCGAGGATAATCATCAATGCCGATGCGGGAATGAGCTTAAGCAGCAACGACTTCCGAATAGCTGGAGCCAAAGCGAGCACTGCAACAGTTTCAAAGAGCAACAGCGGAACAGTCAGGAGCCAATCGACATATCGGTAGCCCTCGTTGAACCCGGCACCGTTGACCAGCGCGTATGCCATGCCGTCTGCCGACAAGGCAGGCGTGCCCGCACCGACAGCAAGGAAACCCTCGGTGAACGAATTGAAGATTCGATAGTAGTGATACGCAGCGATGAGACAAACCATGGCTGACACTACGAGTGCCTGACGGTAACGCGGCAATACTCGGCCTTGAACGGCTAACAAGAAGATAAACGTCGCCAGCATCGAGGCCAAGGCAAAGGATAAAACGTTGTAGACCGTCTGGTATTGAGAATAGGTAAGTTCTAAAACAGAGTTCACGAGCGACCTCCACATGTAAGGAACGATGTCCGGATCGAAACTCGACTCCCCATCCAGGAGACGAGCAAGACACAGTCAACACCATGCCCATTGAAGATGTGTTGTTTTATGGCAAAACGCCCAAAGAGCAGAGGCCGTGCTCAGGTTTGGCACTGATCAAAATCTGGCCTAGAACTAGGTGTTGCTAATTAGCAACCGCCTGCAACGGCAGGAATGATCGAAATCTGGGCGCCATCAGCAATTGGCGAAGCTAGACCCTCGATAAAGCGAACATCGTCGTCGTTGACGTAGATGTTCACGAACCGACGAAGGGCTCCGTTGTCGTCCAGTACTCGACCACCAATTCCGGCGAACTGGGCATCGAGATCAGCAATAACTTCTTGCAGCGTTGCGCCATTAGCCGTTACTTCAGCTTGGCCGCCGGTGTAGGTGCGAAGAATGGTGGGAATGCGAACGGTTGCGCTCATGATGTGATCTCCTTGTATGCAGCTTCGAAGTCGTCGTACGACGGTGAGATTGAGATGGTCGGGCCGCTGGTTGGCGCAACAGCATCGAGGGTTTTGAGTCCGTCACCTGTGTTCAAGAGAACGACCTCAGCCGCGGGATCGATGAGACCCGCCTGTAGAAGTTTGCGATAGACACCTACAACTACTCCGCCCGCAGTTTCGGCAAAGATTCCTTCGGTTTCTGCAAGTAACTTGATTCCTTCAACGACTTCTTCATCGCTGACATCCGCAAGTGCGCCATTGGTCCGTCGCACAACATCAAGCGCATAAGGGCCATCTGCTGGATTGCCGATTGCAAGCGATTTTGCAATGGTGTTTGGCTTCACTGGCTTGATGAAATCTTGCCCCGCAGCAAATGCTTGTGACACTGGTGAACATCCAGTCGCCTGTGCTCCGTAGATCTTCGTGTCATGGGCTTGTACGAGACCCAGTTCTACGAATTCGTGGAATGCCTTGTCTACCTTGGTGAGCAATGAACCGGAAGCAACCGGAGACACAACGGCATCAGGTAAACGCCAGCCCAGCTGTTCAGCGATTTCATAACCGACGGTCTTGCTGCCTTCTGCGTAATAAGGGCGCAAATTCACATTCACAAATCCCCAGTTACGCGAGGCGGCAACTTCAGTGCAGAGGCGATTAACGTCGTCATAGTTGCCGCCAATCGCGACCAAGATGCCGCCATACACGGCCGTGGTCACGATCTTTCCTGCTTCAAGATCCGAAGGAACGAAGACGACGGACTTCAGACCTGCACGCGCGGCTGCTGCAGCAACGGCGTTGGCCAAGTTGCCGGTGGAAGCACACGCAATCGTTTCAAATCCCAAGCGACGTGCATTTTCCAATGCCACCGCAACCACTCGGTCTTTGAATGAATGTGTGGGATTTCCCGAATCGTCTTTCACCCAAACGCTCTTTGCACCCAAGGCTCGAGCAAGGTTGTCGGCCTTGATGAGTTGAGTGAAGCCCGGCTGAAGACCTGGACGCTTACTTGCTCCAGGAACCACTGGCAGTAACGCCTCATAGCGCCACATAGATAGCGGGCCAGCTTCAATGGCTTCCCGTGTTATCGCTCGATCTGCGTAGGCCACTTCTAGTGGGCCAAAACATTCAAAGCATGCGTAACTGGCATCAAGCCCATAGAGTGCACCGCATTCGCGACACCTCAGAGCATGGGCAGCACCAAGTTCAGGGTTGGTACCCAAAGTTGCAGTCATATGTACGAGGCCTCTCTTCTCGCTCATCTGTCCTGGTTTTACAGGTCGGAGTTGGCACCGAACTTTGATTGGCCTCGCAAGCGAGTTATCAAATAGGTTGCCGGGGCTTCAACGGGCCGTTTCCCTCTGCCCCTCTGGATGAGGTATTCAGTTATAGGTGGAACTGTAGCCGCTTGCGAGAGTGGCTATCCATGCAGGTGCAGGTTCTAGCGAAGCCGTCGAGCCAGTAACTTCAGCGCGACAACCCCAACGACAACTCCAGCAACAATTCCGGCGCGCTTTGGCTTGATCCCACCGAACTCATCGGTGAAAACACCAGTCACAGCATTGATTCCGCGCTGACGCAACGACGCAGAGGTGAACTGGTCTTTGAGGTTCTCAACCGAAGCCAATAGTTCGGTTCTGGCCGCAGTGATCTCAGCGATCAACTCATCTATCGAGGTCTCGCTCTTCTCAACCACTTCAATCGCCACATGCATAAGACTACGCGGGGATGGCGGGGTCATGGCAAATGCAGGATATTGATCGGATAATTACTGCAAGTCTTTTGCAATTACTTAAATACCCCATTAGTGTGGGTTCATGTTCAAACGCCTTTCACTCGTCGTCGCTGCCCTGAGCACCGGACTGCTGCTAACCGCCTGTGGCTCCGATTTCGGGTCGCAATCCTCGGCTGCAGTGCCCGAAACAAACGGGAAACTGCTCGTGGCGACAACCGTCTCCCCCATCACCTCAATCGTTTCCTCCATTGGTGGAACCAAGGTTCAGGTGGAGGGGATCGTTCCTGAGGGCACAAACAGCCACACGTTTGAGCCTGCGCCCCAAATTGCCGCACTGTTGAGCAAGGCCGACATTGTGTTCATCAACGGCTTGAAGCTTGAAGATCCCACAGCTGACTTGGCGCGCAGCAACATGAAAGATGGCGCAGAACTCATCGAAATCGGCACAAAGACATTGCCTGAGGCCGATTACATTTACGACTTTTCCTTTCCCAAGAGCGAAGGCAAGCCGAATCCGCATCTTTGGACCGATCCGCTTTATGCAGCGAAATACGCGACCGTGATCCGCGATGAATTCATCCGTCGCGATCCAAAGAACGCTGATTACTACTCCGAAAACTTTGTTCGCTTCGACAAAAAGGTCACGGAACTCACGAAGGCACTTGTCAAAGATCAAGCAACCGTGCCAGTGGGTAACTTGAAGTTGCTCACCTACCACGATGCTTATGCGTACTTTGCGAAGAATTTTGGTTGGGAAGTCATCGGTGCAGTTCAACCAAAGAATTTCTCTGACCCAACTGCCGCCGAAGTTGCCGCGCTCATCGATCAGGTCAAAGCCCAAAAGGTTCCTACTATTTTTGGCTCTGAAGTATTTCCTTCCAAAGTCTTGGAAGAAATTGGGCGGGCCACCGGAGCTAAGTACGAAGCCTCGCTTCGTGATGACGATCTTCCAGGGGCTCCAGGTGAAGCCGATCACTCTTGGGTCGGGTTAATGAAATACAACTACATCACCATGATTCAGGGGCTCGGAGGAACCACCAAGAATCTCGAAGCAGTCAGCACTGCCTCTGGAATTGTTGATTCTGCCAAGTATCCACAATGACCGGAACTGGAATAGGGCCAGAACTGATCACACTTGAAAACGTAGTTGCTGGTTATACCCACCATCCCGTTCTTACCGATGTGAACTTTCACGTTCACGAAGACCAGTTCACTGGAATAGTTGGACCATCGGGTGCAGGTAAAACCACATTACTTCGGCTACTTCTTGGCACTTTGAAACCGATGAGTGGAACGATCTCTGCATCGAAAGATCTGCGGCTCGCCTACGTTCCACAACTTGAAACAGTGAGCTGGAATTTTCCAATCACCGTTGAAGAATGCGTACTCATGTCGCGCAAGTCAGCAAACCAACTTCCATGGGCGAGTAAGTCCGAAAAGATCAACGTTGGCAATGTACTTGAACGACTCAGCATTGGTGAATTGGCAAAACGTCACATTCGCGAACTCTCTGGTGGCCAGCAACAGCGCATGTTTTTAGCTCGAGCGCTTCTGCGCCAACCACAGGTGATGCTGCTCGATGAGCCAACCAGTGGTGTCGATGTCGCAACTCGTCACGATGTGTTGCATCTTCTTGCCGATCTCCACGAAGAAGGCATCGCAATCGTTCTTACGACACACGACCTCAATGGCATCGCCGCGCACCTTCCGCACCTTGTGTGTGTCAACCAACGCATAGTCGCTTCAGGAACTCCCGAAGAAGTGATGAATCCCGATGTTCTCGAACAAACCTTTGGTGCGCGGATGGAAGTTCTAGAACACCTCGGCATGCGCATTGTGGTTGACGAAGCACCCTCGAATGATCCAATGCGAAACGCGGGCTGACATGGAAACCCTGCTCGAGCCTTTGCAATATGCCTTTTTCCAGAAGGGCCTGTTCGTCGCAAGCCTGTCCGGAGCCTTGCTCGGGTTTATCGGTGTCTTCATTGTGCTTCGCGGAATGAGCTATATCGGCCATGGTCTCTCCCACTCCATCTTCGGAGGATTTGCAGCAGCGCAACTCTTTGCTTCGAGTTTCTATATTCTCGGGGCAGGAATCTGGGGCATCGCTTCGGCTCTTGCTATTACTGCAGTCACAAAGCGCAGCCGACTAGGCGCGGACGCAGCTATCGGCGTGATTACCACTGCTTCATTTGCTTTAGGTGTCGCTCTTTTTGCGAAGTTTGGCACCAGTGGCCCCTCATTTGAAAACGCACTCTTTGGCAGCATCCTGGGCATTAGTGGCGAGCAAATCATCGGTCTCATCGCTGTAACTATTTTGACAGCAGCCTTTGTTTTCTTGCGCTACCGCGCGCTACTCTTCAGCACCTTTGACCCAGACGTTGCAGTAGTTTCTGGTGTGAACGTGTCTCGCATAGAAGCAATGCTGATGATCGTCTTATCGCTTTCTATCCTGGCAACGTTGACAGTCATCGGCGTAACACTGGTTGCGGCAATGCTTGTCATACCAGCAGTTATCGCACGTATGCTCACAGATTCATTCAGTCGAATGCTGACCTATAGCACCATCATTGGCACTTTCTGTGGCCTTGTTGGTATGTACATCAGCTACTACGCAGGTGTGCCTTCCGGCACCATGATCGTGCTCGTAGGTGCTGCACTGTTCCTGATTGTGCTTGCAATCACTGGCACGCGCGGGCTTCGTCGGTCGGCTGGCTTAGATTCACATACGGATGCGTCAGCATTGGCCCCAATAACTCGATAAGCAGCGTCCTTACATTGTTTTGCGCTATTCATTAGAGTGCTCCCATGGCTCTAGCAACCAAAGACACCGCACCCGCATTCGCCTTGAAGGATGACACTGGCGAAACTGTTCGCCTTTCACAATTCAAAGGCAAGCGTGTGATCTTGTATTTCTATCCAGCCGCGCTGACTCCTGGCTGCACCAAGCAGGCCTGCGACTTCACTGACAATTTGAAGCTATTCAATTCACTGGACTTCGTGATCATCGGAATTTCTCCAGATAAGCCAGAAAAGCTAGCAAAGTTTCGGGAACAAGAGGGCCTCAAGATTATTTTGTTGTCTGACCCTGAAAAGGAAGTCCTCACCAAATACGGAGCCTTCGGAGAGAAGAAGCTCTATGGCAAGACTGTTGTCGGGGTCATTCGCTCAACGTTTGTGATCAGCCCTACAGGCAAGATTGAGCATGCGTTCTACAACGTAAAAGCCACCGGACATGTGGCTAAGTTGATCCGCGATTTAGCACTGACCTAGCAACCATTAGACTTACGTCGCTCCATGCGGGAGTGGTGGAATTGGCAGACACGCAGGTCTTAGGAACCTGTGTCTTCGGACGTAGGGGTTCAAGTCCCCTCTCCCGCACCAAGTTCGTTATTGCTTCTTTGCCTCTGGAATGAGCTGCTCGATTACCGGAGCCAGCGCTGCAAGCGCTCGCCCTCGATGGCTGATCGCATCTTTCTCATCGTCAGACATTTCTGCTGTGGTCACTTCATAACCAAGCGGAACAAAGATCGGGTCGTAGCCAAAACCTCGAGTGCCTCTGGCTACTGTGAGCAGGGAGCCTTCTAGGGTGCCCTCGACAACTCGCTCATCGCCCTCTGGCGTGACAATGGCTGCTGCGCAATGGAAAGCCGCACCCCGCTTATTTGGCGCCACATGATCAAGTTGAGCGATAAGTAAATTGAGATTGGCAACATCGTCGCCATGAGTTCCGGCCCAGCGAGCTGAGTAGATTCCTGGCATGCCATTGAGAGCATCGACGCTGATTCCGGAATCGTCAGCGATCGCAGGCAAACCGGTGAAGGCGCAGACTTCCCGCGCCTTGAGGAGTGCATTCGCCACGAAGGAACTGCCCGTCTCGTCAACATCGGGCAGATCAGGAAATTCATCGGTGCCGACCAGATCAATATCAAGACCAACTTGTTCCAAGATTCGGCGCAACTCAATGAGTTTGTGCGCGTTCCTGCTTGCAAGCACTACCCGAACAGACATCAGGATTCCTAGAGAGCCAAGTTGAGTGCTTCGCGCTGCATCTTTGCGAGATCAGCACATCCTCGTGCGCCTAGATCAAGCAAGACATCAAGCTCCGCACGATCAAAAGGCACGCCTTCGGCGGTTCCCTGAACTTCAATGAACCGACCATCACCAGTCATCACAATGTTCATGTCAGTGTCTGCACGAACGTCATCGTCGTAATGCAAATCAAGGCGAGGAACGCCATCAATAATCCCAACACTGACTGCAGCAACCGAGTCAATCAACGGGTTGGTCTTGATGTGCTTCTTTCCCATACCCCACGTGACAGCATCAGCCAGTGCAACATAAGCACCTGTGATCGCTGCTGTGCGGGTTCCGCCGTCGGCCTGCAGCACATCACAGTCGATCACGATGGTGTTCTCACCAAGCACTGACATATCAACAACAGCACGCAGGCTTCGGCCGATAAGCCTAGAAATTTCATGGGTGCGCCCGCCGAGCTTGCCCTTGACCGACTCGCGATCATTGCGCTCATTGGTTGCGCGCGGGAGCATTGCGTATTCAGCCGTTACCCAGCCTTTGCCACTGCCCTTGAGCCAGCGAGGAACTCCTGGAGTGAAGGATGCGGTGCACAGAACCCGGGTGCGACCAAAGGAAACCAATGCTGATCCCTCGGCCTGCTCAAGCCAACCTCGCTCAAATGAAACTGGGCGAATTTGGTCATCGGCGCGGCCGTCAGAACGGGGGGTAACAGTGGTCATAGGTCAGAACTCTAATGGTCGCTCACCACTTCAGATTTGCGCTAGCCGAAATGACCGACGGATCCAATTTCTGGCCCAAGGAACCGGCGACCAAGCCGCTCAAAACTTGTGGGGTCCCCAGTGGCAATAAATTGATGAACAGGATCGCCTAGCTCAGGGTCACGCAGGAGATTATTTGCAACAAGGGTGCGATACACATCTTTCGCGGTTTCTTCCGCGCTCGACACCAACGTGACATTTTCGCCCATCACGTATGCCAGCACACCTGTGAGAAGTGGGTAATGCGTGCAACCTAGAACTAACGTGTCGATATTCGCTGCTTGGAGGGGTTCTAGATATTCGTGAGCGACTTCCAAAAGCGAAGTGCCTGAAGTTCTTCCCGCTTCAACGAACTCGACAAAGCGCGGACATGCTGCAGAAATAATTTCCAGATTTGGAGCCGCGGCAAACGCATCGTCGTACGCTCGCGAAGTAATCGTCATGTCTGTGCCGATCACGCCAATCCGACCGCTTCGAGTCGCGGCAACGGCGCGACGCACCGCTGGATGCACAACTTCAACAACCGGCACGTCGTAGCGCTCGCGCGCATCGCGAAGAGTTGCCGCACTCGCGGAGTTACAAGCAATCACCAACATTTTCACGCCATCGGCCACAAGACGATCCATGATCTCAAGGGCAAACTCCCGCACTTCAGCAATCGGACGGGGTCCATACGGACCCCGAGCCGTGTCCCCCACATACCTGACAGGCTCGTGCGGAAGCTGATCGAGAATTGCTCGAGCAACGGTGAGTCCACCGACCCCAGAGTCAACGATGCCTATCGGAGCGTCATTCATAACGTCCCTAGCCTACGGCGCGCTTACTTTAATCCAGCGCCATGTTCCCTACGCTGTTGTAAACCAGCCGCCCAGAACACCGTGATGGGCGCCGAAACAAAGGAAAAACATGTCTACACCCACCAGCCCTTCCCGCCCGTTTGGTGTCTTGATCGTCACCGCACTTCTGGTTGTCGCTGCTGTCTACAACCTTTGGATTGGTTTCCTCGCCATCTTTTCAAGCTTTGGTGACAACCCAACCTGGGATGACATTTACGGAGTTGCACACTCCATCCCAACTTTCCAGCTTTGGATGTTCGGGCTACTTTCAATCTTCCTTGGTTTGATTTACTTCTGGCTTACCAAGATGACCATGATGGGATCAGCCACGGCTCACACCATCATCAGCATGTTCATGGTGATCAACATTGTGTTCGGTTTCTTCCGCCTACCTTATGGCTGGGCATCAATCATCATCAGTTTGCTCGTGCTGTTGATGGTCAACACGAAGTCCGCTGTGAACTGGTTCAAACAGACCGCATAAGTACTACAAGAAACCGGCGCCCATCTTCGGATGCGGCGCCGGTTTTTTAATTGCACGTACTTCAACTCAAGGTTCGTGACGATCAGGGCTTACTAGGCCCAAAGTTGGCCTTCAATTTTCTCTTCAGCTTCTTCGAGCGTTCCTTCGTAGGCACCAGTGGAAAGGTACTTCCAACCGCCATCACACACAATGAATGCAATATCAGCGGCTTGCCCGGCCTCATCAGCTTTTTTCGCAACCCCCAAAGCGGCATGCAAAATTGCTCCGGTTGAAATCCCGGCAAAAATGCCTTCGATTTCTAGAAGTTGTCGGGTACGTTTCAAAGCATCAAGTGGTCCAACTGAGAAACGGCTCGTCAATAACGATGCGTCGTACAACTCAGGGATGAATCCCTCGTCGATATTGCGCAAGCCGTAGACGACCTCGCCATATCGAGGTTCGGCAGCCACGATCTGCACCTCTGGCTTGTGATCGCGGAAATAGCGGCCTACACCCATCAAGGTTCCAGTTGTTCCAAGCCCTGCAATAAAGTGCGTGATCTCTGGCAGGTCCGCTAAGAGTTCGGGCCCGGTTGAGTCGTAATGAGCTTGCGCGTTGGCTTCATTGCCATATTGGTAAAGCATGACCCAATCGGGATTTTGCGCCGCTAAGCCTTTGGCAACACGCACAGCTTCGTTTGAACCACCCGCTGCCGGCGACGTGATGATTGTCGCTCCCCACATGGTGAGAAGTTGCGTGCGCTCGACAGAAGTGTTTTCCGGCATCACACAGATCAGGTTGTAGCCGCGCTGCTTAGCCACCATCGCAAGTGAGATGCCTGTGTTTCCTGATGTGGGCTCGAGCAAAGTGCACCCTGGCGTAAGAAGTCCTGCGGCTTCAGCCTGCACGACCATGTTCAATGCGGCGCGATCTTTAACTGAGCCCGTTGGATTTCGGTCTTCTAATTTGGCCCATAGGCGCACATCTGCAGATGGGGATAACCGAGGCAGCCCAATGAGAGGTGTGTGACCAACGGATTGAAGCAGGGAATCAAATCTCACAGCGTGGGCTTTCAGCCACCGGCGACAGCAGGAAGGATCGTGATCGCGTCCTTATCGCCCACTGACGTGTTCAGCCCGTCCAGGAATCGCACATCTTCATCGTTGAGGTACACATTGACGAACCGGCGTAGGCCACTGTCATCAAGCAGTCGGCCACCGATGCCGGGGTAATTGACTTCAAGATTGCTAATCACTGCCTGGAGGGTGTCGCCCTCAGCATTTACTAATTTTTCTCCGCCGGTGTATTCACGAAGGATGGTCGGCACGCGAACTTCAATAGCCATGAGTCCTCCAGGAATAAAGCGGTAGTAGTTTTCTGTTCAACCACAGGGTAGGCCGCAGTATTCCGGCTGACTACTGTCATTTTCTCAGTTGCCAACGATTTGCAGCTAGACGACCTTTACCGTCTCCTCAGTGACCACGCCATCCACGATTCTAAAAGACCGAAACTCGTAGGGGCCTTCGTCTTGCCCCGTCTGCCTGGTTGAGACCAGCACATAGTGCGCCTCTGGTTCTGAGGCCAAGGAAATGTCCGTGCGTGAGGGAAATGCCTCGGTAGCCGTGTGAGAGTGATAAATCACCACCGGCTCTTCGTCCTCGTCATCCATCTCTCGGTAGAGCTTGAAAAGGTCTGCTGAATCAAACTCGTAGAAGGTCGGAGACCGAGCAGCGTTGATCATCGGAATGAATCGCTCAGGCTTACCGCTGCCCGCTGGCCCGGCAATGACGCCACAGGCTTCATCAGGATGATCTGCGCGCGCATGACGCACGATCTGATCGACAAGTTCACTGGTGATCTCAAGCACGAGCAAACCTTACGCCAGCAGGATCTGAACGAGCGTCTCTTGGAGGTACGTCAACCAGTCGTACACATCAAGCATCGCCAACAGCGGGTCATCCTCATCCAGATTGGCCGCTTCATCGTGAAAATCGTCATCAATGCCCATTCGTGAGCCAAGAGCAAGGCGAACATCATTGAGAAAGCCCAGCCAACTTGGAGCAACGGCCATGGACAGCACGACCTTCTCCCCTGACCTCTGCAGACTCTCTTGCACCGTCTGGGCGTGATTGGTCTTGGTTTGTCGAAGGTCTCGTTCAGTGAAACGCCTAAAGTCCGAGGCTGCGTGCTCATCATCGTTATACGCATCAGGAAAAAGTCTCAGGATGACTTCATCCTCTGGACGCTCCACCGATGGTTCGATTCCCACGAGGGCAAAGAGCGGATCTGCGTCTGGATCTCGGTCTTGTGGTGTTACTAACGCGACCATTTGTTCGCAGAGCGATAACAACATCATGCGCTCGACTTCATCAAGGCGCAAAATAATCCGCCCGCTAGATTCGAGATTAAATCCAGTGGACATCAATCGTCCTTCTGCAAAGTTGCCCACAACCCGAAGCCGTGCATTGCTGCAACGTCACGTTCCATCTCTTCACGCGTTCCATTTGAAACCACCGCACGACCTTTTTCGTGAACATCCATCATCAGTGACTCAGCATGGCTCTTGTCGTATTCGAAATATGTCATGAATACATACGTCACATAGGACATCAGATTGACTGGGTCATTCCAGACCATAGTTATCCAAGGTCGATCGGGGTCGACCTGTTCAACAACCTGTGCAATTTCTGCAGGTGCGATGGACATAGAACTAGTGTCGCTTATCGCGAAACTGCACGTCTAGGCAGGCTTATTTCACTTGGACTGAAAATGGTTCCGAGACGCCGAAACTGAAGGTCCCCATCGAATCTGCAGTGGCTCGATACACATAGGAGCCCTTGGCCATCGGCCCGATGAATGGCAATAGCGCCACCCCTGACTGATTCGTGACGCCTTTGGCTACCCGAAGCCAACTTGCCCCGCGTTGCACCTGCACAACGATCCGCTGCCCAGCCTGCGCAGGTAGGGAAACAACACGCACTGCAATTTTCGACTTGGCTTTCACCGTCCGCTTCTTTGCGTTGGCCTTCACCAACGAAGCGACTTCTACGGGCACTGGGTCACTTGCCTGTTCACCCCGCGCAGCGCCTGCCGGCACGAACACACGCCACTTTCCGGCAGTGGTGAATGTAGGTGCGAAAGTCGCCGATCCATCGGCAGTTAGGGGCGCAGTTGCGGCAGGCACCCACGCACCCTTGCCGCCAGCCTGGAACTGCAACGTGGCATCAACGCCTGAAACTGGCGCTCCTTGCGAGGTGACACTCACTGCGACTGGAGCCGACGTATTGAAAGTAACCCGTGGAGTGACGGTGATTGCGACAGCCGTCGCAGCAGGAGCAAGTTGCGTTGCATAGGTTCGAAGCAGCGGCCACATTGCGGGATCATCTCCGCCAATCGTCCAAAAACCTGCAGCATTCAATCCAAGCTGCCCAACAAGTTGGGTGCGCACTAAGGCAGCCTGCGGGCCAACCCACCACATAACTCGCTTAGCGATACAGGTTTGAGTCGCACCACTTCCGTCAGTCCAGGTCACTGGTTTGTCGTATTCAATCCAGTTCTCCGCCGATGCCGCATCCCATTGAATATCTGCAGGCGTCTTACCTACCTGCGCAATGAGCGCAGGGATCTCTCCTGCAGTGGCCGATGCCATCGCGGTTAATGAGTTGTAAGCGGTCTTCGCTGACCCTGAACTGCCTGAGGATGGACACGCGCCAGAAAGCTGGAAGGAATTTCCGGTTTTTTTCGTCCAAGATCGTCCGTATGCCGGTATCCCAACCACCAATTTATTCGCAGGTGCCTGCGTTGCCGCGTATTGCATTGAAGTCGTGACCCAGCCAATTGGAGCGATTGCGCCTGGTGAGTTGTAGTGAAAGTCGTAGGTCATAATTCGAATGCGGTCAGCAGCAGCAGCGATCCCCGAAAGGTTATAGACCCAGTAACCATTGGTGCCACCACACTTATTCGCCGTGTCACAAGGACTAGGAATCGTTACCGACAACAGTTTGCTTTGGGCGTGCAACGCCGCGGAAAGTTCATTAACAAAAGCGGTCCAACTGGGTTGAGTCGCAGCCCAGCTCGCCCGACCATCGGCAAAGGCGAACTGCTCATAGTCAAGATCAATACCGTCATACCCTCTAGACGTCACAAGATTGACAATGTCACTTATGTGGGCAGCTCGGCGCGCAGGATCAGCAAGGATTGATGCCATCTTGGCTTTGCCAGAACCATCGGCGATGCTCGGCAAAATTGCTAGGCCTGCAGCGCGCAATTGCGCGACCGCCCAAGCCGAGTTAGCTTCTGCTCCCCCAAAATTTGGGTTGAACTTTACGGTGACACCAGCCGGGCCGCCTGATACAGCAGAAAACCAAAATGGCGACACTTCCTTCAACACATCGGCGTTAGCCACCGCATTCGTTATGCCTGCCGGCTTTGCCGGGCTCGTCATCCAGTAGGGCATCCAGCCTGAAACGATCTTTGGGCCACCCTCAGCATGCGCCGAGGGCATGACGACAACGGTGCTCATGATCGCGAGCGCCAAGAGCACCACCCGGGACTTCGTTAATACCTTGCGCACAGCACAGCTCCATCAGGCTTGAGGACGAATACCTATTGTGCGCCATGAATGCGCGAGACCCGAATTGCGCCATTGCCTTGGTCGTGTCGCATGATGGGTGCATGACACCAGCGGCATTCCCTCACAAATATCGCCGAAATGGCGTAATCACTGGATGGGTGTTGTCGTTAGTTCTTGCCTTGCTTGCAATGAATTCACCGGCATTTGCTCAAGATTCCACAGGGAACACACATGCGGAAGCCAAGATCAATAATCGTCTCGCAAAGCGAGCAGTGAACAAGGCCATTGGTTCTGATTTTTCTTATGTGGTGATGGATGCTGAGACATCGCGAGTTGTCTCTTCACACAATGCAGATAAGGCAATGCTGCCTGCATCAAACATGAAAATTATTA
>JBIIAA010000023.1:0-18473 GCA_044240165.1 Candidatus Nanopelagicales bacterium
TGAATACGGCAGCTTGTTCCTCGGCGATTACCTACATCGACGGAGATGCAGGAATTCTGCGTTACCGCGGCTACCCGATCGAACAATTGGCCCAGCAGTCAACGTTCGTGGAGTCGGCTTACTTGCTCGTCTACGGCAATCTGCCGACTGCCGGCCAGCTAGCAGCCTTCGAAACTGAAATTAGTAAGCATCGTGAAGTGCCTGCTGCGCTGAAGAACTTGTTCAGTGGTTTTCCAACAAGCGCACATCCAATGCCAATGCTTTCGGCCGCGGTGTCTGCTCTTTCGACTTACTACCAAGATGAGCTCGATCCAGCCGACAAGGCCAGTGTTGAGCTATCAACGATGCGTTTGCTTGGCGCACTGCCAACGCTTGCTGCTTATGCCTACAAGCACACGCGGGGCGAAGCCTTTGTTGATCCAGACCCTTCCCTTGGTTACGTCGCAAACTTCTTGCGGATGACTTTTGGCAAGGCTGGCGAGGAATTCGTTCTCAACCCAGCTGTCGCTAGCGCCGTTGATACTTTGTTGCTTCTGCATGCAGATCATGAGCAGAACTGCTCAACGTCCACTGTGCGCATGGTCGGTTCAGCTGACGCGAGCCTGTACGGCTCTGTTTCTGCTGGCATCCAAGCGTTGTTTGGCCCACTTCACGGTGGAGCAAACCAAGCAGTGATGGAAATGCTTAAAGAGATCTCTGATGCAGGCGGCGACGTTTCTGAATTCGTGCGCAAGGTCAAGGCTCGCGAAGATGGCGTAAAGCTCATGGGCTTTGGCCACCGCGTCTACAAGAGCTACGACCCTCGCGCTGCAATCGTTAAGGGTCACGTCGACAGCGTGCTCGACGAGCTTGGCGTACAGGATCCACTGCTGAACATTGCGCGCACTCTCGAAGAGACCGCATTGAGTGATGACTTCTTTGTTTCACGCAAGCTCTACCCAAATGTCGACTTCTACACCGGCATCGTTTACAAGGCGATGGGCTTCTCAACCGACATGTTCACGGTCTTGTTTGCACTTGGTCGCATGCCAGGTTGGGCTGCGCAGTGGCGCGAAATGGCCGAGGATGCAAACAAGAAGATTGGCCGCCCTCGTCAGGTGTACATCGGCGAGACGCTACGCGAGTACGTTCCGATGGGTGATCGCTAACCCGCTTGAGGTTTTAACGTTAAAGGCCCGATCCCTGATGGGATCGGGCCTTTAACCTTTGTTGCAAAAAAATTAGTCGTTGGCATGTAGTGCTGAGTTCAAGCCACCCCAGGAACCGGTTCGAGAGACGACTTCGATGGCACCGGTTTGTGAGTTGCGGCGGAAGAGCAAATTATCGTGACCGGACACTTCTTTGGCCTTAGCGATCGAACCATCTGGCATCGTGACCTTGGATCCGGCAGTCACATACAGACCGGCTTCGACGATGCAGTTATCTCCCAAGCTCAGCCCGACGCCAGCATTAGCGCCGATGAGCGTTCCGGCTCCGATGGAGACCACTTCCTTGCCACCACCAGACAGCGTTCCCATGATCGAGGCACCGCCACCAATATCTGAACCGTCTCCAACGACCACTCCGGCCGAAATGCGGCCTTCAACCATCGAGGTGCCAAGTGTTCCGGCATTGAAGTTAATAAAGCCTTCATGCATGACTGTGGTGCCGCTAGCGACGTGGGCTCCAAGGCGGACCCGGTCAGCATCAGCGATGCGCACGCCGCTGGGGACGACGTAATCAACCATGCGAGGGAACTTGTCCACACTCACGACGGTGAGGTGTAGACCCTTGCTGCGAGCGCGAAGTCGAGCATCGTTGATTTGATCAATGGGTACGGGCCCCAGATTGGTCCAGGCCACGTTTGCGAGCAAGCCAAAGATCCCATCGAGGTTGATGGTGCGGGGGCGGACCAATCGGTGCGAGAGCAGATGCAGGCGAAGGTAGGCATCAGCAGCGTCTGCTGGGGCAGCGGCAAGGTCGGCGACCGTAGTAAGGATCGTTTCAACCCGGACACCTCGGATGGCATCGCTGTCGATGGCATTGCTTAAGCCACTCACATCAGTTGGGGTCTGACCCAAGGATGGCGAGGGATACCAGGCATCCAAAAGGGTGTCGCCGGCAAATGTGGCGAGGCCAATTGCCGACGCAGGGCCAGATACCAAGGACAGATCAACAGGAGTGGATGACATGACGACTACCGTAGTCATGTGCCTGACCTAGATCTATCAATAGATGTCGCTCTGCTGGCGGCTGCCGTAATTGACGTGCCATCAGAGTCCCACCACGAAGGTCACCTCGCTGACCTCGTGGAAAAGGCCCTAGAAGGCTGTAGCCACTTAAAACTGGTTCGCCATGGCAACACGCTGGTGGCGCGTACTACAGCGGGCAAGGGTGAACGAGTGCTTATCGGGGGGCATCTGGACACGGTTCCAGGTGCAGGCAACCTTCCACATCGTCTTGACGGCGATCGCCTCTACGGACTGGGTGCTTGCGATATGAAAGGTGGCTTAGCAATCGCTTTGTCACTTGCTGCAACCGTCACGGATCCCGTGCGTGATGTGACCTATGTTTTTTATGAATGTGAAGAAGTGGCTTCGCAGTTCAACGGCCTGCAACACATCGTTGATCGTGAACCTGAATTGTTGGATACCACCTTGGCTATTTTGATGGAGCCTTCGAATGCCGGCATCGAAGCAGGTTGTCAAGGAACGCTTCGAGCAGAGATTCATCTGACTGGTGTGCGTGCGCATAGTGCGCGCTCGTGGATGGGTGTTAACGCCATACATGCGGCGGGCGAAGTATTAAATCGTCTTGAAAATTATGTGCCGCGCAATCCAGTGGTGGATGGCTTGACCTATCGAGAAGGTCTCAGTGCCGTTGGCATTAAAGGCGGTATCGCGGGAAACGTTATTCCTGACGAGTGTGTGGTGACAGTGAATTTTCGCTTTGCACCAGATCGTTCCCTCGTGCAGGCCAAGACACATGTAGAAGAAGTATTCGAAGGATTTACTGTCGTCTTTATTGATGAAGCCGATGCGGCTAGGCCGGGGCTTGATCAGCCAGCTGCTGCAGCATTCGTTGCAGCTATTGGGGTTGAACCACAACCGAAGTTTGGCTGGACCGATGTTGCGCGTTTTACTGCTCTTGGAACCCCGGCCCTGAACTTTGGGCCGGGGGATCCAAGCATCGCTCATCAAATAGATGAGTGGGTGTCGGTTGCGCAAGTGCGCAGTTGCCACGAGCGTTTACTCGCGTGGCTTACGACGTAGGTGTAATTACTGCTTGACTGCTTCAATGTCGAGCGTGATCTTGACTGAATCGCCAACGAGTACGCCACCGGTTTCAAGTGCTGCGTTCCAAACCAACCCGAAATCCTTGCGACTGATTTCAGCTTCACCTTCGAAGCCGATACGAATGCCGCCCCATGGATCTTGACTCGTACCAACGAGTTCAAAGGTGACGTCTTCGCTCTTTGTGATGGTGCCTAGGGTCAAGTTTCCAGCGACGATGAAGGTGGTGTCGTTCTTGATCTTGACTGAAGTTGAGGTGAAGGACAACGTTGGGTTTGCTTCGACGTTGAGGAACTCAGCGCTCTTGAGGTGACCATCGCGGTCTGCATTGCCTGTATCGATGCTCGTGGTCTGGATAACGAGCTCAGCGCTTGAAGCGGCAGGGTTCGCGCCATCAAGGGTGAAGGTGCCGGCAAAGTCGGTGAAACTACCGCGAACCTTGGCGACCATTGCATGGCGAGCCGAGAATCCGATGGTGGTGTGGGTTGGGTCAATTGCCCAGGTGCCGGTTGTTGCGCTGAGGTCAGCCATGATGCCCTTTCAGAAGTTGAATGTTCAATTACTTGGTTGAATGTACAACTAACTCTGGTGTAGAGCAAATCCAAGTGCCCCCTAGGCTGCGCTCGTGCCTTTTCTCTGCGTGTATTGCGCCTCCAGCCCAAATATCCCTGAGCGCTATATCGAGCTCGCTGCGCAGGTGGGTCAAGGAATTGCCGCACGTGGCTGGGGCTTGGTTTCAGGTGGTGGAACCCAATCAATGATGGGTTCAGTTGCTCGGGCAGCGAGGGCAGGTGGAGCCACCACCATCGGGGTGATCCCGCAAGGCCTCATTGAATACGAAGTTGCAGACCACGATGCTGCTGAACTCATTGTGACCGCCGATATGCGTGAACGAAAAGGGATCATGGATGACCGGTCGGATGCGTTCTTGTGTTTACCCGGGGGTATCGGAACGCTCGAAGAATTAATGGAAGTGTGGACATCTCGACATTTAAGAATGCACGAAAAACCTGTTGTGGTGCTTGATCCCTGGGGCGACTTCGACTTGTTGCGCAAACAGGTTGAGCATTGGCAAGCTGTTGGCTTTGTTCGCGATCATGCTCTTGAGCAACTGGTGTGGGTAACGACAGTTGACGAAGCCTTCGCTGCAATCAATCTTTAAAACGTGAAAGGCCCGGCTATTCACTTGTGGTGAACAACGAGGCCTTTCTCGTTTTACTTACTCATTTGGGAATGGGTTATGCCTTTGGGCCACCTGGCATTCCTGCGTGAACCTTTTCGGCGGTTAACGTTGTTCCGCTCTTTGCACCATCAACATGCACCGCGTCACCAACCTTGATATCGGTTACCGCTGTGCCCGTTGCAGAGGTGCGCACGTTGGTGGCGCTGTTGATCACAAAAGTTGCAGTGAATCCATCGGCAGCCTTGACTGAGATTGAACTCGCGCTCACAGCAGTTGCCGTGCCGTTGACGTCAACATGAGTGGTGAATGTGCCATCTGCATTTTTTACAACAGACTCACTATGAACGGAAACACCGTGCTCTGCTTGGTCTTTCATGTTTGGGCCACCTTGCGCGTGCTTTGAGCTAGGTCCACCGGCTGCATGACCCGCACCCGTTCCTTGACCCGTTCCTTTACTCATTCCTTTACTCATTCCTTTGTCTGCATGAGCAGGGGCACTCTGAGTGGAACTCGGTGTCGGGTTCTGGTCCGCTCGTGGTGCTGCTTGTGCCGACATTGCGAAACTTGCTGCACCAACGGTGAGAAGCGTTCCAGCAGTGATGCCCGTGGCAATCCGAGTGAACTTCTTATTAAGCGTCATGGTTCTCCTTAGATATTGCGCAACGGGGATTCGCTGCTCTGGTACAAGGAGAACAAAGAGATGTTGGAGTCATGTCGGATATGCGTTAACGCAGGGTAAAGGAAATTGGCACTACTAGAGCGAATTGATTCTTGTCGGTTCTGCAAGTGCTGAATTAAGCGAGCGCGCGTCTTGCCATGCGAGGGCGAATGGTTCCAGCGATAGCTCGTTCCATATCAAGTGTTTGTTTTGTTGCGCTCACATCATGAACGCGATACATGCGAGCGCCAAGCAATGAAGAGATTGATGTTGCTGCAAGAGTTCCGACAAGTCGTTCATTGGGATCGGTGAGGCCTAGAGCTTCACCGACAAAATCTTTGCGAGACAAAGACACGAGCACAGGCCAGCCGGTATCGACCATCTCAGCAAGTCTGCGCGTCGCGGCAAGGGAGTGCGAAGTGTTCTTTCCGAAGTCATGGCCTGGGTCGATGATGATGTGATCAGGCGCAACCCCCAGACTCACCGCTCGTTCCGCTAAACCAACGGTGTAGTCGATGATCGCCGCCATGACATCGTCATATTGCACTCGGTGGGGACGGGTACGAGGTTCTTGGCCACCTGCGTGTGTGCAGACCAAGCCGACATTGAATTCTGCAGCGACTTCTGCGAGTTCAGGATCGACACCACCCCAAGCGTCATTGAGTAGGTCAGCGCCTTCTTTGCATGCGGCCCGACCAACTTCAGCTCGCCAGGTATCCACGCTAATTACGATGGTCGGAAAGGCTGAGCGCACTTGGGCAACAAAGGCAGCGGTTCGCTTAATCTCTTCTTGCGGATCAATTTCTGCGCCAGGCCCTGCTTTCACGCCGCCAATATCGATGACATGGGCACCGGCTTCGACAGCTGTGATGACGGCAGCCATCGCGTCTTCATCGTTAAAAGTAGATCCACCCTTAAAAAAAGAATCCTGAGTGCGATTGACGATTGCCATGATGGCTCGGTCGTTGATTCCAAATTCTTGGTTCCCAAGAATGAGCGGCCCGGCTGTTGGCATGGCAATAGCCTGACATGTTTGGGTGGGCGAGTAACTTCGGGGTGGTCGCTCGTGGTGTGATATCTCAATGACAGTCATCTTTATCGTGATTGCAGTGATCGGGATCGCCATGATTCTTGTTGTTGGCCGACAAGGTGGTTTGCCTGACGCCGGGCCAGAGTTGCGTCCCGAGGTTGATTCTCAACACCCTCAATTCGATGTGGTGTTCCGTGGCTATCGCATGGATGAAGTCGATCAAGTGATCGATGCTTTGCGAGCCGACAATGAACAACTACGTGGAAAGTTGCAGTGACATGACTGAAGTTCGTACGAGTGTGGATATCAATGCCTCAATTGAGCAGGTCTTCGCAGCGTTTACCGATTGGGCAGCCCAAGGTGAATGGATGGTGGGTACAACTGTGGAAGTCACCAAGGGTGATGGCCGATCGGTTGGGTCTGAACTCAGTGCTTTCACCGGGCTGCACCTAGGTTTCAAGGTCGGCTTCCTGGACACCATGACCATCACTGCTTGGGAAGCGCCCTACCGCGTTGATGTGCTTCATACGGGACGTGTGGTCAAGGGCACGGGTGTCATGGAGGTAGTGGCGCTAGCTGGCGGCCAATCTCGCTTCTTGTGGAGCGAGGACCTCGATCTGCCGCTGGGAGCCCTAGGGCGTCTGGGCTGGCCGCTGGTTCGGCCGGCCTTCATCGCTGGGGTGAACCACTCGTTGAAGCAACTTGGCCGATATATCGAGCAGCAGAGCGGTCAAAAACCCTAAAACCCTGCCCTGTGGTCGCGGACACTTGAGGATCCGGAATAATAGGTCCCAAGACGAAAGGGGACGCGATGGCCGCGATGAAGCCACGAACGGGTGATGGCCCGCTCGAGTGCACCAAGGAAGGGCGCAGTTACGTAATGCGCGTACCGCTTGAAGGCGGCGGCCGGCTTGTAGTTGAGCTCAACGCTGAAGAAGCAAAGAACCTTGGTGAGGCGCTGCTCGGTGTCTTTGCCTAGAAAACGTTAAAAAGGGCTGAGGGTTTTCCCTCAGCCCTTTTTCTTTTGTCTAGACGCATTGTGTGGCAGAAATTACTTGATAAAAAAATTGGGCCTGGGTCAGTGAAACAACCCAAGCCCAACTCAGTACTACTTCGAATTTTGTGTGATTCAGCTAATGATTAGTTGTCAACTTTGATGGCAACTAAAAGTCCAGCACCCACTGTGAGCAGCGCAGGCACCCAGTGATCGTCATCACGTAGCGCATGCGCAACGTCGCGTAGTGCAACAGATTCTGGATTTCGGCTTGCTGGATCAGCAACGCTGCCATCAGTGAGCAAGTTATCGAAAGCGACCATGCCACCAGTGCGAAGCAGGCGCTTGGCCAGCGTGAGCGCTGCGGGGTACTCAGTTCTATCCCCATAGATGAATACGAGGTCGTAGGCACCTTCAGTGAGGCGTGGAAGCACATCGAGCGCACGGCCAGTGATCAAACGGGCACGAATGTGATCGAATCCCAGACTGGTCAGCGTCTCACGGGCCAGACGCTGTAATTCGGCCTCATTGTCGATTGAGGTCAACACGCCATCGCTAGACATGCCAGACAGCAGAGCTGCACCGGAAACGCCCGCACCGGTGCCCACTTCAACGACGGCTTCTGCGTTTAAAGCTCGAGCCAGAACGCGAAGGGTGTGAGCAGTTGACGGCGCAACCGGAGTACAACCAAGTTCTTTGGCTTTATCTCGGGCAGCGCGAATCTGCTCGGACTCGTCGAGCCATTCGTCGGCGTAGTTCCATGAGGCCTTCGAAGGCAAAGGGGATGAAGTAATGACGCACCTCCACAGGTGTGAGAATTGTCTTTACCCTAATGGGTCTAGTCTCAAATAAGCCTGACCACCATCGTTAAGGAGCTTCATGACCAGCCAGTTTGATCCAGAGAACGCGATCAGGACTGCGGGACAGGAGCCCACCTTCGTGCCGATCGTGACTAAACGACGAGGCCCAGGAATCACCGCAACAGTCCTCATCGCTGTGGTGACAGCGCTCGTCGTGGGCAACATCGCGGGCTTTGGTGGCTATCTACTTGGAAAGCGGGAAGCGGATTCCAGCTCAACAGCAGCAATCCAAAACCAGGATTCGCCACAGCCGACATCGACAAACCTTTCTCCCACTCAACTTGCACCTGCGCCCGCGGATTCAATCGCGGGGATCGTGAATGAGGTCCTGCCTACCGTCGTATCAATTCTTGCTGAAGGTAAAACCCAAGAAGGTAGTGGTTCTGGCTTTGTATTTCGTTCAGACGGTTACATCTTGACGAATAATCATGTTGTTGATCTGATCAAAAATAGTGGCAACTTGAGCGTAATCCTCACTGACGGAACCAGGCTCAAAGGTGAAGTCGTTGGCACAAATCCGGCCTATGACTTAGCTGTTGTACGCGTGAATAAAACGAACCTTCCAGCAGCGACTCTTGGCAACTCAGATGTGCTGCGCGTTGGTGATCCTGCGATCGCTATTGGTGCGCCGTTAGGTCTTGCTGGAACAGTGACATCAGGAATTATTAGTGCGTTGAATCGACCGGTAACAACGGGCGAGACCGCAACAGCATCCTTTATTGATGCTATTCAGACAGATGCTGCGATCAACCCAGGTAACTCGGGCGGCCCGTTGCTGAACGCATCAGGTCAGGTGATCGGCATTAACTCAGCTATTGCCACGATGGTTAATGGCAGCGAGGCGGGGAGCATTGGTCTTGGTTTCGCGATTCCAGTGAATTCAGCTAAGCGCATTGCGGAAGAGATCATTGCAACCGGAACATCGCAGACTCCAATCATTGGCGTCTCGCTTGATACGAATTACGCGGGTCCTGGCGCAAAGATAATCAAGATCACCGAGGGTGGCCCGGCTGATACGGCTGGGCTCAAACTTCAAGACGTCATCACCAAGATTGATGGCCGAGTCATTGACGATGCGACGGAACTGGTCGTGGCAATTCGAGAGAACGCGCCTGATGATCAGGTCAAGGTGACCTACAAACGTCAGGGTTCGACGAATACGGCCACAATCACGCTGGGCTCGTCTTCCGCCAAGCCATAGCCGGGCGTAGGGTTACGGGTGTGTTTGACATTGGTATCGGCGAGATCTTCGCTCTAGCGGCGATTGGCTTGCTGATTTTTGGGCCAGATAAGTTGCCGAAGGCAGCGGCGGATGGTGCGCGAATGCTGAAGCAACTTCGCACGATGGCTGCCGGAGCCAAGCAAGAGCTTGCCGATTCAGCTGGGTTAGACATCACTGAGGCGATGGATACCGTCAGAGGTTTCTCTGATTTTCATCCAAAGAACATCGTTTCGAGCCTTCTCAAAGATGAACCGACACAGGCCTCGGCACAACCAGCAATCAATGCACCGAAGTTCGACCCTGACGCTACGTAGTTAGCGACCAGCCGGCGTGATGCCAAGCGAGAGCCCGGCTAATCCACGGGGACGCTTACCGAGCCGCTCCGCAATTTCACGAAGTGCAATTGATGCTGGTGCATCTGGATTGCTGATAACAAGTGGACGGCCGTCGTCGCCACCCTCGCGCAGGGCAACGTCAAACGGAATCTGTCCAAGTAGCGGTGTTTCCGTACCAAGAACTTTGGCAATCTGATCGGCGACTAGCTTGCCGCCACCAGTGCCGAAGAGGTCCATCGGTTCGCCGCAATGTGGGCACGGAAAACTACTCATATTTTCAATGACACCAGCAACTTTTTGATGCGTCTGCTCTGCCAGAGTTCCGGCGCGTACCGCAACATCGGCTGCAGCCATCTGTGGCGTTGTGACGATGACAAGCTCAGCGGTGGGAAGCAGTTGTGCTGCCGAGATCGCAATGTCTCCCGTGCCAGGTGGCAGGTCAAGAAGCAGCACGTCTAGGTCGCCCCACCACACATCGGTAATGAATTGCTCAAGGGCGCGGTGCAGCATTGGTCCGCGGAAGGCAACGGGCTGAGTGACGCCACCGGGCTTAAAAGCCAACATGGAAATCACGCTCACGCCATAACCAGTTGGCGGCATGATCATGCCTTCGACCATGGTTGGCGCATCCAATGCGTCGAGCATGCGGGGGATGGAGTGGCCGTAGATATCTGCATCGATGAGTCCAACGCGAAGGCCCATGTCGGCCATAGCTGCCGCAAGGTTGGCTGTGACCGATGACTTACCGACTCCACCCTTACCGGATGCAATCGCGTAAATGCGAGTAGTGCTTCCCGGCCTGTTGAATGGATTTTCCTTCTCGTCCCCGCGCAAAGTCTTTTTCATCGCCGCGCGCTGCTCATCGCTCATCACATCAAGTTCAACTTCAACCTTGGTGACTCCAGCAACAGTCATCACAGCGGCCGTCACGCGATCGGTAATGGTGTCGCGCATTGGGCAACCTGAGACGGTCAGATAGACCCCAACCTTGACGACGCCCTTGTCGTCAGCTTCCACTGACTTCAGCATGCCAAGTTCAGTTATCGGCCGATGGATCTCAGGGTCGTTTACCGTTGCGAGGGCAGCGTTGAGAGCTTCAAGATTGGGTTGCATACCCCCGATGTTAGGCGAACCTAACTAGCGCTCGTTCGTGTGGTCCCGCTCGTCTGGCTCTGACTCGACTTTTAGGGCTTCAATTTGCTCACGGAGATCGGCAACCATGTCCCGAAGTTCGCCGCGGATGTAATCGCGAGTAGCAATTTCCCCTAAAGCCAGGCGCAACGAGGCAATTTCTCGGGCGAGATAGTCGCTATCGGCCAAGAGGCGCTCGGTGCGAAGCCGATCTTCTTGGTATTGCACTCGGTCTCGGTCAGATTGACGGTTTTGAGCCAACAAAATAAGGGGAGCAGCATATGAAGCCTGAAGCGAAAGCATCAACGTCAAGAAGATGAACGGGAAAACATCGATCCGCCAAGCGCTTGGACCAACAGTGTTGATCAGGATCCAAGTAGCGATCGCTGCCGTCATCCAAGCGATGAATGCCCACGAACCGATGTAGCGAGCAACTTTTTCAGAAATTCTGCCGAACCGTTCTGGGTCGTAATTGTCACGCACTGAACGACTGCGTTCGTATGGTTGATCCAGCCGCGTTGCGCGACGGGTTGGCCGGCTAACCACGTTCATCCCCATCGTTCTCGCGCCAGTCTTCAGGAAGCATGTGGTCGATGACGTCGTCAACAGTCACCGCACCAAGAAGGTGACCATGCTCGTCAACCACGGGAAGCGCCGCAAGGTTGTAGGCGGCGAAGGTTCGCGTGACCTGGCTCAGCGGTGCATCTGGAAGCACGGGAACTAAATCGGAATCAACCAGAGCTGACACCAAGGTCGATGGTGACTCACGTAGGAGCCGTTGGAAATGGCAGGTGCCCAGGTATCTACCTGTTGGAGTCTCAGTCGGGCTTCGTGTCACGTAGACCTGCGAGGCTAAAGCCGGGGAGAGGTCGGGATTACGGATGCGAGCCAGTGCGTCAGCAACCGTTGCATCCGTTGACATCACTACCGGCTCAGTTGTCATCATGCCGCCAGCGCTGAAGTCGTCATAGGAGAGCAAACGACGGATCTCTTCAGCTTCTTCAGGTTCCATGCGCTGAAGCAGGTCAGCAGCCCGCTCTGGTGGAAGTTCAGAGAGGAGGTCGGCAGCGTCGTCAGGATCCATCTCTTCCAAGACGTCAGCGGCGCGTTCTACTTCAAGCAACTGCACGATTTCAACGCGGTCATCTTCGGGGAGTTCCTCGAGCACATCGGCGAGACGATCGTCGTTGAGCTGGCGGGCAATTTCCATCTGACGTTTGATCGGGAGTTCTTGGATCAATGCAGCGATGTCTGCTGGGCGAAGTTTGTCAATCGATTCGATCATCGAGGTTGCATCTTGATCAGCGGTGCTTGGCAGCGTAAGCCCGTGTACTTCATCCCAGTCAACAACGAATCGCTCGCCGCGACGTCGAAATCCACCGGTACCCTTTTGGATAAAGAGTTGGGTGACGATCCAGTCTTGGGAGCGATCGCGCTCGACGCCGACATCAATAACAGAAACCCGTTCGCCTGTGTCCAGAAGATCAACAGTGCGATCCAACAGTTCCGCGGTCAAGAGTGTTTCGTTTGGTCGCTTAGCAAAGCGACGCAAGTTCACGACACCCGTCACAATGATTTGGTTCGCGTCAATCGAGGTGACTTTGGACATGGGCACGAAAATTCTTCGACGAGGCTGAACTTCCACCACAAGGCCGGTCAGGCGGGGGTTGGAGCTACGCAGCACGATGATGCTGTCGCGGACTTTGCCAAGCTGTTCACCATTGGGATCAAAGACGCGCACTCCTGCAAGGCGGGCAAGGAATACCCGTGAGGCGCTTGTGGTCATTGTGAAAGGTTACCGCCGTAAACCTCAAGAGCGTGCCAGGTGTCTCGTGGCATGGGGAACTACTGGAGTTCAGCCCACACCGTGAGGGTGTTGGCTGTTGAGCCCCAGCCCCACGAAGTGCTGAGTCGGTCAACCAGCCTCAGTCCTTGGCGTCCATGGGCTTGGTCTGACATCAGAGGAAAGGTCGTCGGTGTCCGAAGGTGTTGCCGCACGCTCATTCGTACGTGTCCACCCGTGCGGCGAATCACAACCTGGGCGGGGGCTTGCCCGTGGGTGATCGCGTTGGCGGCCAGTTCGCTCACGACGATCAAGAGCTCGTCGGCAGAATCCGGAATTGGTGCAGCCCAAGATTCCACGCTGGAACGCAGAGCTTGAAGCTCATCCACGCTGCCTTGAAGTGAATATGCGAACCGCATGGTCACTAAGGGTAGGCGCTAATCAGGCACAATGCAGGAATGGCCCAAGTTCTTGCTTTCGCAAACCAGAAAGGTGGGGTGGGCAAGACCACGACGGTCGTGTCAGTCGGTGCAGCCCTGGTCGAGCTGGGATATCGCGTACTTGTGGTGGATCTGGACGCGCAAGCGTGTGCGACCTTCAGTTTGGGAATTGACCCAGAAGATGTGCAGATCTGCACCCGCGAGATCTTAATTAACGGTGTGGCTTCGACGACTGCGATTATTACGACTGCAGAAAACATAGACCTGCTACCAGCAACCATTCGGTTGGCTGATGCTGATGCCGCACTCGCCACGACAAAGGGCCGTGAGTTCACTGTGCGTAATGCACTGGAACCTTTGCAAAGCAGTTATGACTGGATTCTTTTAGATTGCGCGCCTTCACTTGGCATCGTCACGGTTGGTGCGCTCATCGCTGCGAACTCTGTTGCAATTCCATTGCAATGTGAAACCTTGTCGCATCGCGGCGTAGGTCAGTTACTTCAGACTGTTGCTGATGTGCGTAAGTTCGCAAATCCGGAACTCAAAGTGGCTGGAATCATTCCTACGCAATACGACGGACGCACCACCCATGCTCGCGCGGTACTTGCTGATCTGCCAGCCACTTATGGTGTCGATGTCTTGCCCGCGATCCATAGGTCGATCAGATTTGCTGAAGCACCTGCGGCGGGTCGCACCGTGCTTTCGACCGCGCCAAAAAGCGTAGGTGCACGCAACTATCGCGCGCTTGCGCAAGCAATAATTGCGTTGTAACTACTCAGCGATAGGCACTGCTGGTTTACCACTACGCGTACGGCGGCGTTCCCGAGCTTTTTCCGTCTTCATCGCAGCCTCGTCGCCCTTTGGCGCTTCACTCTTTAGCTTTGTAGCTTCGGACTTCTCGGCGCGTGGCTTATCTGTATGTGACTTCTCGGCGCGTGGCTTGTCTGTATGTGACTTGTCTCCGCGAGGACGATCGTTACGCGCGCGATCATTGCGTGACTTGTCTCCGCGAGGCTTGCCGTGATCCCTATCGTTACGGCCTTCTGGCTTCTTCTTGCCAGTTTCACCAAGATCTTCAAGGTTTTCAGCAGTTAAGCCTTCACGAGTTTGGCCAGCCTTTGGCAAGCGACCAGTGGTGCCAGCTGGGATCTGCAAACCGGTGTAGAGGTGATCGCTCGTTGAATACGTTTCAATCGGATCCTTGAAAGGAAGTTTCAAAGCGCGATCGATCATTTGCCAGCGAGCAATGTCTTCCCAGTCAACAAGAGTCACAGCAACGCCGGAGTTACCCGCACGGCCTGTGCGGCCAATGCGGTGCACGTAAGTCTTTTCGTCATCAGGGCATTCGTAGTTAATGACGTGAGTGACGTTATCGACGTCAATGCCGCGAGCTGCAACGTCGGTACACACCAAAATGTCGACCTTGCCGTTACGGAAGGCGCGAAGTGCCTGTTCGCGAGCGCCTTGGCCGAGGTCACCATGAACAGAACCGACTGCGAAACCACGCTCGGTGAGATCGTCCGCAATCTTCTGAGCCTTGCGCTTGGTGCGGGTGAAGATCATCGCAAGTTGGCGACTTTCAGCCTGCAATACACGAGCAACCACTTCAATCTTGTCGAGTGGATGTGCTCGCCATACATGCTGCTCAATTGCGTCAACAGTTTCACTGTCGCTGCCTGGCTCACTTGCACGAATATGTGTGGGCGTCGTCATGTAGCGACGAGCCAAGTTCACGATCTGACCGGGCATCGTTGCGGAGAACAACATGGTCTGACGCTTGGCAGGAACTGCCGAAACGATGCGCTCAACGTCAGGCAAGAAACCCATGTCGAGCATTTCGTCAGCTTCGTCAAGAACGAGTGTGCGAATGCCGCTGAGATCAAGATCGCGACGGTTGGACAAGTCGATGATGCGACCTGGCGTCCCGACAACCACGTCGACGCCGTTCTTCAGGGCTTCGATCTGTGGCTCATAAGCGCGGCCGCCGTAGACAGCCAGAACCTTGACGCCACGAAGGCGGCCAGCGCGCTCGAGGTCAGTTGCAACCTGCAAGCCAAGCTCACGAGTTGGGCAAATCACGATGGCCTGTGGCTTATCGCGATCACCTTCGAGGTCAATGCGCTGGAGAAGTGGAATGCCAAAGCCCAGAGTCTTGCCGGTGCCGGTCTTGGCTTGGCCGATGATGTCGCGACCTTCGAGAGCCATCGATAGGCACATTTCCTGAATTGGGAATGCGCGCTCAATGCCATCTTCGAGGAGGGCAGCAACGATCTTTGGATCGGTGCCCAGTTCAGCGAAGGTAGGTGCGCTCGTTGGGTCAACGGTGGATGAAGTGCTCAGGGTGACTCCCCAGTGTCTGCTCGTGGGGCGGAAGGTGGAATGCCCGTACCAACCACGGTGACTGCCGAGTCTAGTCGGCTGGGGTTACTGAAGTAATTTCGAGCGGTCAATCCGAATTAGTGACCGAAACCGACCTTGCGTGAGGAAGCCGGGCCAAGCTCCACGTAGGTGATCTTGTCGCCAGGGATGATCACGGTGCGGCCGCGGTCATCAGTGAGCTTCAAGATGGTGCCCTTGGCGATCGCTGCATCGACGGCTGCGGTGATATCGGCAGGCTTATCTTCGCTCTCAAGGGAGATCTCACGTGGTGAGTACTGGACGCCAATCTTGATTTCCATGTTCATTCCCTTGCTCGTTACTAGAAGCACATCGTGTCAGTGTCTTAAATATATGTACCCTTGAGGGGTGTCAGTACTAATTAAGCCTTGGCCGCGCGATGAAGTTTTCTTCCCTGCGCGAACGCTGACCTTCCGCCACGCTCAATCCGCCAATCCGGATGCTGAACCTGCCCTCATGCTGCATGGCCTAGGCGGCTCATCTTTGAATTGGACAGATCTGATGGGTCGTCTGCTTCCAGAGCTTTCGTTGTGGGCCCTAGACCTTCCAGGATTTGGCATGTCACCACCGCCCCGCGATGGCAACTACACGCCTTTGGGTCACGCCCGGGCCGCTGTTGACTTCATTGAACAGCAACTTGAAGGTAAGCCGGTTCACCTATTCGGAAACTCCATGGGCGGAGCAGTAGCGCTACAAGTTGCGGCTCGTCGTCCTGATCTTGTTCGCACACTCACCTTGATCTCACCTGCCCTTCCTGACATCAGTCCAAACAAGGCCAACATCACGTTGCCGATCATGGCGATCCCTGGTCTTGGTGAAGCAATCGTGAAGAAATACAACACCTTGCCTCCAGTCGTGCGCGTGCAATCAACCATAGATACATGCTTCGCAAACCCAGCTCGCGTCGCTGAGCAGCGATTCGAAGAATCTGTTGCGGAAGCTGAACTGCGTAACGATTTCACGTATGTCGATGATGCTTTTCTTCAGTCACTTCGCGGACTGCTTGGTTCTTACTTTGACCGGGGGCGTCATCGTCCGTGGAAGTTAGCTGAATTAGTGCAGGTTCAAACGTTATTGATCTACGGCATGAAAGATCCGCTCGTCGATCCTCGTGCTGCTCACAAGAGCACGAAACATTTCAAGAACGCGCAAGTCATTGTGTTGCCAGATTCTGCGCATGTCTCACAAATGGAGCATCCAGACGTTGTGGCCGATGCATGGATGAAGCGGTTTCACTAAATCAGTTATCCCCAACCTGATAGTTATGCACAGGGAAAATTCTTAGGGTTCCTAAAGATCAATCACCGACCTAGCGTTGAAGCAATTCAACAAAGGGGAATCGGTGGCAGTTGTAGAGCGCGTACGCGAACTCGTTGAACAGCAGGTACGCGCAGCGATTCGAAACGATGGACTAGATCCACTCGCGCAACCTGAACGCTTTCGTGCGGTCGTTGAGCAATGCGCAATGGATGCATGGATCATGCAGGGGGCAACATCACAAGAAGGCGATCCTGCTTTCGTTGCTCGTGAGGTGATGCAAGTCTTTGCTGGGTTTGGGGCGCTGCAGGAGTTCTTCGAGGATCCAACTGTTGAAGAAATCTGGCTCAACGAACCAGGGCGAGTCTTCATCGCCCGACAAGGTCGGTCAGAACTGACAAACGTGGTGTTGAACGAGCGAGAAGTCCGAGATCTCATCGAGCGAATGCTTCGTGTCTCTGGCAGAAGACTTGATATATCGAGTCCGTTTGTTGACGCTGTGTTGCCTGACGGAAGCCGGCTACACGTAGTGATTCCAGACATCACCCGCAAACACTGGGCTGTCAATATCCGTCGGTTTGTTGTGCGCCCGCGCTCGGTTGATGATCTCGTTCCCACTGGTGCACTCACCGCTCAGGCTGCAGATTTTTTGAAGGCAGCGGTGACGAGTGGCCTAAATATTGTGATCGCGGGCGGAACTCAAGCGGGTAAAACCACGCTTCTCAACGCGCTCTTGGGCTCGGTCGCACCGCAAGAAAGAGTCGTGAGTTGCGAAGAAGTCTTTGAAATACAACTCACTCACTTGGACTGGGTGGCGATGCAAACGCGTGATGCAAGCATGGAAGGCACTGGAGAAATTGCCTTGCGCCGACTCATTCGTGAAGCCTTGCGAATGCGACCAACACGGCTAGTGGTCGGTGAGGTTCGCCAGGGTGAAGCTCTTGATCTATTAATCGCGATGAACAGCGGTATGCCGGCAATGGCGACGCTGCATGCAAACAGTGCGCGGGAAGCAGTCACCAAATTGTGCACGTTGCCACTTTTAGCTGGCCAAAATATTCCGGGAGATTTCGTCGTGCCAACCGTTGCTGGGTGCGTTGATTTGGTTGTCCATATCTCCACTGACCACAGTGGGATGCGCCGAATCGGTGAAATATTCGCACTTTCTGGTCGCATTGAAAACGGAATTATTGAAATGGCAGAACTTTTTGTTGATTCAGGCCAGGGACTCAAGCGTGGAGGCGGGTGGCCACCGCACCCAGAGCGGTTCAAGGCGGCGGGCATTGATCTTGCGCAACTCCTTGGATCAGCCGATGCATCGGCTAAAGGGTGGGCTGCCTAGTGGGAACTCTGCTTGGCTTGGGCTTTGGAATTGGAGCGCTGCTTATCGTTCTTGGTTGGTTTGGGGACCACGGACCAACTCGGTCACATCACTCCCTTGGATTCTTCACTCGGTTGGCAAAACAATCAGGAATTCCTCGGCTCACAGGCCCAACTCTGATTGCGGCTTGTGTCTTTCTCGCCACCTTCACTGGCGTGCTGACACTTCTCGTTACCGCTGTGCCAACTGCCGCACTGCTCGCGTTCTTTGCCAGCGGCGGTATTCCTGTACTGCTGATAAGACGCCGAGTTCGGTTGCATCAACGAACCCTGCGAAGGGCATGGCCAGATGCGGTGGACGCGCTCTTAAGTGCTGTGAGAGCGGGGCTTTCTCTACCTGAAGCAGTGGCTGCACTTGAGTTCAAAGGCCCGTTGGCACTCAGGCCTGCATTTAACGAATTCGCCGCTAACTACCGCGCGGCCGGATCTTTCGGTGAAGCACTTGAGGCACTTGGCGATCACCTGGCTGATCCGATTGCTGATCGAGTGATATCAGTGTTGAAAATTGCGCGTGAGGTTGGCGGAAGTGAT
>JBIIAA010000112.1:0-5769 GCA_044240165.1 Candidatus Nanopelagicales bacterium
TTGAAAATAATCGTTTCACTGCCATATGCCAGGTTGATTTCATCGTCTTGGGTTACTTCAGATTGCACACGACGCACAAGGTTGAGCCCTAAGGAATCTGCGTACAAAGCTCCATAGGCATCGGCGTTAGAACCATTAACCGCAATATGTGAAATCGTGTGAACTGTCATTATTCCTCCAGAGGCAGGCCCGCAGTCTGGCAGTTCTTCGAGCGATTGTGGTGGAAATCGGACACTATCTTTATCAGCCGATAATGCACATTATGACACTTGCAAACAAGGGGGCTGTGGTTTCGCAGTCCTGCATGAAAATTCGGATTCGGCTATTTCTCCTCAATGCCAGCCAGACTCTCGGTACTCTCACCATCTAAGAGCCCGTCTTCACACGCATCGGAGAATCATCGTGACCTTCAAAATTGGCAAACTTTTTCACATCATTCATATCTCTGATGATCTAGCCGAACTTGATGCTTGGTACGACGAAATTTTCCAGCCCACCCGCGGAATCATGGATCACGGATTCTCCGAGATTGAGAAGCGCGATGCCTCCCTCGTGGTTATCGGCGACGCGATTATTGAGCCGATGGCAGCCAGCAAGATGGAAGGCGCCGAAGAACTTCCTGTGGGTCGCTTCTACGCCCGCTTCGGACGTCATTGGCATTCACTGGCTTGGTACCTCGACGATGTCGGCGCTGCCTGGCAGCAAATGACCGACCTCGGTGTGCGCGTAGTCACCGATGGCGGCGTCGCCTTGCCAGAACGTCCCACAACCGGATCCCTGTTCACGCACCCGCGAGATACACACACTCAGCTCGAGTTCTACCCCCACATCATCCCGATCGATCCGCGCTACTCCCCTGACTTCGACGAGCTAGCTTGGGAAAAGCAACCATTGGGCCTCGTTCGTCTTGCCTACGCCACCGTGGTTGTTGAAGACATTGATAAAGCCGTCAATCTTTTTGTAAATACCTTGCAAGGCAAGAAATTGCATGAGTCGATCTCTGATCTGACTGGGACGCGCAACGTGTACGTGCTCGTGGGTGAAAATACGATCGTTGAAATCGCAAAGCCTCTTGAAGTCGATTCAATTGCCGGCCAAGACTTGGCGCTCAACGGCGATATGTGTCATGCGGTTGCATGGCAAGTACTTGACCTTGATCGCGCTGAGAAGTTTTTGGCATCGAAGAATATCAAGATCATCGCGCGCGACGAGCACACTCTGCTGGCTGATCCTGCGGATACGTTTGGCGCACCAATGCGCTTCACAGACATTCAGATCCCGGGTGACCCGCGCGGTAAATAGCAAGACTCTCAACCCAGGTATTTATGACGAGTGAAGGTAATAAACATGCCCGCAGGTTCTGAGAATCTCGAAATTTTGGCCAATATTCGACAAGTTGACGGCGAATATGAAGTTGCGACAACTCCGACGCCGCACGGCGGTATTTTCGGTGCGTACCAACTCTTTCAGCTGGTACTTGTTGCTGAATTGGCGGCCCCCGGAAAGAGAGTGATCTCGGTTCAGACGGTATTTGCAAATGGTGGCGAGAGTGGAAAACCTGCGCGCATCAAGGTAGAAACTCTACAAAATGGTCGGTCCTTCGCCTTTCTCACTTTGACTTATTTTCAGGGTGACGTAGTTATCTCACGCAATGAAATCATGCTGACCGTCGATGAAGACGACTTCCTGCACCATCGAAATCCGGGCGCTCCCCCGGTTGATTTGCCTTCATGGGAACTCACGCAGCCAGGCATGTGGCCAGGACAGGCCCGCCATTGGCAAGGCTCAGGCGCAGAGGTTGCCAGTTTGCATTACTGGTTAGACGAGCAACCGTCTGCGACTATGACGCGGGCATTGCTGGCTCTAGTAACGGAACCTGCGGTGATGGCCTCAATGCGTGAATTCAATGTGATGCCTGAAGCCTCGGCGGGACGAATGGCTGGCAATGTGTTGGTCCAAACCATCACCTTGTTAGAACCCGCAGACCTCGTTGCTGGCATCGTCTTGCGATCGACCACCCGATATGTCGGGCAAGGTCGAATTCACGGCGAGGGCAATATCGTCGATGTCACTGGCCAGTTGCTCGCAACATATTCGACAACTGGCGTGCTGCGTTTCCCTCGCTAAACAGTCAACTCTTCCAGGCTAGGGCAGCTGCACACCAGATTGCGATCGCCGAAGGCTCCATCAATACGTCGTACTGGCGGCCAGTACTTTGATGGTGAAACTTTGCCTGTTGGGTAAGCACCAAGCCTGGCTGGGTATGGCTTATCCCATTCACCAATGACGCAATCTGCCGTGTGAGGTGCGTTGCGAAGTGGGCTGTCATCAATTGGCCACTCCCCAGCCAGCACCTGATCGATTTCCTGTTTTATGGCGATCATGGCGTCGATAAAACGATCTACCTCTGCGAGATCTTCCGATTCGGTGGGCTCAATCATCAAGGTGCCGGCGACCGGGAATGACATCGTTGGAGCATGGAAGCCGTAGTCCATAAGCCGCTTGGCAATGTCATCAACGGTTACGCCCGAGGCCGCTGTAATTGGACGCACATCAAGGATGCATTCGTGGGCCACTAAACCTGTGCTACCTGTGTAAAGAACAGGAAAATGTGCATTCAGCCTCGTCGCGATGTAATTCGCCGAGAGAATCGCAACTTGTGTTGCTTGCTTTAGACCTTCGGCTCCCATCAGCCTGATGTATGCATAAGGGATCGGAAGAATTCCGGCACTGCCCCAGGGTGCGCCGCTCACTGGCCCCACTCCCCCATCTAGGTGACCGCGACCCAGCGGACCGGCTTCCGGTCGCAATGGATGTGATGGCAAATAGGGCGCTAGATGTGCGCGAACGCCTACCGGTCCAACGCCGGGGCCGCCGCCACCGTGTGGAATACAGAAAGTCTTATGCAGGTTCAAGTGCGAGACATCTGCACCAAACTTTCCGGGCTTAGCAAGTCCTACGAGGGCATTGAGATTTGCACCATCGACATAGACCTGTCCGCCTGCGTCATGAACCATCGCGCAGATATCAGTGACCGCTGTTTCGAACACTCCGTGAGTAGAAGGGTACGTGATCATTAAAGCTGACAAATTTGCTGCGTGCGTTGCAATGTTTGCTTGTAGATCAACCACGTCGACGTTGCCCTGCTCATCGCATTTCACCACAACAACCTTCATGCCAGCCATGACCGCACTCGCGGCATTCGTGCCATGAGCACTGCTTGGAATCAAACAGATATCGCGATGCTCATCACCGCGAGCAAGGTGGTAGGCCCTAATGGCAAGGAGTCCGGCAAATTCACCCTGCGAACCGGCATTTGGTTGCACGCTCACTGCGTCATAACCAGTTACTTCAGCAAGGAAACCTTCAAGGTTTTGAATGAGTTCGATTGACCCGCGCGCATTCTCTATGTTGGCGAATGGGTGCATGCCGGCAAACTCGGGCCAAGTGATGCTTTCCATCTCGGTTGCGGCATTGAGTTTCATAGTGCATGAGCCAAGCGGAATCATCGCTCGATCTAGGGCGATATCAAGATCGGCAAGCTTTCGTAGGTAACGCATCATCGATGTTTCATTGTGATGCGTTGTAAAAACAGGATGCGATAAAAATGGCGACGTCCGTGTTGGAGTTACATCAACAGTCGCTGCGACCTCAGCGAAAGTCAGCAATGAATCGACATCAGTTGCACGCCATAGCGCTTCAATATGTTCATTTTTTGACACTTCATCAGTTGAAGCCGAGACAGTGTCTGCGTCAACAACACGAATCGCAATACCGGCATTAGCTGCCGCATCCGCAATCTGGTGTGCTTTACCAACTACTGACCACTGAACAGTGTCAAAGATAGCCTGATCTCCCGTTTTTGCACCGAGTTTCAACAGCCCAGCGCGCAGAGTTAATGCGGAACGATTGACCCGCTGTGCAATTGCGGTCAGCCCACTTGGACCGTGATAGCTGGCGTACATCGCAGAGATAATTGCGAGTAGCACCTGAGCGGTACAAATATTGCTTGTGGCTTTCTCGCGACGAATATGTTGTTCGCGTGTCTGCAACGCCAGACGATAGGCAGTGTTTCCGTCGGCATCCACACTCACACCGACGAGACGACCAGGTAACGATCGCTCAAGACCAGCACGCACTGACATGTATCCAGCGTGCGGTCCGCCAAAGCCCATAGGCACACCAAAGCGTTGTGCACTGCCAACTACAACATCGGCGCCAAGCTCACCAGGGGGCGTCAACAAGGTCAGTGCCAAAAGGTCAGCAGCCACGACGGCGATTGCTCCTTGGGCGTGAGCTTCGTCGATGATGTTTTTTAAGTTTTTGATGATGCCCGAAGAACTTGGGTAACTCACGAGAACCCCTGACCATGGGCCGGCAGGAAACTCTTGATCTAATTCAGCAATAACGAGTTCAACACCGATTGGCTCAGCGCGAGTTTGTAACACTGCAAGTGTCTGCGGATGGGTATCTGCGTCAACGAGAAATCTCGAAACACCTTTAGGGCCTTGACGCACTGAAAGGGTCATTGCTTCCGCTGCCGCAGTTGGCTCGTCGAGCAAGGAAGATCCTGCAACCGGAAGTGCTGTCAGATCTTCAATCATCGTCTGAAAATTTAAGAGGGCTTCTAGCCGGCCCTGGCTAATTTCTGGCTGGTACGGCGTGTAAGCCGTGTACCAAGAAGGGTTCTCCAAAACATTTCGTCGAATTACTGCTGGTGTGTGTGTGTCGTAATAACCCAAGCCGATCATGCTTGTCTGGAGAATGTTCTTGGCAGCAAGTTCGCGCAGTTCTACGAGCACTTCTGCTTCGTCCAATGCCGGTGGCAAGTTCAGTGCCTCTGTCCACGCGATCACCTCGGGAACCACAGCGGTGGTCAGCGCATCAAGACTTTCGTAGCCCACGGCTTTAAGCATGTGATCGATGGCAGAGTCATCTGGGCCGATGTGACGATCAACGAATGTGAACTCATGCGCGGACATACTTCTCCTAGGGTCGAAGACACAAACCGTGTCGTCTCCCCCTCTGTCTCCCGCGATAATCGCGACCTGAGAGTTTCCCGATGCTAAGCATCAGTTTCACCGTCGGTGGGGCCGAAGCCCACCTTCCAGAGGTGCCTTCCCCATGCGGTCCTTTTGCCTGAGAGGTTGTCGGGGAGATTTGCTCCTTCGGCGCCTAGCATCACTGGCCGTGATGGCAAGACTCTCCCGCGTGGGGTCAATCAGCAATACGTAGTCTAACGGGGCAGGTTTTCAGCCTGCTACGCGGCGCGCACGACGGGCCGCAAGTTCATCTGATGCGTTACTGGTGATGACAGATGCTCCATCTGGGCGCTCTCCTGGCAAGTTGGCCAGGGTGCCTTCAACCTCACGCCACACGCTGTCTATCGCGATGCCAAAGACCCCTTGACCGCCACGAACGATGTCAATAACTTCATCTGCGCTGCGGCATTCATAGATCGTTGCTCCATCGCTCATGAGCGTCATGCGAGCCACGTCTTCACTGGAACGAAGCGCGAGGTGGTCAACTGCTGCCCGAATGTTTGGCAATGACACGCCAGTGTCAATCAGGCGCTTGACGATGCGTAAAACCAAGATATCCCGGAAGCTGTAAAGGCGCTGGGTGCCAGAGCCACTGGCTCCACGAACACTGGGGACTACTAGTTCTGTGCGAGCCCAGTAATCCAACTGGCGGTATGTGATTCCTGCGGCTGCGCAAGCAATTGGTCCGCGGTATCCAATATCGGCCGGCAACGGACGCAAATCCGCG
>JBIIAA010000113.1:0-5718 GCA_044240165.1 Candidatus Nanopelagicales bacterium
CTGGGGTACAACGACCTGGTCGAACTTCCACGTCCAACCCTGGTCGACCTCCTTGACCCCGTAATTGGCCATCCGAGCCAAAATCTGCGGATCCGCGCCTGGCTGGGCCGGCATCAGGCGAAATCTGCCGACCGCGTCTTCCTTGGATTCATACAGGCGCACTGGGGCCGAAGCCGCGGCGCCAATAGGCCTCATTCGACCTTCACCCTGAATGAAGGTGTCCATCAGGATCACACCTACCGCCCGCTGCGGAACTTGCGTTGCCGCCATCACGACAGCGGTTCCGCCAAGGCTGTGCCCCACAAGTAGCGCCTTTTGGATTTCGGCGTCATCAAGAGCAGCGTTAACTTCTTTGCCCCACATGTCGATCGAATAACTCTCGCGGTGACCGCTATCGCCACTACCGCTGAGATCAATCCGTACGACGCGATATTTGGATTCCAATAACGGCACCACAGCTGCCCACCACACATGGTTGGCTCGAAACCCATGAGTCAGCACAACAGCGATATCGCCTTGGCCCGTAACTGAGTAGTGGATAGGAGCGCCATCGACTTCTACAACACGATCGAGCTGGTCCACAGGGGCCTCCATGGGTGTCTTCTCGTGTCTCTACACACTGAGTTGAGCTCCCGGGGGTGGGATCGAACCACCGTTGACGGATTCAAAGTCCGCTGTCCTGCCGCTAGACGACCCGGGATTGCACGAGCGCACCACGATAAAGGTGCGTGGCTGACGTTGCGAAGCCGACTTGGTTACGCTACCGTAACTTACGCAACCGTAGGTCCCCGAACTTACGCCCCGCACAAAGGAGTTCTGATGTCCGTTTCCCCCGATGTTGATGCCAACGACGCTCTACCTATTGAGGGCACACCTGGTACTCAGTTCCAACCAATGTCCATGCGCGTCACCATCGGCTTCTTTGTAGCGATCCCATTCTTTGCTGTTCTCGCCGCGATCCCGATGGCTTGGGGCGGCTGGCTTTCGTGGGTTGACGTTGCTCTCTTTATTCTGTTTTGGGCTATCACCGGTCTGGGAATTACCGTTGGCTACCACCGCTTTTTCACTCATGGTTCATTCAAGGCCGGCCGTGGCATCAAGATCATGCTCGCCGTGATGGGTTCGTACGCACTTGAAGGTTCGGTGTCCCAGTGGGTTGCCGATCACCGCAAGCACCACAAGTTTTCAGATGTTGACGGCGACCCGCATTCACCATGGCTCGAAGGCGATGTGAAGTTTGCAGTGCTCAAGGGTTTCTGGCATTCACATACCGGCTGGCTCTTTGACTCCGAGCAAACTTCAGTTCAGCAATACGCGCCAGATATTGATTCTGACCCTGACCTTCAGTTGCTTTCCAAGTACTACCCCGCACTCGTCGTTGGTTCTTTGTTGATCCCAGCCCTTCTTGGTGGACTCATCACGTGGTCATTTGCTGGCGCACTTTCTGCTTTCTTCTGGGCAGGACTCTTCCGTGTTGCGTTCATTCACCACGTGACCTGGTCGATTAACTCGGTTTGCCATATCTGGGGCAAGCACACTTTTAAGTCACGCGATAAGTCCACCAACGTGTGGTGGCTTGCCATCCCATCATTTGGTGAGTCTTGGCACAGCCTTCATCACGCAGAACCAACCTCAGCTCGTCATGGTGTTCTTAAGGGCCAAGTCGATCTCAGTGCAATGTTTATCCGCACCCTGGAAGTTCTGAAGTTGGCAAATGATGTGCGCTGGCCCAAGCCAGAGCGCCTTGAACGCAAGCTTGTTGATCCAGCACTTGCTTCACGCATTCGCGGCTACAAGAAGGCTGCCTAAGAATGACCACGTCGGAAATCGTGGAAGCTTCTGTCACTCGTATAGATAAGCAACACAAAAGTGCACCGCGTGAGCGCGCACGCATGACCGGCCATGAGCGGCGTGAGCAACTGATCACAATCTCTCGAAAGCTCTTTGCTGCCAAAGGGTTTGAGTCAGTGAGCGTTGAAGAGATCGCGGCTAAGGCTGATGTCTCTAAGCCAGTGGTGTATGAGCACTTCGGTGGTAAAGAGGGGCTGTATGCAGTCATCGTTGATCGTGAGATGAACGATATTTTGCTTGCAATCAGCAACGCGCTCACTGTGACTGATGGCGGCACAACGAATGCCCGCATCTTGTTAGAACGTGCCGCAATGGCACTTTTTGATTACATCGAAGCCGATCCAGATGGGTTTCGCATTTTAGTTCGTGACGCTCCAACCATGCGTGAATCCGACAGCACCTCTATCGGTCTCCAACATTCACCGTCTTTCGCAAGTGTGATCAGCGACATCGCTGCTCACGTTCAGGATCTTCTCGCCATTCAATTCAAAGCGCACAAAATCAACACCAAACTTGCACCGATGTATGCCCAGATGCTTGTTGGCATGGTTGCCCTGACTGGTCAGTGGTGGCTCGATGAACGCAAACCTAAAAAGGATGAAGTTGTCGCCAACGTCATCAACTTGGCTTGGAATGGCTTGGGGCACATGGATTCAAAGCCAAAGCTGATCAGTAAGTCGCGCTAGATAATTCTGGCGCCAAGCGCTGGGCCCGACGAGCGCTTCACCGAACGCACGATGCCGCTGGATGTCAGGCGCACAGCGACGTCTAGCGCATGCTCGGCATCGCGCGCCAGAAACGCACATGTGGGTCCGCTTCCAGAAACAATGCCACCAAGCGCACCCGCTTCTTCGCCCGCCTCAAGTACTCGGGCCAACATTGGTCGCAGCGAAAAAGCAGCCTGTTGCAGATCGTTATGCAGTGACTTGCCTAGCAATACCGGGTCGCCGGCGCGCAGCGCCTGCATCAGCATGTCAGACATGTATGGATCGGGAACATGTCTTCCCTCCCGGAGCCGATCGCATTCGCTATAGACGGCAGCAGTGGAAAGGCCCTCAGATGCCAGAGCAAACACCCAGTGAAAGGTGCCGCGGGCCAGCACCGGAGTGATTCGTTCACCTCTGCCGCTACCGATCGCAGTTCCCCCGTGGAGCGCGAAGGGAACATCGGAACCGATAGCTGCAGCAAGGTCATGTAACACATTTTTTGGCGTGCCCAGTTTCCAAAGGGCATCAGCTGCCAGAAGCGCGCCCGCCGCATCGGCGCTTCCGCCAGCCATCCCTCCAGCCACCGGGATGTGCTTGTGAATGCGGATCTGAACGTTTGGCGCGATCCCCACCGAGTCAGCAAGAAGCTGCACTGCCTGCCACGCAAGATTTGAGGCATCAAGTGGAACATCGCTTTGGCCTTCGCCTTCACACATAAGCGAGATGCCTGTGCCAATGGGAGCAACCGCCACTGTCACATCATCATGGAGCGCCACTGCATGGAAAACAGTCGCTAGATCGTGGAAGCCATCTTCACGGCGCGGACCAACAGAGAGTTGCAGGTTCACTTTTCCGGGTACACGAACAGTGACCTCGGTTTTTGGCATACCTGAAGGCTAAGTCCTAGCGAGTGCGGATGCGCACTCAGGCTTGCAACAGTGCTTCGGCCAACCTGGCGAACTCAACGACGGTGAGAGTCTCGCCACGGGCTCCAGGATCAATGCCAGCAATTCGTAACGCTGCTTCTGAACGGTCTGGCCCGCCAGAAAATTGCGCAAGTGCGCCCCGCAACGTCTTTCGGCGTTGGCTAAATGCTGCATCCACAACCGAAAAGACGTATTCACGCGGGGCCTTGCACTCCGGCGGTGCTGTGCGTACAACTCGAACAAGACCTGAATCGATATTTGGTTCGGGCCAAAACACTGAACGCCCAACGGTGCCTACAAGCTCAACGTCACCGAACCATCGCGCTTTCACACTTGGAGTGCCGTACACCCGATTTCCTGGTCCTGACGCTAATCGATCGGCTACTTCTTTTTGCACCATCACCAGCATGCGCTCAATATTTGGAAATAGCTCAAGAAAATGCAGAAGCACTGGAACCGAAATGTTGTAGGGAAGATTTGCAACCAAAGCTGTGACATCGCTTGGTACAGAAGTGACCGAGAGTGCATCGGCTTCTATAACGGTCAGGCGTGATACTAAATCCGGAAGATGCGCCGCCACGGTGACCGGTAATTGCTGCGCTAATTGATGCTCAATTTCAACAGCTACAACTTCATGCCCGGCTTCTAAAAGTGCGAGAGTTAAACTTCCCAGCCCTGGACCAATCTCCAAGACCTGACAGCCTTCAGGTAATTCAGCAAGTCGCACAATTCGCTCAACGGTGTTTGGGTCAATAACAAAATTCTGTCCACGCTTCTTTGTAGGACGCAGATCCAGCGCGGTAGCAAGTTCGCGGATCTCGCGAGCACCGAGAAGATTGCTCACCAGACACCTAGAGCTCGTTGTGCGTTCTCCCAAAGATGACCAGCCATGGTTGCTTCATCTACATCGCGCAAAGACGCTAGAGCACGAACAGTGAATGGCATGAGATAAGAAGCGTTTGGCTTACCGCGGTTGGGCACCGGGGTCAAATATGGAGCATCTGTTTCAACCAAAATGAGGTCGTTTGGAACAATTGCGGCTGCCTCATGTAGATCGGTCGCGTTTTTAAACGTTACGACGCCTGAAAAAGAAATGAACCAACCTTGATCTGAACAGAACTTCGCCATTGCGGCATCACCGCTGAAGCAGTGGAAAATGACGCGCTCAGGTGCACCTTCGCTCATCAAGATATCCATCACATCTTGATGGGATTCACGATCGTGAATGACCAAAGTCTTGCCGACGTTCTTGGCAATATCGATGTGCCTGCGAAAAGATTCCTGTTGGATGGGTCGTGTTGACTCATCACTGCGGAAATAATCAAGCCCCGTTTCGCCAACGGCTCGCACAACATCGTCTTGCACCATTTCTTCTATGGCTGCGTAAGCGAGTTCAAGACCGGGCCTGCCATCCGATTCAAAAATTCGAGGCGCTTCATTGGGGTGTAACCCCACGCCAACGACAAGAGCAGGGCGAGTCTTTGCTAATTGAATCGAAAGTCGAGCAGATTCAAGATCGCACCCAATTTGCATGATGCGGGTAACCCCAACTGCTGCCGCCATCTCAATGAGTGTGTCTGGGTCGGGCATCGATCCACCATGCAAGTGGCGGTCGTGAATATCTAAATGGCAGTGCGTATCAATAACCGGCGCAGCCAAGGCTTCTGGCGATGCAATGGTCATTCGGCAACTTCCTCCAGCCGAGGGAATAGGCCGGCGCCCTTGGTCACTGGTGCACCCGCTGGCAACTGACCCCACCGAGCCACATCACCAATACGCTGATCGGCAATATTGCCAATGGTTGCCGCAGCGCCGAGCTGATCCCAAAGGTCTGTCATCGTCTTTGGCATCAATGGGAAGTAGAGCACTGCCATCGCGCGCAAAGATTCACAAATCGTATACAGAACCGTGTGTAGTCGCTCGGCATTTGCTTCGTCCTTAGCAAGCACCCAAGGCTCTTGCTCAGTTACATACATGTTGACGGCATCGACAAAACCCTTAACAGCAACAATCGCGGTTGAGAAGTCAAGACGATCCATCGCTGCTTCTGCTTCAGCAAGCACCGCAGTGAGGTGATCACTCAGCGCGGTCTCCGCAGCAGATGCAATTCCTGCTGCAGGCAGCTTTCCTTCGCAGTAGCGATTCACCATCGCGGTGCCTCGTGATGCAAGGTTGCCAAGGCCGTTAGCGAGCTCCGCGGTGTAGCGAGCGCTCATGTCTTCCCAAGAGAAGGA
>JBIIAA010000024.1:0-18228 GCA_044240165.1 Candidatus Nanopelagicales bacterium
GAGCACCCGGAACTGCCGGCGCTGAAGGAGCTGCTGGGCGAGCCATTCCGGTTGATCCACCGAATGGGTTATTACCCGGACGCGGCGCAGCTGCTGGCCGTCCCATTCCAGTTGATCCACCGAATGGGTTATTACCCGGACGCGGACCTGCTGGACGTGGTGCATCTGGACGTGGTGCATCTGGACGTGGCGCACTTGGCGTCTGTGTCGATTCTGCAGTTTCGTGCCCGGCTGCCGGTGCTACGACTTCTGGAGCAGCAGGAGTTGGAGTCGGAACTGGAACCGCAACCACTGGCTCTTGTGGAGCTGGCACAGCAGGAACCACAGCTGCTGGCTTTGGTGCTGGAACTGGGGTGGGAGTCGCTACAACCTCGGGAATAACCTCATCGATTTCCGCAACTTTCGCCGCTGGTTTTGCAGCAGCCTTCTTCGCGACAGCCTTTTTGGCAGGGGCAGGCGCCACCGCTGGCATCGCTTCTTTGAGCTTGCGTACCACTGGAGGTTCAACTGTGGACGACGCAGACTTCACAAACTCACCAAGCTCTGCGAGCTTGGCCAGCACATCTTTGCTAGTGACCCCTAGCTCTTTCGCGAGCTCGTGGACCCGGACCTTTGACACGTTTCTCCTGTCTTTGGCCCGAGTTATCTAACTCGAACCGTCAGTGCGAACGATGCATGACTAACACTGCTCGTTCATCGGGTGAATGTCCTCATGAAGGCTCCCGACGGTAAGGCGAATGAAACTGGCACTTGTGCGCACAGCAGAGACGACTATACCGCGCGCTCGTGGTCAATTTGAACCAAGAGAGCATCGAGCAGCGCCGACGTATCTAACGGACCTGCCACTTTCAAGGCCCGAGCCCAGGCTTGTCGACGATCCGCTAAAGCTAGGCACGACTCTTTTGGATGGATCCAAGCCCCTCGACCTGGGTCATTTCGACCAAATCGGACGATTTTTCCATCCGCAACGCATCGCAACAATTCGTTGCTTGGCCCGCGCTCACGGCAGCCCACGCAGGTGCGCACTGGACTCATCGGTCAGATTCATCCAGATCTTGGGACTCTTCATCAACAGCGGTGTCTGCCCGAATATCGATGCGCCAGCCGGTAAGGCGCGCTGCGAGCCGAGCATTTTGGCCTTCCTTGCCAATTGCAAGGGAGAGTTGATAATCGGGAACCGTCACCCGGGCAGCACGAGCGGCCAGATCGACAATGACCACTGACGTGACCTGCGCTGGTGAAAGCGCGTGTGCGATGAGTTCAGCAGGATCGTCGCTGAAGTCCACGATGTCGATCTTTTCGCCTTGAAGTTCAGCCATTACTGCGCGCACTCGCTGACCCATCGGGCCAATACATGCGCCTTTGGCGTTCACCCCAGGGATTGTGGAACGTACGGCAATTTTGGTTCGATGCCCCGCCTCGCGAGACAAACCACCGATTTCAACAGTGCCGTCTGCTATCTCTGGAACTTCTAGCGCGAAAAGTTCGCGAACCAAATTGGGATGGGACCGCGAAACGGTAACGACCGGACCCTTGAAACCCTTGCGAACCCCCACAACGAGGCACTTCAACCGACCACCGTGTGAATAATCTTCGCCGGCCACCTGCTCTTCGGGCGGCAGGTTTCCTTCAACCTTGCCAAGGTCAACGCGAATCATCCGCGGATTCGTATTCTGTTGGATGAGCCCAGAGACCAAGTCACCCTCGCGGCCGGAAAACTCGATGAGCGTCGCATCGCCCTCAGCCTCACGCAACCGAGCGAGCAACACCTGCTTAGCTGTTGTCGCCGCAACCCGACCAAAGTCCGTGGGAGTGTCTTCGAATTCACGAACAACAAGCCCGTCTTCGCCAATCTCCGAAGCAAAAACAATGACGTGCCCGGTTTTGCGATCAAGTTCGACTCGAGCTCGTTCGGAAGACCCTGGCGTGCGGTGGTAGGCCACCAACATTGCCTGCTCAATGGAATCAACCACGAGGTCCAGTGAAAGTCCTTTGTCTACAACGAGCGCACGAAGTGCTCCAACATCAATGTCCATCGGTTACTTCTTCCTCGTCTGGCGTTTGTACCCGGTTGAACTCAATTTGAACCATGCCTCGCACTAATTCACTCAAGGCAACAGTGCGCTGAACCTGAGCCTTAGCCTCAGTGACCTCAAACACCGCTGAGTCAGCGTCTATAGACAGGATGCGGCCAACAAACTCAGAACCGCCCTTGACCTGAACCTCTACTAGTCGATCAACTGATCGTTGCCAGTGCTTCAGTTCGGTTAATGGACGATCAACACCTGGGGATGTCACTTCTAATACAAACGTTCCCGCAAACTCGCTGTTAAGCGGCTCGGCATCAAGCAGAGCTGAGATTTCACGGCTGATTTCCGACACAAGGTTGAGATCGATACCGCCATCGCGGTCAACAACCACTCGAACTATTTCGCGTCGTCCAGCCTGCTGGATCGCAAGGTCTTCAAGGTCTGCACCTGCAGCGTGAACAACTGGCTCGATCCCCTTGCGGATCTTTTCCACCGACGCAGCCATGGTGCCTCCTAAAACGATTCAGTTGTAGTAAAACCCGAACTCTACCTGCTCGTGAGAGTCTTTCCTCGTGCCCATAAACGTTCGCCGTCCGCCAAAGACTCGAATCACTGGTGTGGCGAGCGCATTTCTCGTGCTTTTCACGCTCAGTGCTTGTTCTGATGTACAGGATGGCAGTGGTGCTGGCCTACCGTCTGCCTCAGTTTCTGCCCCCGTGCCCAGCGAGGCGCAACCCGCACTGACTCAAGCCATCCAAGGCATTGATGCAGCCATCTACGGATACGGAGTGATCGGCGCCTACCTCGGGCGTTCCGATCAGAAAAAAGCTAAACAAGCGATTGCCACCTTGAACCGGGAGCGCCTCACCTTTGAGCTTGCACTCGGGCGGCAAATAAATGAAATAGCGGTTGCTTATGAACTACCAAACCCAGTAACGGACGCTACGTCCGCCAAGACTCTGGCTGAACTTCTTGAGATGCGACTCATTCCACTCTTCACCGATGTCGCCACGAGTGCGACCGGGTTAACGAAGACTGCAGCTGAAGTTGCATCCGCTAAGGCAACGCGTCGTGCGGCGGGTTGGCTTCCAAATCCGGCACCTAAATCAACACCCTAGTTTTTATTAAGTGCCTTGATTTCATTCACGGCGTCGATCAATGCCACATCCCGGCGCTCACCTGTGCGTCGATCCTTGAACTCAATAAATCCCTCAGCCAACCGTTTGCCCACAATTACAATCGTTGGAATACCGATGAGCTCTGAGTCATTGAATTTCACGCCAGGGGAAACCGTCGTGCGATCGTCGTACAGCACCCGAACGCCTGCGGCTTCAAGTTCAACAGCCAACTCATTGGCCGCCACAAAGATTGCTTCATCTTTTCCGGCCGCAATAAGGTGAATGTCAGCGGGCGCAACTTCGCGCGGCCAAATTAATCCCTTGTCGTCGTGTAATTGTTCAGCAATTGCGGCCACGGCGCGCGAAACCCCGATGCCATATGAACCCATTGTTACGGTGATGAGCTCGCCATTTTCATCCAGCACCTTTAGGCCAACCGCTTCAGCATATTTACGACCTAACTGGAAAATATGCCCGATCTCAATGCCTCGTGCAATTTCAAATCCAGCTCCACAGGTTGGGCATGAGTCACCCGCGCGAACTTCAGCAACATCGATAGTGCCATCGGCCGTGAAGTCTCGGCCTGTCACATAGTCATAGAAATGGCGAGCAGACTCATTCGCACCAGTAATCCACCGCGTTCCATCTACCACTCGAGGATCAACGAGGTAACGCACACCCGATGCTGATGTTTCACCCAGCACACTTGGTCCGATATAACCCTTAACCAAAGTTGGGAACTTGAGGAAATCAGCTTCTTCAAAGATCCGCGCTTCACTTGGTTGCAATAACGCTTCCAACCGCTTGGTATCAATCTCGCGATCGCCTGGCACCCCGATTGCTAAAGCAGTTTCGGAGCCGTCAGGCGCGGTAACAATAAATATGATGTTCTTCAACGTGTCTGCGCCGGTCCACGGACGGTCGTCTCGGGCGAAGTCTCTATTGGAGTAAGACACCAGCGCCTCAATCGTGCCAGAGGCTGGAGTCTGTTCAATGTGTGCTGCAGGAATATTGCTCGCATCGATTCGAGCAGGTGCAACGGTGACGACCGCTTCAACATTTGCTGAATAACCGCATGATGAACAATGCACGAAACTGTCTTCACCCACGGGCGTTGGCGCTAGAAATTCTTCGCTCGCCGAACCACCCATTGCCCCCGACATTGCGGAAACTATGACAAATTCCAAACCAAGTCGACTAAAGGTCGCGATGTAAGCCTGGCGATGCTTGTCGTACGAAACCTGTAACCCAGCATCATCGATATCAAAGGAATACGAATCCTTCATCACAAACTCACGACCGCGAAGAATTCCAGCCCGTGGTCGGGCTTCATCGCGAAATTTACTCTGAATTTGGTAGAGAGAAATCGGAAGATCTTTGTAGGAGGAGTATTCCCCTTTCACAAGCAGCGTGAACATTTCCTCATGCGTTGGTCCGAGTAAATAATCGGCGCCCTTGCGATCCTGTAACCGGAAAAGTGTGTCGCCATACTCGGTCCACCTGTTGGTGAGCTCGTAGGGCTCGCGAGGCAAGAGTGCTGGGAAGTGCACTTCCTGGAAACCAGCGGCGTTCATTTCACTACGGACGATGTTCTCAACGTTGCGGTAGACCTCATACCCAAGTGGCAACCAGGTGAACACACCTGGCGCTACTCGACGGATGAATCCGGCCCGCACCAGCAGTTTGTGGCTTGGCACCTCAGCATCGGCTGGGTCTTCACGCAGGGTTCGCAGAAATAAGGTTGACATTCGCAGCATTGGTGCAGCCTAGCGAGGATGGAACCTAGAACAGGACCGTGGCGAACGAGCCGACTTCCTTAAAGCCCACTGCGAGGTACGACTTGCGCGCTGGAGTGTTGAAACTGTTCACATAAAGGGAGACAGTTGGCGTGAACTTGGCCCGAGCTAATTGCACAACTGCAGCCATGCCAGGAATGGAAATACCTTGTCCGCGTAAGTGGCGAGCCACCCAAACTCCTTGGACTTGGCATACGAATGGGCTTACTGACCCAATCTCCGCCTTGAATTCAATATTGCCATCTCGAACTCGACCAAAGGCTCGTCCGGCCCGAATGAGCTCGGACACGCGCGCCCGGTAGGCAATTGAATTTCCCCCCACAACGGGAGAGACCCCGATTTCTTCAGTGAACATGTCTATTGACGCTGGTAGATAGGCCTCGAGTTCTTCGTTCTTAATACTTCGTACCTGTGTATCAATCACTGACTCGCTGTCATGAGTGATGGCCATCAGTGGCTGCTCATCGCGAATTGCACGCGCTGGACCCCACACTGGTTCAAGTAGCCGCCATAAATCCAGAACTTCATCGGCCTTTCCGAGCATTGAAGACGAGCGGCGCAAGCGCGGTCGTAAGTAATCGGCAAAGGCGGCTCGGGCCTGTGGCGTCGTTTCGATCGGAATGAGATTTGCGCCTGAATAAAGCGCTGAAATCAATTCGTCATCTCGAAAGTAGCCGAGAATTTCACCCCCGAGTTTCCAAGGATCGACGCCACCAATTTGCACTCGAGATTCAACAAAGCAATGCGCAACCGGATCTCGTGCAAAAAGCCGCACTAGCGACTCTAAATGTTCCGGAAAAACCGGACGGACATTTCCCACGTGTTGAGCCTAGGCCGTCTGTGCCTAGTGAGCCGAAACCTCGGGTGTTCCGGTTTCTGTCATCTGTGCGGCTAACTTCATCGCTTCTTCAATGAGAGTTTCGACAATCTGCGCCTCTGGCACGGTCTTGATCACTTCACCACGTACGAAGATCTGACCTTTTCCATTACCGGAGGCAACACCAAGGTCTGCTTCACGTGCTTCTCCTGGACCATTCACGACGCAGCCCATGACGGCAACGCGCAATGGAACATCCAAGCCTTCAAGTCCTGCAGCGACTTGCTCAGCCAGCGTGTAGACATCGACCTGAGCTCGACCACAGGATGGGCAGGACACAATTTCTAAACCACGTTGCCGCAGATTGAGTGACTCAAGAATTTGATTTCCAACTTTGATTTCTTCAACGGGCGGCGCTGAGAGCGACACGCGAATGGTGTCACCAATCCCGCGACTCAAAAGCGCACCAAAGGCCACGGCTGACTTCACGGTGCCTTGAAAGATTGGTCCAGCTTCAGTAACGCCTAGATGCAGCGGGTAATCGCACTGTTCTGCCAATTGGATATACGCCTCAACCATGATCACTGGATCGTGATGCTTCACCGAAATCTTTATGTCACGGAAATCATGTTCTTCAAAGAGCGACGCTTCCCAAAGCGCTGATTCAACTAGGGCCTCTGGCGTTGCTTTGCCGTACTTTGCAAGCAGGCGCGGATCCAAGGAGCCAGCGTTCACACCGATACGAATCGGAATACCAGCATCCTTTGCTGCGCGCGAGATCGCACCAATCTGGTCGTCAAATTTCTTAATGTTGCCCGGGTTCACACGAACACCAGCGCATCCCGCTTCAATTGCCGCAAAAACATACTTCGGCTGAAAATGAATATCCGCAATGACGGGGATGCCCGCTTTTTTGGCGATCATCGGAAGTGCATCAGCATCATCTTGGCTTGGGCAGGCAACTCGAACAATCTGGCATCCCGATGCGGTGAGCTCCGCGATCTGCTGCAAAGTCGCATCAATATCGGAAGTGACGGTGGTGCACATCGACTGAACACTGATCGGCGCATCGCCACCAACCGCCACCGGATGCGTTGGGTGCTTAAGTATTAGTTGACGCGATTTCCGGCGAGGTGCAATCACTCGAGGAACGGACGGCATACCCAATTCAATGCTCACGTGACCATTATTACGTGAAGCACTTACCCCAGCGAGATCGGCTTGACTAAATCAGCCCAAATCACGATAACGCCCATGCCGACCAACACAATTGCAGTCACATAGGCAACCGGAAGCAACCGTGCAACATCAGCAGGACCAGGATCTGGTTTGCCTCGAACTTTGGCAAACCAACGACGGACTGCCTCATATAGCGCTCCGGCCACATGCCCGCCATCAAGTGGGAGAATCGGTAAGAGATTAAACAGAGCCAGAAAAAGGTTCAGGGAAGCGGCCAAGCTCAAGAAGGTGGCGATCTTGCCAACCATCGGCTGATCCATCGCAGCAATATCTCCACCGAGCCTGGAAACGCCAACCACACTGACCGGCCCATCAATTGCTCGCTCACCACCACCGATAAGCGTGTCTTTTACCAGTTCGTAAAGTCGCAAAGGTAATGAAACGAGGGCCTTCCCTGTTGCAGCGGTGATGTCCCACATGTAGGCCGGTACAGAAGTCCACGCTTGTTGCACGTACTGAACTCCCGGACTTATCCCAACGAAACCGCTTGGCCCCGACTTCCCGGTGGGAACGCCATTTTCGTCATATAGGGGTCGTTGAACGCTCGCAACTTCCATCACGATTGGTTTTGCTTCGCCGCTGCGATCGACAACAAGCGTGACGGTTTGTCCGGCAAGCGAGCGCAATTGAACACTCACCGCGTCCCAATCCTGCGCGGGAGTTCCATTAACTGTGGTGATCACATCACCGTTTTCCAGACCTGACTTCGAGGCTGGGGCGGCTTCCGTGCCCGTTGGGCAATTGCCGGAAGGCAATGTGGCACCGGTTGGATGGGTAACCGACGGCGTACAAGGAACTACGGCGCCGACCTCAAGCGAAGGTTTTGGCAGACCTATGCCGACGAGAACTATTGAAAACAGCACTGTGGCAAAAATTAAGTTCATCGTTATCCCGCCAAGCATCACAATCACTCGCTTGCGCACAGGAAGTTTGTAGAAGACACGGTCCTCGTCGCCGGGGCCAATCTCCTGCATCGACTGGCTTCGCGCATCGGAAATCATGGTCGCAAATCGGCCGGTCGTGGTGGCCCGAATGTAGCCTTCGGGATCATTCTTGCTTGGAGGCAACATCCCAATCATGCGGACATAACCGCCAAGTGGAATGAGCTTAAATCCGTAGGTAGTTTCGCCTTTGGTTTTTTTCCAAATTGCCGGGCCAAACCCAATCATGAACTCGGTGATCTTCACGCCGAATTTTTTTGCAGGCATGAAATGGCCAAGTTCATGTAGGGCAATAGATAGCGCGATCAGAAAGGCAAAGATGATGATGCCCACGGCTTCAGCCATCAACGAGCTCCTTCCGAAAGCGCAACCGAAATTTCTATGGCCCGTTCACGAGCCCAAAGGTCCGCCGCTTTGACGTCTTCCAGCGTTAAATCGTTCCCGGCTACCCACGATGACCCATTGCGACCGTCACCACCATCGAGATGCTCATTTAGGACCGCGCTCACGGTTCGCACGATGTGGTTAAAGGCAATTGTTCGATCAAGGAAGGCGGCCACACAAGCCTCGTCGGCCGCATTGAACACCGCTGTTGCGGTGCCACCAGCTTTCCCGGCGAGTCGGGCAAGCGCAACCGCGGGGAAGGCTTGTTCATCCAACGGGAAGAACTCCCAAATTGAGCTTTGCGTCCAGTCACACCCGGGGATAGCTTCCGGTACGCGATCTGGCCAGGCCATGCCAAGAGCAATTGGCAGGCGCATGTCAGGCGGGCTCGCTTGCGCAAGCGTTGAACCATCGATGAACTCAACCATGGAATGCACAATTGATTGTGGGTGAACCACGACGTCAATTGCGTCATACGCAATGTCGAACAGCAGGTGCGCTTCGATAATTTCCAGGCCCTTATTCATCAAGGTCGCTGAGTTAATTGTCACGAGCGGTCCCATAGTCCAGGTGGGATGTCTCAGCGCTTGCTCTGGCGTGACCATTTCAAGCGCGTCCTTTGACCAACCCCGAAAGGGCCCGCCTGACGCTGTCAAGACAAGTCGCTTGACTTCGTGGTGCTTGCCGCCTCGGAGTGCTTGAGCAAGGGCGGAGTGTTCGGAGTCCACGGCAACGATTTGGTCTGGACGTGCAATCGCTCGCACGAGATCGCCGCCAATAATCAACGACTCTTTGTTGGCTAGCGCCAGAATGCGGCCAGCCTTTAAGGCTTCCAGAGTTGGTACTAGTCCGGCGGCTCCAGCTAACCCGTTGAGCACCACATCGCATTCCCAGACGGCCAGTTCAGCTTGAGCTTGGGCACCAATAAGCACTGTGATGGTTCGCATCCGCTTGCCAAGTGCGGTGATAGCCGCACTAAATGCATCCTGAAATGCGATCTCTGAACCCACCTGAGTCAAAGCAACAACATCGACATCAAAGGCAGCCGCTTGCGCGGCGATCAGCCCCACATCTCGCCCGCTTGAACCAAGACCAACGATTCTGAAGATGTCGCGATTGCGCTCAGCAATATCTAAGGCCTGAGTACCTATAGACCCTGTTGAGCCGAGTATAACGACAGAACGCATGGGTCCAGCGTACGACGAGGGCTACAGGTCTAGATCAGTAAGCACGAGGACTCGCTCATACGTGAAGTCTTGCATCGCCGCATGTAGGCCCTCTCGACCGTTGCCCGAGTCCTTGACGCCCCCATAAGGCATCTGATCGGCCCGGAAACTTGGAACGTCGCCGATGATCACTCCCCCCACCTCAAGCTCCCGATGGGCCCGAAATGCCGCTTGCAGGTTGTGGGTGAAAATGCCTGACTGCAGGCCAAAGCGTGAGGAGTTGATCCGGTTCATGGCATCGTCTAGTCCATCCACAATTTGAATGACGACAACCGGGCCAAATATTTCATCGCGCAAGACTTTGGAATCAGGGTCAACGTTGATGAGCAACGTCGGTTCTATGAAGGTGCCGATGCGACTGCCTCCTGCTAGGACCTCTGCGCCTTGGGTGACTGCCTCAGCGATCCACGATTCAATTCGCTTCGCGGCCTCCTCGTTAATGACCGGGCCCACAACGGTCGTTGCATCCCACGGGGATCCGTTGGCCAAAGTTTTCACTGCTGAGATCAAACGGGGAATGAAAGCATCCGCTAATGAGGCATCCACCATGACTTGCTGAACTGACACGCACGACTGCCCAGCTTGGTAATAACCAAAGGTGGCGATCCGGCTTGCTGCCCAGTCCAAATCGACATCAGTTGAATAATCTGACAGCACAACTGCTGCTGCATTGCCTCCCAATTCGAGCGTGACATGTTTTCTGGGTACTGCGTCTTTGATTCCATGACCCACAACATCTGAACCGGTAAATGAGATCACCGGAAGGCGGGGGTCTTGCACTAATGCCGCTGCTCGATCATTCTCGATCGGCAGGATTGACCACATACCGGGAGGCAAATCTGTTTCTGAAAGCAATTCGCCCAGCAGTAATGCCCCTAGAGGTGTGGCCGGGGCTGGCTTGATGATGATGGGTGCACCCACGGCGATCGCCGGTGCTAATTTATGTGCCACCAAATTGATCGGAAAGTTAAATGGTGTGATTCCCAGAATTGGGCCATATGGAAAGCGTCGAATGATGGCCGCACGTCCCGCTGCAGCGGGATCAGTGTCTAGGCGTTGAAGTTCGCCTCCGAAACGGCGCGCTTCCTCTGCGGCCCAACGAAAGGTTGACACTGCCCGACCGACCTCGGCTTTTGCCCACATCAAGGGCTTGCCGTTTTCAGCCGTGATGAGTGCCGCAACTTCATCTGCACGTTCGAGTAATCCTTGACTTACATGCGTTAACGCAGCGGCGCGTTGAGCCGCCGTCGTTGCCTGCGCAGTTGACTTTGCATCCCATGCTGCTTGGAGTGCGGTTTCAACATGCTCAGGGGTGGGAAGAACATGGGTGCCGATGACTGAGCCATCCCCTGGATGCGTCACTTCAACAACGTGGCCGTCAGTTAACGCCTGGCCTGCAACATATGCCGGCCAGAACCTTGGAACATTCGTGTTCATGATCCAGTACCTGGGATCTCTTCTCGAAGGCCGAATTTCTGGCCATGCGCTGACTCCAAGAGCTCAAGGAATGGCACGGAATCAAAGGCCTCTGGTCCAAGCACGCCTGCACCTGCCCAAACACCCGCTGCTAATAACTCCAAAGCCACCAATGGGTTCATGGCTGTTTGCCACACAACGGCTTGCGCACCATATTCCTGCATTGTCCATGCATTGTCGGCAACGTGATACAGATAAACCTGTCTTGGATTTCCATCTTTGCCTTTGCCTGTAACCCAGGTACCTGCACAGGTCTTGCCGTGCATCAAATGGCCGATGGTCGCCGGATCTGGGAGCACTGCAGCGACGAGATCACGAGGGCTCACCTGCATTCCCCGGACATTGACGGGTTGAGTTTTGTCGAGACCCAGTTTGTGTAAGGTCTTTAAAACATCAATGAACTCAGAGCCGATGCCGTATTTAAATGTCACTCTCTTGCAGTCAATCCATCGAGGTACCAACACAACTTCCTCGTGTTCAACATTCACACATTCAACAGAGCCGATGCCTTCGGGAAAATCAAAGAACTCAGGTTCACTGAATGGTTCGGTCGTGAACCAACCTCTAGTTTTCTCCCAAATAATTGGATCGTTTAAACACTCTTCGATTGTGGTCCAGATTGAGAAGCTAGGAGCAAAATCGTAACCTTCGACAACGAGGTTGGCCCCGTCTCTAATTCCTACTTCATCGATTTCGCTGAACAGATGATCAGCTGCGTACCGCGCAAAAACATCAGCCAGCCCCGGCTCAACTCCCATGCCGCATAAAGCCAATTGACCGCGATCAAGCCACTCTTGCTCCTGGGCAAACTGCTCGTCACCAAGTTTTACTCCTGGGCGCGAGAGACTCATGGCAGTGTCCATGTAATTCGCACCGGTAGCAGCACAGGCGTTGAAAATCGGCATCACAAATCTGGGATCGATCACATTAAGCACATGAGTAATCTTGAGCTCAATAATGATGTTCTCAACGGCCTGTTGATTACCCGCATCAAGGGTGACGCCTGCGAACCGTGGATCAGAGATGCGTTGCAGAAGGTCTTCTACTCGCGCAGTTTCATAGTCAGCAACCACCCATTGCTCGAAGAATGACCTTCGCTTAGCTATGAGCGCGCTGGCCGTTCCCACTCCACCAGCACCGATCGCTAGAACGCGCATTGAACCCTACTTTCCTTCGTCATCTTGTGGCTAGCGCCCGACGTTTGCGCCATGAAATAAGTTGGGCACCCAACACAATGAGCAATGCAGAGACAAAGACCAATGAAGCCAGAGCATTTACCTGCGGTGGGATTCCGCGCTGGGCAGCGCCCCAGATATAGATTGGGAAAGTTACTAAGGTTCCCGAATTAAAGAAACTGATGATGAAGTCATCAAATGACAAGGAAAAACCTAGGAGCGCAGCACCGATAATCCCCGGCAACACAAGTGGAAACGTCACATATCGAAATGTCGCGGACGGGCTGGCATAAAGATCTCTAGCCGCTTCTTCGAGTCGAGGATCCATCCCCTGCAAACGGGCCTTCACCGCTACAACAATAAATGAAATAATGAACATGATGTGGGCGATCATGACGGTTACCGAACCCAGTGGAAAACTAAGATTGAGAAATAGCGCGAGCAGACTCGAGCCCAGCACAATTTCTGGCGTTGCCATCGGCATGAAGATGAGTAGATTTGTGGACGACCGTCCTTTAAATCGATATCTCACCAGCGCAAAGGCGATAAGCGTTCCCAAGATTGTGGCAAAAGTCGTTGATATTAATCCAATTTGTATGCTGGTGACAAAGGATGAACAAACTCCTGGAACTCCACAAATTTGGGTCCAGGCTTCAAAGGAAAATTCATTCCAAGCCAAATTGTATTTACCAACAGGGTTATTAAAGCTAAAGGCTATGACCACTGCAATCGGTAGAAATAAGTACACGAGTACCAAGATTGCGATCGCACCGATCAGATGCTTACGTATCCAACGCATTAGACCAGGTCCTCCGTTCCTGACCTACGAATATACGAAAGCACCATCACAAGAATTACCGCCATCAAGGCGAAGGACAATGCGCTCGCAGTTGGGTAATCTCGAAATTCGATGAAGTTCGTCTGAATCACGTTGCCGATCATTTTGTCTTTTGTGGAGCCCAAGAGTTCCGCATTAATAAAATCACCAGCCGCAGGAATGAACGTCAAGAGTGTTCCGGCAATAACACCTGGCATGGATAGCGGCCAAGTTACCTTGCGAAAGACTTGCTGTGGCGAACCGTATAGATCGTTGCCCGCTTCGATCAGCCGGTAATCAACTTTATCCAGAGCTACATAAAGCGGAAGCACCATGAACGGTAGGAAGTTATAGGTGAGGCCGGCAACAACGGCGATGCCCGTGTTGAGGATTCGGCCATCAGGCAGCAGATGCAAGGAATTCAACGATGAGGTGACCAGACCATCATCAGCAAGAATGGTTTTCCAGGCATAGGTGCGCAATAAAAACGAAGCGAAGGAAGGCGCGACGACGAGCACCAGCATCAATGAACGCCAGTTGCCTGCTTTGAAGGCGATGAAATACGCCAATGGATAGGCGATGAGCAGCGCAAACCCTGTTGCTAGGCCTGCATAAAGAAAAGAGCGCACAAACTGCGGCCAATATTCAGCAATGGCATCGGTGTAATTGCTGATTTGAAAGCCCGGCACATACTTGCCGGGAGAGGTTGTTGATTCTGTTTGCAGACTCGTCGTGAACAACGTGACAAGCGGAACGACAAAAAAGATTGCAAGCCAAGCCAAGCCTGGAATCAAGAGAAAATACGCCACCCTGGATTTGCGCTTAGACGCTTCTGCCAGAGCAGGAGCGATCACTACGGCGGGAACAACTGGGGCCATTGGCTAGGCCTCCGGATCGCTCTCGAGATCCAACACAGCCTTGTCTAAACCCGACGTCAGTCCCCCTGATGGGTCAAGTCCGAAAGTGTGTTCAGGCGCCCATCCGAGTACTACACGGTCACCTACCGCGCAGCGATCCCCCACGATGGAGTTTTGCTCGAAGGCAATGATTGTTTGCTCCCAAGGGGTTGCAACCAAATACTGCGTCGAGACACCGGTATAGGACACGTCAGTGACGATGCCAAAAATTCTGTTATGTCCGATAGGGAGTTTCTCCTCATCATGAGCGTCAAGCACCGTCATTTTTTCAGGGCGCACACCCACAACCACATTTACTCCAGGGGCGACATTTCGCTTCTTAGGCATTTTGAAGCTCAGCCCATATGCACCAACTTCGACGACGTCATCTGAAGCAAGCTTCGTGCCAGTAATGAGATTTGATTGCCCTAGAAAGTTAGCAACAAAAATCGTGTGTGGTGTTTCGTAGACATCCGCGGGGTGACCCAGTTGTTCAATGCGACCAGCGTTCATGACTGCGACGGTATCGGCCATCGTCATAGCTTCTTCTTGATCATGGGTGACATGAACGAAGGTCGTGCCGACCTCGGACTGGATTCGCTTGAGCTCAATCTGCATCTGGCGGCGTAGCTTCAGGTCTAGGGCTCCAAGCGGTTCGTCAAGCAGCAACACATCTGGCTGATTGATTAATGCACGCGCAACAGCGACTCTTTGCTGTTGCCCACCTGAGAGTTGGCTTGGCTTGCGTCGGGCAAGGGACGATAACTCGACAAGTTCAAGCATCCGATTCACCTGTGGATCAACATCTTTGATGCCACGGCGGCGCAAGCCAAAGGCGATATTTTCGTAGATATCAAGATGAGGGAAAAGCGCGTAAGACTGAAAAACTGTGTTCACTGGGCGCTGGAAAGCCCGCAATTGTGTGATGTCTTTGTCTCCGATAAATATCTGACCAGCCGATGGGTCTTCTAGCCCAGCGACCATCCGCAGAGTTGTAGTTTTCCCACAACCTGAAGCACCCAATAACGCAAAGAAGGATCCAGCCGGAATAGTGATGGAAATATCGTCAACAGCCGATGCATCGCCGAACTGCTTACTGAGGTTGACGAGATGAAGATCCTCAACTTTTCGTGAGACCCCAGTGGGCATCGTTAGTTACCAATCGCCTTCTGGAATTCGCGCTGGTACTTCACGTCTTGCTCTTGGGTAAGAGTCATGAAGACATACGCCTTATCTAGAGTTGCAGTCGTTGGGAAGATCCACTCGTTATCTACCAACGAAGGATCTACTTTCTTCATCGCTTCCTGAGCGCCTTTGACGGGCGAAATGTACTGCACATAGGCCGAAATTTGGGCTGCAATTTCAGGGTCGTAATAGTAATTCATCACGAGTTCTGCATTCTTCTTATGTGCAGCTAGTGCTGGAATCATCATGTTGTCTGTCCAAAGGGTGCCGCCAGTTTCAGGCAGTGCAATCCCGAAGTTCTGGCCAAGTTGGATGACATCTCCCGACCATCCAATGACGGCGACGACGTTTCCGCTTTCCATGTCGCTCATGTAACTATTGCCTTCAACGCTACGGATCTGCCCATTGTCAATTTGGGTGCGTAATGCATCGATGGCCTGCATGAACTGGGCCTCGGTGAAATTCGCAGGGTCATTGCCCTGCCAAGCCATGATGATGCCCATCGTGTCGCGCATCTCAGAAAGTACCGTTACTCGACCCTTGAGCTTTGGGTTGAATAACTGATCAACTGAAGTCAAGGTATCAGTGCCAATAAGGGTTTTAAGTTTTGCTTTATTCCATCCAAACAGTCCGAAACCGGATTGCCACGGCAGCGAATACTCACGTCCGGGATCAAACGAAACATTCTGCAATTTATCGATCACATTTGCCGAAGCATTCGGCATGAGCGACTTATCCAGCTTTTGGACGTATCCACTTTCGATCCACAATGCAGTCATCCAGTCGGTGAGCACTACAAGATCTCGCTCAATAGATTGCCCTTGCTCGAGCTGGGTGCGCACCTTGGCGAAAAATTCATTGTTGTCGTTGATGTCTTCGGTGTAGGTGACATTGATTCCTGTTTGCTTCACAAAAGCATCTAGGGACGGTCGCGCACCAGTCTTGTCATCGGTGTCCATGTAACCAGGCCAGTTAGACCATAAAAGTGTCTTCTCAGAATCCGAAAGGTCCTGGGTAGTGGCGGCCGGAGTTGCGGTGGCCGAGCCGGTATCTCCGCCAGCACCACAAGCTGCGGCCACTGCGGCTACGCCGCCAATGCCTGCGGCCTGCAAGATGCGACGACGGGAAAGAGACGAGCGCATGAATGCGATGGTTTCACGAGCGGCTGAATCACGATTCTCGGACAACTGACTCCTCCTAGTGTGGACTCTTCCAAAAGCGGGCAGACGATGTGGAATAACCTACTGCCCGAACGACCCGAATTCGCCTCGACCTGCCCCGATGGGCATGGCAAGGTTTCTTCAGAGTTCTAGGCTAGCCATAACGTGCTTAATTCGGGTGTAATCCTCAAAGCCATACATCGATAGGTCCTTGCCGTATCCGGAGTGCTTAAAGCCGCCGTGCGGCATTTCCGCAACGATCGGGATATGCGTGTTAATCCACACGGTTCCGGCATCAATGAACTTAGACATGCGCAGCGCCCTGCCAACATTTGAGGTCCAAACGCTCGATGCCAGGCCATAGTCAACACCGTTTGCCTTCTCCAAGGCATCGGCTTCATCCGTGAACCGTTGAATAGTGACGACCGGTCCAAAAATCTCTTGTTGGATCATCTCGTCATTTTGTTCGAGATTCGCCACCACTGTTGGCGCGATGAAGTAGCCGCGCTCGCCTTGGCGTATCCCGCCTGCCACGATTTCAGCATGTTTTGGAGCCCGGTCTAGAAATCCGAGCACTCGTTCAAGTTGGCTGGCGTTATTCACAGGTGGCACAAAACCTTCGCCCGCTGGCCCATCAGCAAAGGTGGTGGTTGTCGCTCGCGCTTGATCAATCATCGCGGCGACAAACTGGTCGTACACCTTCTCGTGGACCAACATGCGCGTTGCGGCAGTGCAATCTTGGCCGGCATTGAAATAGCCCGCAACTGCAAGCCACTCTGCCGCAGCGTTAATGTCCGCATCGTCAAAAATTACGACTGGTGCTTTGCCCCCAAGTTCAAGGTGACTTCGCTTGAGGTCTCGAGCAGCGGATTCAGCGACGTTGATGCCAGCCCGTACGGACCCGGTAATGGAGACCATGCGCGGAATCGGGTGCTCAACGACAGCACGTCCGGTTTCCCTGTCACCACACACGACGTTGAACACGCCAGGAGGTAAAGCCCCTGATTCTGCAATCAATTCTGCGATCCGGATCGTTGTCACAGGAGTCGTATCACTGGGCTTAAGTACGACAGTGTTTCCGGCGGCAATGGCTGGGGCGAACTTCCACACAGCCATCATCATTGGATAGTTCCAGGGAGTGACTTGGCCGATAACTCCTATCGGTTCTCTGCGAATAAAGGAGGTAAAGCCCTCCATGTATTCACCCGCTGATTTGCCTTCAAGGATGCGGGCCGCGCCAGCAAAAAAGCGAATCTGATCGAGCATCGGCGGTAATTCTTCACTCGCGGTGACAGTTAACGATTTACCGGTATTTTCGCTCTCAAGAGCGATGAGCTCCTCGCCGTGTGCTTCAAGGACATCAGCAATTTTCAAGAGCGCCGCTTGCCGAGCGCTTGGGGTGGCGTCGCGCCACGATGGAAAGGCTGCAGCGGCAGCCTGATACGCCCGGTCAACGTCTTGGGCACTAGTGACCGGAGCCAAGGCAAAGATCTCCCCGGTGGTTGGGTTGATGAGCTCAGATACCTGTGCCGAACTTGCCTGTACTGATTCACCGTTGATCACGTTACGAATAATCCGCTGACTCATGATTTCTCCTGTCTATGAACGATCCTAATGAAAATATGGCATATCGGCATCAATCTGGTTCAATATCAACGTATTTCGCAGATATATCGTCAATAACCTTCGAATTCGCTTGCCAAAGGGCCGTTTACCCCACACCATAGACATATGGCACGCAAGGAAGCTGCAGTAGTTGTCGACGAGGTATCTCGGTCGATTATTGAGCAACTCCAAGAAGATGGTCGTCGTCCGTATGCGACCATCGGCAAGGCTGTGGGGTTGTCTGAAGCCGCGGTACGCCAGCGAGTTCAACGCCTGACCGAAGCTGGGGTCATGCAAATCGTTGCGGTTACAGATCCTGCATCCCTTGGCTTTTCTCGGTCCGCGATGGTGGGCATCAAAGTT
>JBIIAA010000025.1:0-18105 GCA_044240165.1 Candidatus Nanopelagicales bacterium
AAATGCTGAGGTGAGATTGAACGTCCCCATCGGAGTCGTGCCAGAAGATTGCTTGCGTGACTGTGCAGGAATGAGTCCGCTTCGACCCAAGAAAACGGGAATTGGTTGTTGAACAAGAACCCAGTCCGATCCTTGGCGCGCGAAAGTTCGCAGGGTTGCCGAAGTTGAAGAAGTTGAGCGTGCTGTTACCAGCACAACTTGATTAGCAGTTACCGAACGTTGCCAAGCTGTCTCGTCGACGGCATACGCGGGCCCTGCTAGCGAGATTGGGGCAAGCACCAGAACTGTAATTGTGGTTTGGCACAGCAAACTTTTAACGAGCATGCTTACTCCGAACGTCGCTGGTCATGCTGCGCTAGCAGCGCTAGGCGTTCGTTATACGCATTCATTTGAGCGTTTCCATCACGATCAGCCTGACGGTCGTTTCGTTTGGATTCGCGGTCGTCACTTCTGGACCATTGAATCGCGATAACCACCATGACGAGCACTGTTGGAATCTCCGCAAGCGCCCAAGCGATCTGTCCGCCAGTGAGCGAGTCGGCGAGCAGGTCGTTCATCCATGGAGGCCGAACAATGGCATACCACTCAGGCGCAAGTGAAAGGTTTGAACTCATCATTAATACGACTGCGAAAAACCCGTGTACCGAAATCGCGAGTAGCAGCATCATGAAACGACCCCAATAAGGCAACGGTTTTGGGCGCGGATCGATTCCCATGATCACCCAATAAAAAAGGTATCCAGCGAATAAGAAATGCGTTTGCATATAAATATGTCCGATGTGGCTTCCCATGAGCCAACCGAAGGCTGGGGTGAGGTAGAGCCCATATAGACCGATGACATAAATAAAGAAAACATAGAACGGATTCGTGAGTATGCGTGTGGGCCAACTATGTAGGAACCACACCACCCATTCGCGTGGCCCGCGTTCATTGCCATGTGATGGTTTGATTGCTCGCAGTGCCAAGGTAGCCGGAGCACCGAGCACAAGAAGGATCGGCGCGAGCATCGCCATTGTCATGTGTTCTGTCATGTGTAGTGAGACAGAGACTTGGGAATACACAGCGATTCCAGAGTTCGTACACCAGATAACCACGCTGATGCCAAGCAACCAAGAAATGGTTCGACCCCAAGGCCACTTGTCTCCGCGGCTCAACAAGCGCGCTACACCGAAGCAATAAAGCCCAGCAGCTATCAACGCACCGATCAAGAAAAGTGGATCGAGATGAAATCCGAAGATAACGCGAAGAACAGTTGGTTCCGGTGGGTAAGCGAAACCCAGCAGGCTTTCTCCGTAACTATCAAACTGCGTTTCTACTCTGGGGGGCGCCGATGAAGATAGTGCGACGCCTAAGGCGAGTGCTGTGCCCATGACAAGAAGTTCAACGGCAGCCACACGTGCAAATATGCCTACCCGGGATTGCTTTAGGGATTGAGCAAATCTTTTGCGTACGTTCCAAGCAATAACTCCGAGCCCAATCAGAACGACGATTTTCAGCAGCATAATTTGGCCGTAGCCCGTGGTGAGCAACTGTCCGATTGAATCCAGTCGAGTGTAGGCGTTCGCAAAACCGCTGGCAGCGACCAAGATAAATGCGACGAGCGCGATAGATGAAAAACGCTGAATAGATTTTTGAAGAGGAAAGTCATTTCGCGTTGCGTGCACAGCGAGGGCGTACAACCCACCAATCCATAGAAAGGCGGCTAGTACGTGAGCGATACCCGATGTCAAAGCGAGAGCGTGGTCGCCAAGACCTGCACCGTGCCCGCCAAGGGATGGGAGCGATGCGGCGATCATGGCTACGACTAGCCAACTGATCCCCGAACCGGTGGAAGAACTCACGAAACAACCCAGACCGATCACGATCGCTAGAAGCGTGACCGCCATGAGTGCCCGCGTAGCTGGAATTTCGTTTGCGTACGTCGCGATCACTGATGGATTAAGGGCTTCAAGTAGCGTCAAGCCCAAGATATTCGCCAGGGAAAACACCATTTGCACCACGGCTAACACTGCCCAAACGCATGCCGCGATTCCGGCGCGCATTAAGTCGCGGCGGCCGACTGCGGAGACGACTCCGCCTTTGCCAGCTGGATCGAGCACGCTGGCGGCCAAGAGCCAGCCGATAGTGGCGATAGCTGCCAAGTCAGTGATCAGCCGAAGTATCGGGGTTCCCCACACGACAAGGGGCCCCGAATCGGGTAGCCCCGGTGCTGGGGCCACATAGGAACCCCCCGTGATCACGAGGGAAATCGCCAAAATGCTCAGGATCGCTATGGTCAGAGCCAAAGTGATGAGCGCGATGGGAGTTGAGCCCTTTTTCGCTATGAGCTGGCTCATGTGAGATTCCAAGTGTGCACCCCATGACCCTACGCGGCGCACGGAGTTAAAAGCACATGGATATCTCCTCAGGCACACACCAAGCTGCCTACTTGGGCACCTACCGACAACTGGGGGCGTATTCGACACAATAGGGGGATGAGTTCCCGCCCTTGGCTTCAATCGGTGACGCCAATTGCGCCGCCAAAGGCGGAAAATCCAACGTTGAGATTCTTGTTGTATGCAGCCATCGTCACCGGGGTCTGGTCTGGTCTGCTTTCGTTCCTGATTTATGCAATTGGACGTCTCTGCGGAGTGCCGTTTATGGCTGCTCAAGGTCAGGATGGCGCGGTCGGTCAGATCAGCTGGTTGGCGCCGTTACTACTACCGGTGCTCGTAGCAGTGGTCGCGGCACTTTTATCGGCTTTGGTTCTTGGCCGAAGCCACGCTAAACGAATAGTTTTTTGGACAGGCTCGCTGGTCGCGTTGGTTTCGCTGGCAGGACCAGTGCTGCAACCTGACGCAGTGCTGTGGTCAACTCGGATTCTGCTGCTCTGTATGCACGTCATCTCGTGGTTTCTGATTGTGCCGCAATTGGCGCGAATTGTCGGAGACTCTGAGCCGCAGGCGAGCGAAGCGCGTGTCTTTAGCGTGGAGTCAGTCAAGTGACAACGATTGTGAAATCACGCCCGATAGTCGTTGCTGCTGTAGTCGCGCTGCGTCCAAGGCAGTGGCTTAAGAATATCTTGGTATTTGCTGCGCCATTAGCTGCTGGATCTGTCTTTGACGTTGATGTCTTTTTCCCAACAGTTGGTGCTTTCATCGCCTTTTGTTTGATTTCAAGTTCGACGTATCTCATCAATGATCTACGCGATATTTCTGCTGACCAATTACATCCGATAAAGCGTTACCGTCCGATACCCGCAGGCGAACTTGCGCCAGCAGTAGCCGTTGCCATGTCCGGGATTCTCGTAATCGTGGCGCTTGCCCTGTCCTTTTGGATTCGCCCTGAACTGGCTGGCGTGATTGCCATCTACTTTGTTTTCACATTGGCCTACTCACTTGGTTTAAAACATGAACCGGTCATTGAGCTCGCCTTGTTATCGATGGGTTTCTTGTTGCGCGCTATTGCAGGTGGCGTCGCATCTGATTTAGTAATTTCACAGTGGTTTTTAATTGTTGCAGGCTTTGGCTCACTCTTTATGGCAGCGGGAAAGCGCTATTGCGAACTAGCCTGGCTAGAAGCAGTTGAAAATGGCCATCCAGAAATTAAGAGAAAAAGCCTTGAGGGCTACACCGTGGGATATTTGCGGTTTATCTGGGGAACTGCTGCTGCGGTAACGATCACTGCGTATTGCTTATGGGCCTTTGAAGTTGGCACGGCGCCTTCAACCTTGCCGTGGGCCCAATGGAGCGTCTTGCCATTCGTCCTGGCCATTCTTCGCTACGGGGTTGGTATCGATCGTGGTCAGGCGGAAGCACCCGAAGATGCAGTGCTCCGCGATCGAGTCTTGTTAGCCCTGGGTTTTATCTGGGTCGTGCTCTTTGGCCTAGGCGCTTTGGGGGTTTGACATGTCGCTATCAATTTCGGATCAAGAGCAGCTCCTCACTGGCTGGGGACGAACCTGCCCAAGCTTGGCTCGGGTTCAAGCGTGTACTTCCACCGAAGAAGTTCAGCAAGAGGTGCGGTCGGCCGGCGCTCGAGGAGTACTTGCTCGTGGACTTGGACGTTCATATGGTGACGCAGCACAAAGTGGCGGCGGCACGGTTCTTGATCTGCGGGCCTTTGACCAGATTTCTTATGACCCAACTTTGGGAACAGTCACGGCAGGTGCCGGTGCGAGTCTTGATTCAGTGATGAAGGCGATCGTCCCCAAGGGCGCATTTGTGCCTGTTACACCTGGCACGCGGATGGTCACAGTTGGCGGAGCAATCGGATCTGACGTGCACGGTAAAAACCACCACGTTGATGGCACTTTCGGTGCGCATGTTCAAGCGCTCACATTGGTAGATGGCTCTGGGGAAGTTCGCGAACTTAGGCCAGAAGGAAACACGGCTTCACAATTCTGGGCCACGGTTGGCGGTATGGGCCTCACCGGCATCATCACTCATGCAACGTTCGACGTAATCCCGGTGACTAGCTCGCTCATCAGTGTTGACACTCAACGCGCGAACGATCTAGATGAAGTGATGTCAGCGATGGTGGCTGGCGATGATAAATATCGTTACACCGTGGCTTGGATCGACACGGTTTCCCAAAGCGCCCGAGGGGTTATCACTAGCGGCGATCACGCGCCAATTGATCAGTTGAGTGCGAAGCAGCGCAGCCAAGGATTGACTTTTGAACCAAAGGCGATCGCAACAGCACCTCCAATCTTTCCTAGCGGCTTGCTGAACAAACTCACCGTTCGAGCCTTCAACGAGGCTTGGTTTCGCAAGGCACCAAAATCGCAGTCTGGTGATCTCCAATCGATTGGCGCTTTCTTTCACCCGCTCGATGGCGTGCAGGATTGGAATCGTATTTATGGGCCACGCGGGTTTTTGCAGTATCAATGTGTTGTGCCAGATTCAGCCAGCAACCTGATTCGCGTTGCGCTCGATAAACTCAGGCTCGTCGGTGCACCAAGTTTCTTGACGGTGTTGAAGCGCTTCGGGCCGGCAAACCCAGCCCCGTTGTCATTTCCGCAGCAGGGATGGACCTTGGCAGCCGACGTGCCAGCAGGAATCGAAGGTTTAGGGCAGGCGCTTGATGAACTCGACGAGCTCATCGCAGATGCAGGCGGTCGGCTTTACCTTGCCAAGGACTCACGCCAGGCACCACAAATGTTCGCCCGCACCTATCCAAGACTTGGTGAGTGGCAGCAGGTGCGAGATGAGCTTGATCCGCGCGGTGTATTTACTTCAGATCTAGCTCGCAGACTTTCCATTTAACAACAACTTTTCTACTGAGCAATCACAACAAAGGGGAACACATGAATGACGCATTGGGTGAACCGCAGTCGGTACTCGTACTCGGTGGAACCAGTGAGATAGCGCTAGCCACTGTGCGAGCACTGCCTCGCCGTCGTCTTCGTCGAATAGTCCTCGCGGCGCGACCTTCAGTTGCCCGAGACACAGCTGTTGCCGCGCTAACAACAGATGGCATCACCGGTGTGACTGCACTCGACTTCGATGCTCGAAGCACGCAAGAGCATGGCGCATTCGTTGATGCAATTTTTGATGCAGGAGATATTGACATCATCCTTCTTGCTTTTGGTGTGCTCGGTGATCAAGAAGAGGCTGAAGCTAACCCTGATCTTGCAGTGGAAATGGCAACCACGAACTACACAGGTGCCGTAAGCATTGGGTTGCACGTGGCGCGCAGACTACGCACGCAGGGGCACGGCTCGCTCGTCGTGTATTCAAGTGTTGCCGGAGACAGAGCTCGCCGGTCTAACTTTATTTACGGATCCACAAAAGCCGGACTTGATGCTTTCGCACAAGGCCTTGGTGATGCATTGCATGGAACGGGCGCACATGTGCTCGTTGTGCGTCCCGGCATGGTGCGCACTCGAATGACTGAGGGGCTTCCAGAAGCACCTATGACCACAGATGCAAATGTTGTTGCGGACATCGTGGTGAAGTCATTGCGCAAGGGTAAGGAAACGGTTTATGCACCGGGCCCGCTGCGTTTTGTAATGGCAGGATTGAAGTCTCTGCCCCGAACAGTGTTTCGCAAGCTGCCCCGATAGTTGGGGCAGCTTGGCTGTTTCAGTTGAGCCAGATTGACAGTTTTAGTTAGGTCCTCCGGAAACAGAGATGGTCTGGCCGGTGATGTAGCCACCCTTTTCTGAGAGCAGGAAACACGTCATCTCAGCAATTTCGTCAGATGTGCCCGCACGCTGCATCGGAATTGATTCCCGCATTTCCTTTTGGGTCGCCGCATCGACCGTTGCAACGCGTGGTGTCTCGGTGAAACCTGGGGATACGCAGTTGATGCGCACTGTTGGCGCTAGGGCCAGACTTGCCCGAGCCGTGAAGGCGTTAAGCGCGGCCTTCGAAGTGCCATAGGCAAGTTGAATTGCATTGGGACGTTCGGCAGCGTTAGATGAAATATTCACGATGCTTCCGCTGCCTCGAGCGAGCATGTCGTCCTTAACGAGCCAAGTGAGATGGAAGGCTGCATCAAGGTTCGCCGCAAACATCGCCTTCCAAGTGCGCAAGGTGAGTTCGTGTGGGTCTTGAATCTTTGTGTAGGCCGCGTTATTCACTAAAAAATCTATGGACCCAAATTTTTCAAGAACATCTGCAACAAGTTGTTCACGCGCATGTTCATCTGAGATATCGGCTGGGAAAAGGGCGGCAGTCCCGCCAGCGGTGTTAATGCGGTCGCAGGTGTCCTGAGCCATGGTTGTGTCACTTCGAAAATTTATGGCAACAGTTGCACCACGTGCAGCAAGCATTTCTGAGATCGCGCCACCGATTCCTTTGCCGCCACCAGTAACGAGTGCAATTTTTCCGGTGAACTCTTTGTTCACACTTGTCATGTGTTGGCCTCTATTCTCTTCATCTGGACGGATACGAAAGTAGCAGCGTCGCTGGCTGAGATTTTGAAGTATTGCTAAATCCCAACCAAATTCGTGCGAAACTACCACCCATGCCACAACCCACTGATTTCGGTCACCCCCGCCGCTGGCTTGTGCTCATCGTGCTCTGCCTCGTACTCATAACGATCACGATGCAGGTGTCTATCCTGAACACGGCCCTGCCCACGTTGGTACGCGAATTAGGCGCGTCCGATGCACAGCTGCAGTGGATTGTTGATTCGTACATCGTTGTTATCGCTGGGTTGACCCTCACAGGGGCTGCAGTCGGAGACAAGTACGGACGCAAAAAAGCTTTGATCCTTGGCCTCTCAATCACTCTTGCCACAGTCGCCGGTGCCTCGCTGGCGACAGATCCCACTCAACTCATCGTTTGGCGAGCGCTGATGGGTATTGGCGCAGCGTTAACACTGCCGGCGACGTTGTCAATCTTGGTCAATGTTTTTCGCGAGGCAAAGGAACGTCGCAAGGCCATCGCTTACTGGTCACTCATGAACGCAATCGGAGCCTTTATCGGCCCAATCACGGGAGGACTCCTTCTGGCTTGGTTTAGTTGGCAGTCTTGTTTCATCGTCAATGTGCCGATACTCCTGGTGACAATTGTGCTCTGTGCAATCTACATACCTGAATCCAAAGATCCTTTCACCGCGAAGTTCGACCTCCTAGGCGCATTATTTTCAACAGTTGCACTAGCAACATTCATTTGGTCTGTGATTGAAGGGCCCGGACAGGGTTGGACAAGTGTGCCAATTTTGTCGAGCTTCACAATTGCGATCCTGTTCGCGATGTTGTTCTTCTGGTGGGAAAACCACACGGAAAACCCGATGTTCGAATTGTCATTAATGAAGAGTCCCCAGTTGAGTGCCGCAGCACTCACCTTGACCTTTGCTTTTATCGCGATGTCTGGTGCGATGTTCCTCGCGACCATCTCTTTGCAGTTGGTGAAAGGTTATTCACCATTACAGGCAGCAATCGCTACTTCAGGTCCCATCGTGCTGGTCAATATCTTGGTAGTGCCTCGTGCCCCATGGATCATGCAGCGTTTTGGGCTTCGCAAAACCATCGCTTTTGGCACCGCGATGACGGGCGTTTCGGCTTTGGCCATGACCGCAACTACCACGACATCGCCGTACTGGACGCTCGGACTGGGCTTTGCCTTTATGGCCATGTCGTTCAGCGTTTTCATGCCCGCAAGTACAGAAGCAATGATGACAGCAGTATCCCCCGAAAAGGCCGGCGGCGCATCTGCTCTCAACCAGATAACCCGCCAGTCCGGTCAAGCTTTAGGTATCGCGTTGCTCGGTGGAGTTGCTACTGTTGGATTTCAGAATCGGTTTAGTCAAGACTCTGCAACACTCACATCTCTCACACCAGATCAACTTAACGGTGCAGGCACGTCACTGTCATCTGCGGTACATCTCGCCGACACTCTTCCACCTGAAGTTCATAATTCGCTCATGGAAGTGGCTGGAGCCTCGTACATCTACGGGATGCGCATCGCTTTGATTCTTGCAGCCGTCCTAGCCTTCATTGGTGCGATTTATGCAGTCAAAGCGATTCCATCGCGCATCAGTCATGCTGGTGATGAACAAAGAAATATGAATGAAGCCGAAAACCTGACGAAATAAGTCCGAAAACTTTGCCAATGCTTTGAATTGAAAAAAAGGAGCGACAATGCGCTACGCCAAATTAGGTAATTCAGGGCTCTCTGTTTCAAAGGTCTGCCTAGGTGCGATGAGCTTTGGTGATGCAAGCAGTGGAACGCATGCATGGACTTTAAATGAGGTAGACAGTCGCGCAATCATCAAGAATGCTCTCGATGCCGGAATTAACTTCTTTGATACCGCAAATGTGTATTCAGCAGGCACGAGTGAAGAGATTCTTGGTCGTGCACTTAAGGATTTTGCAGACCGCGACAACGTCGTAATTGCGACTAAGGTCCATGGGCCAATGCGCACGGATATCAACGCTGGCGGACTTTCGCGCAAAGCAATCATGACTGAAATTGATCACAGTCTTCGTCGGCTCGGCACCGATTACGTCGATCTCTATCAAATTCACCGTTTTGACTCAAGGACCCCGGTTGAAGAGACGATGGAGGCGCTGCACGATGTCGTGAAATCGGGCAAGGCGCGTTATATAGGTGCGTCGTCTATGTACACGTGGCAGTTTGCAAAAATGCAGTACACCGCTGATATCAATAGCTGGACTCGTTTTATTTCTATGCAAGACCATTACAACTTGTTGCACCGCGAGGAAGAGCGCGAAATGCTGCCTTTCTGTATTGATCAAGGTATCGGTGTGATTCCTTGGAGCCCGTTAGCAAGAGGTCGGCTCACACGGCCGTGGGACACGGTGAGCGCTCGCAGTGAAACAGACGAATTTGGGCAGTCGCTCTACCATGCGACCGACCGCTTCATTGTCCAGCGAGTAGTCGAGGTTGCTCAACGATTGGCTCTACCTTCAGCGCAAGTTGCTCTGGCTTGGGTCATGCAGCAGCCTGGAGTTACTTCTCCGATCGTTGGAGTCACCAAGCCTCAGCATCTTGTGGATGCAGTCGCTGCCGTTGATGTGAAATTATCGGCCGAGGATTTGGCACGTCTGCAGGAGCCATACACACCTAGGGACGTGGCCGGTTTCCGCTGATGGGGAATGGGACATTCGCAGCGCTCGCGAATCCGAACTATCGAAAATTTTTTGCTGGGCAGGCGATTTCTCTCGTCGGCACCTGGATTCAGTCAGTCGCGATTGCTTGGTTGATTCTGGAGATCACAGGTTCGCCCGCTTCGATTGGTCTTGCCGTAGCTTTACAGTTTTTGCCGGTCCTAGTTTTTGGGCCTTACGGCGGAGTAATCGTTGATCGAGTGAATAAAAGAAATCTGCTGATTTTGACCCAAGCTCTTGCCGGAATTCAGGCTGGGCTGCTGGCAATATTAGTTCTGACAGATAGCGCAAATATCGTTTTCGTTTTGATTCTCTCTTTGTTCTTGGGTTTCATCTATGTGTTTGATATGCCGGCAAGAGCGGCTTTCGTTCGCGAGATGGTTCCCGTGGAATTAGTACGAAATGCCGTGAGTTTGAACTCTGTAGTGGTCAATGGTGCCCGTGTTATTGGTCCGGCACTTTCGGGGGTCTTAATTGCAACGATCGGGCTCGGATGGTGTTTCGCGGCCAATGCAGCCAGCTTTATCGGAGTTATTGCGGCGTATGCATTAATGAAAACCAGCGAACTCATCACGGTTGAACCAATAGAACGTGCACCAGGTCAATTGCGTGAAGGCTTGAAATATGTTTGGGGCAATCCAGATTTACGTGTTCCGCTCATCATGATGGCGGTGGTAGGAACACTCACATATGAATTTAATGTTGTCTTGCCAGCTTTGGCAGCGGAAACCTTTCAGAGCGGAGCTCAGAGTTTAGGTTGGCTATCCGCCGCGATGGGCGCGGGCGCTGTCGTTGGTGGGCTCATCAGCGCCACTCGTCAGTCAAGCGGTGTGAAGGCTATTGCTGTTGCCTCGATTGTCTTTGGTTTTGCAGTTCTATTTTCTGCCGTCATGCCAAACGTACTGTGGAGCTGTGTCGCTCTGATCCCTGTTGGCGCCGCCAGTATTTGGTTCACAACGGCGGGAACCAGTGCAATGCAACTACATGCCGAGCCACATATGCGGGGCCGCGTTATGTCGTTGTGGACCGTCGCATTCATTGGAAGCACGCCTGTTGGAGCGCCAATTATTGGCTGGGTTGCCGAAACGGCTGGTCCAAGATGGGCTTTGGGACTTGGGGCAGCGGCGGCAGTTGCCGCAGGACTTTATGGGGCTAAGTGGGCGATACGAATGAATAAAGAATCTCTCGTTGTCTAACTTGATTCACCTTCGAGAGTGGCCACTACATCTGGTCGAACGGTGTGTCGAGCACTGTTAGCTTCACCTATCGCAATGATCATCGCGCACACAGGTATAGCGAGAAGCGCACCGGCAACACCAAAGAGTGCCGCGCCCAACATGACAGATGCAAACGCAACGGCAGGGTGCACATTGACAGCACGAGCGCTAATTTTTGGCTCGATAGTGAGGTTCTCCACTTGCTGATAGACCAAAGCCCAAGCCAGTGCCATCACACCAATCCAAGGGTTAGGACTCAGGAATCCAACAATGGCGGGGAACACTACGGCGATGTAGGTGCCGATTGTGGGGACGAACTGAGCGACGATACCGACCCAAACGCCAAGAGCTAACCAAGACGGCATGCCGATGATGTAGAAGACGAGCGCGGTGGATGATCCATTAATAGCGGCGAGGATCACACGAGCCGCTACGTAGCCGCCAACTTTCTCTTGCGTGATGCTCCAGACTTGCATGGCTTGCGGCTGAATCCTTTGTGGAAATAAAGATGCAAAATACATGCGAAAGCGCGGACCATCAGCAGAGAAGTAGAAGGTGAATAAAGCGAAGGTGAAGAGGCCAAAGAAACTTCCGACGATTGATCCGAGCAGACCAAGCAGACCTCCAACAACTTGAGAGGCGTAACCCGCAACATCACTCGGGGTGATGTTGAGTTGGGTCAACACATCTTCAGCTTGATAATTTGAATTAAACCGTTGATTGACCCATTTGATAACTTCATCTACAAGGTCAGGCAGAGCCTTGAGCAACTGAGCAATCTGGTCGATGAACAATGCTCCGAACGCCCAAAAGAAAACTGACATGAAGACAACGAAGAGCAGCATCACACAAAAAGTAGCCGCGCCTCGTCGCATGTGATTTGCAAATCTGCGCACAGCGGGTTCCATAGCAATGGAAGCGAACCAGGCCATAAGCAGACTAAAGATGACTGAGCCGCCATCTTCAAGGACGAACTGCACGAAAAGGGCGACAGCTACAACACCCAGAATGACGAAGCCGATCTGCCAAACATTGCGTGGATCAAGCTTGATTGTCGTCTCGCGACGTGAAGGTTGGTCATCGTTCATAGTGGAGAGCCTATTTCCTCTTGGAATAGAGCGGCGTAGTGACGACCGAAATCCCCAATAGAGTTCGTCCATGAGGCAGGTAAATCGCTGGGTAGTGCTCATTGTGCTTTCAGCGGCGCTGGCAGTTATCTCCTTGGATAACACAATCGTGAACGTCGCCTTGCCACGGTTGCAGGAAGATTTAGGCGCTACCACCTCGCAGTTGCAGTGGGTCATTGATGCTTATTCGGTTATATTCGCCGGTTCCCTTTTGCTGGCTGGCTCCCTGGGTGACCGCTTTGGCCGACGTCGAATCCTGCTCATCGGACTGGGAATTTTCATTCTGGGTTCCCTCTTGGCCGTAACAGCAGACAACGCGACCACTCTCACAGCCTGCCGGGCGTTGATGGGGTTCGGCGGCGCTTTCATCATGCCCTCGACCTTGAGCATTTTGGTTCAAGTCTTCCGTGATCCCAAGGAACGTGCGCAAGCTATCGGCACCTGGGCTGCGGTAGCTGGGCTAGGCGTGGCGATCGGGCCAATTATTGGTGGCCTGCTCCTAGAACATTTCAGCTGGCATGCAATCTTTTGGGTAAATCCGCCAATAGCCGCCACTGTTTTTGTTGCTGCGCTTCTCATGGTCCCTGAATCACTGGATGAAAGTAAACCGCGCCTCGACCTGGTGGGGGCATTTCTATCTGGCTTAGGTTTGATCGCCTTAGTCGTGACGATTATCGAAATCCCCGAAACTGGGATTGAAGTTTTCACGATAACTAGTGCTCTGCTCGCTGTCGTAGCGCTGAGCAGTTTTGTCTGGTGGGAGAAACGAGTATCACGCGCACTTTTACCAATGTATTTCTTCAAGCAGCGGGTTTTTAGCTCATCGATTGTGATTGTTGCGATGGTCTATTTCGCTCTTATGGGCGCGATGTTTTTCTTGCCGCAATTTTTGCAACTCGTGCAAGGAATGACGCCGCTCCAGTCTGGTATTGCCGTTCTTCCAGGCGCGGGGGGACTCCTTGTTGCTTCGCTCGTCAGCCCAAAGTTAGCTGAACGTTTTGGAACCAAGCGTCTAGTAGTTATTGGCATGAGCGTAGTGACCGCAGGGATGGTGCTCTTTAGTTTTATAACTATCACTACTCCCTACGCATACGTTGGAATTGTCTTCGGTGCAATTGGCGCGGGGCTTGGATTAACGCTGCCGCAGGCAACGAATGGTGTGCTCGCTTCGGTGCCAACGCAACGGTCCGGAATGGGCTCGGCGGTTAACGATGCGATGGGTGAGCTCGGTGGTTCATTCGGTGTTGCCATCCTAGGAGCCACCATGTCGATTTGTTATCGGCAGAACATCGAGAATGCCATTACTCAGGCTGGTGACAGCATTAAATTTCTACCGGGTAGCGCAGTGGATGCAGCACGCGAGTCGCTAGCTGCAGCGTCTATTGCCGGTGGGAAGATCCCAGACTCGGTGGCAGTAATTTACCGGGAAGTGGTGGGCAAAGCATTCGTATCGGGCATGACCTGGGCGTTATTGATCGGTGCGGGGATTTCGCTCATTGGTGTGTTGATCGCCTGGAAATTTCTTCCAAAGCATGTTGAGCGGGTGGAAGAGTAACGCTACATATCATTCATGGTGGCTGAAGTCTTCTTTACGTGAACGTATTCGGTGTAGGCATCAACCACTTCTTCAGGGTTACCGCGCATCATGAGTTTGCCATGATCTAACCAAATGCATTCCGTGCTCATGTTGATGATCGTGCGAAGTGCGTGCGAAATCAGCAACATAGTGCTGGAGTTATCTACAAGTTCCTGCATTCGCTGGGTTGCTTTTTCCTTGAATACTGCATCGCCGGTGGAGAGAGCTTCGTCGATGAGCAAGATGTCGGGGTCAAGGTGTACTGCAACACTGAAGGCAAGACGCGCGCCCATTCCCGATGAATAGGTACTCATTGGTGCGTCAATGAAATCGCCAATATCGGCAAATTCGGCAATCTGGTCATAACGATCTTCAAGTTCATCTCTGGTGAGTCCAGCAGCAAGGCCACCAAGGATCACATTTTCTCGTCCGGTGAGTGAGCGGTTGAATCCGACCCCGAGGGAGAGCAGTGTGCTGGTGCGCCCGACGACTTCAATTCGGCCTTGTGTTGGCGGAACAATTCCGGCGATGGCACGCATCAGGGTGCTCTTGCCTGCTCCGTTGTGACCAACGATGCCAAGAACGGAACCTCGAGAGACATCGAAGGTTACATTTTTCAAAGCTTCTACCGTTTTTACTGAACGCTTTCCGCGTCCGAGCCGAACGACTGCTTGCTTTAAGGTGGGGCGCTTTTCAAACGTAGTTCGGTATGTGACATCAAGTTCTTGTACGGAGATCGCGATTTCATCGGAAATTGCGCGGTCAGCAATTTGCGGAATTGGCGCGCCAGTTTCTTCATCGAACATGGTGGTCTCCTTTCCGCTACTCATCAAATCCGCACCGCGAACTCACGCTCGCGGGAGATAAAGAAAAAGACACCAATGATGAGGGTGCCGAATGCCCACGCTGCGGAACCCAACCACCAGGTGAGCGGTGGAATCTTTCCTTCCACCAGAGTTTCGCTGAAGATTCCGAGCAGCGGGTACAAGGGATTCAAGATTTCAAGTTTAAGCATCCACGGCTGCATCTGATCTGCGTAGTACAAGACGGGAGACAGGTACAACCAGATGCGCGTGGCATAAGGAAGTAGTTGTTTTGTGTCACGGAAGTAGATCTGGACTGATGCCATGAGCGCAGATAGCCCTGCAGCAAAAATAAAGATAAGCATGAGAGCAGGAATGGCCAGAAACATGGTGGGGCTGAAGTGGATGGTGTTGAAATCTTTACAGATCCCTGTGATCGCGTCGCATTCCACCGAATGCGATCCAAAGTAATCGAAATAAATAAAGAAGGCGAAGAGAATGACCATCGAAGGCAGGAATCTGAAAAACGCGGTCCGCAACGCTGAAAACGGAAGGAGCAAGAGCGGGAATGCAGTGTTGAGTACCAGATTGCCACCCTTAGTGACAGAGGTAGCGCTGTTGATCATCACCGCTTGAATGAAGTTGAACGCGAAGAGTCCGGCAAGCAGGTGCATAAAGAAATCTGGCCCAGCGCTGCCGCCACGAATCACATTCACGAGCAGGAAATACACGCCCGCGTTGAGTGCGGGGCTGATCACAAGCCAGAACTGGCCAAAGAAAGTATTGGTGTGAGCTGCTCGCATTTCAGCGCGAGAAAGTTCAGCAGCGAAGTGGCGACGACCCCAGAGGTTTGCGAAGTACTTATTAAGCCGCGGCAGGCCAGCGCGATGGGGCAAAAAGACCTGGACTGGCCGGTCTTGGGTTGCAGCTGGATTCTTCATGAGTAGTGCAGTCTACGACTCAAGCGGGATCTGAACCCCGTGAGCGGCAAGGCGCTCCACCATCTCGGCATAAAGACGATCGATCTCCTTGGTCGTCTCAGCATCAAATTGGGTCCGCCAGCGTCCGACATTGGCATTTTCTGCATTGACTGTTTCATCAAACCAAGCCTTCATGCCTGGATCAACGGGCACGTCGATGAAATCACAGATGCGCTGGAGAGTGTTCTCTCGGTCGCGGTCAACCAGATCCAGCATGTCAACGACTATGCAGCGTCCAGGACGACTAGCCAACGTTGACTGATGAATGAGAAGTGAGCGTTTTTCCCATTGGCGCAAGGACGCAAAGATCTCATTTGGGCCAAAAGTTTGAGCAACAAAAGAAGCAGCGACGTCTCTTCCATCGCGAATCATGGCGATGACCTGGGAATCTGGGTAGATCGGTTCGATTTGATCGGCGATACGCGCGTTGGCTGGGGTGGTGTCCACCCAGCGGCGCCCTTGTCCGGCTGCCGCAACTTTTCTCATGATGGCGTAAGTGAAAGCTTGTGAGGCAGCCACCGGATCGTTTCTAAATTCCTCGAGGTAAGTGTTGCCTAGGGCATCGACCTCTTCGATCGTGATTGAGGTGTGCAAACCAATTTTTGCGGCACGCCAAAACCAGAGAGTTTTGGTCCGTTCGAGGCAAAATTTCGCTTCTGACTTAGATTTGCGGCGACTCAGCCACGAGCCATGAGCCAGATTCAGGGTTTCAGCCACTCCGTGGTCGTTGGCCAGAAACCGGATTTCTGGGGGATCCGTGAGGAAAAGGTCAGGATGCTGCCCGAGCAACTGCCCAGTAATCGTGGAACCGCTACGGCCGGTGCCGCCCACTAGGACTGGATTTAAGCAATCAACGGCGCCTGAATTCACTCATTGACCCTACTACAGCGACTATTTCAACCCTAAGCGTTTGATGGGTGGGAGAGTCGCTTCCCAAACCCCTATTCTCAACCATCATGGCGTTCTTCTCCATCATCGTTCCGATCTACAACGTGCAGGCGTACCTACGCGCTGCCTTGGAGTCTGTCCTGACCCAGGATTTCCCAGATTTTGAGATCGTGGTTGTAGATGACTGCTCCCCTGATCACAGCGCAGATATCGCCAAAGAGCTCGCCAAGGGTGATCCGAGAATCAAGCCGATTCACTTGGAAAAAAATGTAGGCCTCGGGATGGCAAGAAACATCGGTATCGCCGCCGCCACAGGCGAGTACGTCATTTTCCTTGATGGCGACGACACCCTCGCGCCCGGATCGCTGAAAGCGATCTCCGAGAAACTTCAACGAAACGATTTACCTGAAGTCTTGATTTATAACTATTCTCGAGTCTGGTGGGACGGTCGGGAAGCAGTCAGTTGGGGCGCGGAACTTTTAGCGAATCTTTCTGTTGGTACCTTCACCCCGCAAGAGCATCGCAGGCTTTTTAACCTACTTCCGATAGCTTGTAATAAGGCCTACCGGCGAGATTTCTTACTGCACTTAGGCGTTCAATTCCCAGCAGGACTTTATGAAGATATTTCTTTTACCTACACGGTATTGCTGAATGCGAAACGTGCTGTTTCGTTGAATCGCGTAGTGCTGTTATACCGCCAACGTCGTTCTGGCGGAAATATTCTTGGAACACCAAGCCCACACCATTTCGACATTTTTGAGCAGTACGACCGAGTTTTTGCTGAGGCTGATCGTGTTGAGGTAAGCGATGCAATGCGCAAGCACCTATACGACATCATGATCAATCACTACGTCACGATCATTCGCCATCGTGGGAGAATTGCTACATCTGAAAGACGACGGTTCTTCGCGGCAGCTTCCAAGTCAGCGATTAAGCATTACCCCATAAAGACGGCTGAGCAATCCAAGAATTTGCCGAGCAATGTTCGCGGCAATCTTTTCCGCAAGAATTCATACGCTGCTTTCATGGCCTACAGCTGGGCTGATGAGAAGCGCACGCCCGTCAGACGATTTGTTGGCAAGGTTTACTGGCCGGTGCGACGTGCTGCACGAAAAGTTCGGGCGGTCGGTCGACTTTGGTACGGGTTCTTCCGGATGTTTCCAATCAAGAAGAACGTCGTTGTGTTCTCGGAATATTGGGGCTCTGGTTATGGATGTAATCCGAGAGCAATTTATGAAGCACTCCCACAATTTGCACCGAATCTCACGGCAGTTTGGGTCATGGAGAAAGACAAGCTTGGGAAGCTGCCAGCCGGAGTGAAGCATGTCTCCCCTAACTCGTTGAGGCAGTGGATGGTGTTTGCTCGCGCTAAATACTTTGTAAACAACGTGAATTTTCCCGGAGCATTTAAAAAGCGGGACGGGCAAATTGTTGTTCAAACTATGCATGGCACGCCACTGAAGTTTTGTGGTCTGGACGTGATGAACAATGCCGTTGCGAGTTCAGCAATCGATCCAAAACGAAAGACGCCGCGAAAGGGTGACCAGGCAGTTGCCCTCGATCCTTCACGCAGTCGCCAAGAGTTTGCTGATCTGCTTCGACGTAGCGACAACTGGGATTTCGCTCTAAGTTCTAACGCGTATTCCACTGAAATGTGGGGTCATGCCTACCCATGTCAATATTCTTGGCTCGAAGTCGGCTATCCACGCAACGACATTTTGGTGAATGCCGCAAGTGCAGAAATTGCGCAAGCCCGTGCTCTCATCGGTGTGAAAGAAAACCAAAAAGTGGTGTTGTACGCGCCCACTTACCGCGATGTCGAAGGTGACAGCTCGCTAAGGATCGATTTTGAGGAATTAATAGACAAGGTCGACGAGTCCTACGTGTTCATCTTGCGCGCGCATCACACGACGACCTTGGGGCCCCGAGTCGCAAAACTTGTCGCCTCAGGC
>JBIIAA010000026.1:0-18103 GCA_044240165.1 Candidatus Nanopelagicales bacterium
GAAAGTGGCCAGACCATGCCCGTTGGGTGGAACTGGAGGAATTCCATATTCATCAAATTGCCGCCGCATTCAAGAGCCATGGCGTGACCGTCTCCGGTGTACTCCCATGAGTTTGAAGTGACCTTGTATGACTTACCAATTCCGCCGGTGGCAAGGATGACTGCAGAAGACTCAAAGAGCACAAACTTGCCGCTGGGACGCCAGTAAGCCAAAACACCAGCAACTCGACTGTTTTCGCCCTCGTCAGTCATAAAAATCTTGGTGACTGAACACTCTGCGAAGATCCTGAGAGCATCTTCGTAACTGCCGGATTCCTTCTTATCGATTTGCTGCAAAGCAACAATGCGCTGCTGAAGCGTGCGAATCATTTCAAGACCGGTGCGGTCACCCACGTGAGCAAGCCGTGGGTATTCATGGCCACCGAAGTTACGCTGGCTGATCTTGCCATCTTTAGTGCGGTCAAACAGTGCACCCCAAGACTCAAGTTCCCAGACGCGGTCTGGTGCTTCTTTAGCGTGCAGTTCAGCCATGCGGTACTGGTTTAAGAACTTTCCACCACGCATGGTGTCGCTGAAGTGCACCATCCAGTTGTCTTTGTCGTTGACATTGCCCATTGATGCAGCGATTCCGCCCTCGGCCATAACCGTGTGAGCCTTGCCAAAGAGTGACTTGCTCAACACTGCAACGGTCTTGCCCTTTTCGCGTGCTTCAATCGCAGCACGTAAACCTGCACCACCCGCACCAATAACGACGACGTCGAATTTGTAACGCTCGATCTGTTCCATGAGTCAGATTCCTTCGTTGACTTAGAAGAAGTAGAAGTTAGTGATGGCGCCTGAGGCGACCTGACGGACGTACAAGTCCGCGAGTGCCACGCCGATGAGAGAAATCCAGGCAAAGCGAGGGTGATGCGGGTTGAGCTTTGAAACGAAGGTCCAGGCCTTGTAACGCACTGGGTGCTTAGAGAAGTGCTTTAAACGTCCACCGATGGTGTGGCGACATGAATGGCACGACAGTGAATACAGCCATAGGAAGGTTGCGTTAAGGAGCAGCACAACAGTGCCGACGCTCATGTGACCCCAGGCGCCATCTGCGTTACGGAAGGCGATGATGGCGTCATATGTCAACAAGACGTTGAATGCCAAGCCGGCGTAGAAGAAGTAACGGTGGCTGTTGTTCAGGATCAATGGGAAGCGGGACTCGCCTGTGTACTTCGTATGTGGCTCTGAAACTCCACACGCAGGTGGCGACATCCAGAAGGAACGGAAGTACGCCTTGCGGTAGTAGTAGCACGTGAGGCGGAAGCCGAGTGGGAACACAAGAATCAACAGCGCTGGCGACAGCATCCACCAAGAACCGATCGGCATCCACTGGCTGGAGCCTTCGACACAGCTTGTGGCCAGACACGGTGAGTAGAACGGGGAAATCAACGGCTCACTGAAGTAGTAAGCATTTTCGAATGCGCGCCAGGTTGAGTAGGCGATAAAACTCAGCAGCACTGCAACAGTTACTGCAGGCATTAACCACCAACGGTCAGTTCGAAGAGTTCGAACCCCGATTTGTGCTTTGGTGGGAATTGGTGCGACCGAAGGTGTGTCCAGAGAGCTACTCACAGAGTGTCCCTTTCAGGGTACGAATAAACACGAAGTGCAACCGAGTATAGGGGCACGCAACTAGGTCGTAGCCCCCGAGAACGTGCGAAATGTGTCACACGAATTCCTCTCAATTCACCCTGTTGGGTCAGCGATTACTTATCGCCTAGAACGCGCATAAATCCCTCAGGGATCAGCACATCACTGCGATCAAGGGATGAAGCCGACTGCTTTCCCAGCCCCAGCAGTGTCGAATCGAATCCACTGCGCATGACGTCCAGCACGTTTTCAACACCGGCTTGACCATTGGCTGCTAAGCCCCACAGGTAAGCGCGGCCCAGCATGACGGCCTTAGCCCCAAGCGCCACTGCTTTGACTGCGTCACTGCCGCGTCGGATGCCACCGTCAAGCAAGAGTTCAACCTGATCGCCAACTGCGTCAGCAATAACTGGGAGCGCACGAATGCTGGCCGGAGTGCCGTCGATGTTGTTGCCACCGTGGTTGGAAATCGAAATGGCGCTGACTCCAGCGTCAACTGCCCGACGAGCATCATCGAGGCGCATGATGCCCTTCAGCATGAATGGACCATCCCACTGGGAACGCAGCCAAGCAACGTCTTCCCAGCTCGGCGGAGGCGTGTGCATCCACTCGCCGTAAGCCTCGAAGAATGTCGGAGCCTTCTCACCCTTAGCTACCATGTTTGGCACAACCAAGACTGGTGGGCGCCCTGTCTTGGCGTAGTTCCACACCCAACGGGGACTCGTGACAGCCTCTGGGAAATTCTTGATCATGGTTTTGAGATCAATGCGATCAGGAATCTGAGGGCTACCCCAGTCGCGGCCATAAGCAAAGGACCAGTCCAGGGTCAAGATGATTCCCGCAGCACCAGCTTCCTTGGCCCGATGCAAGCGCTGCTGAATGACTTCGCGCGATCCAGACCAATAAATTTGAAAGAAGACCTGTGAATTCACTGCGGTGACTTCTTCGATTGGCTTGCTTCCGAAAGAGGACAAGCCCACCGCGGTACCTCGAGCTGCTGCGGCGCGAGCCACGGCAACTTCACCGTCGGGATGAACAGCCTGAACACCGGTAGGTGAAATCATCACCGGCATAGAGAGGTTTTGGCCCAACACATGAACGCTGAGGTCGCGCTGCGCGAATCCACCTGCAACGTGTGGCGCGAATCCAAGTTCGGCATAGGCCGCAAGGTTGTCGTCCAGAGTGCTTCCGCGCTCTGATCCTGCGATCAGCGCTTTGTACACCGACTTCGGAATGCGCTTTTGTGCACGCTGCCGAGCGACCTCAACTGTTTCAAACCATTCATTTGCCATGACTATTCACTTCTTCTTAAGAGCGAGACGAACTTGCAACTGCAACTTCGTTGGGATCAAAACCTGCGAGCGGATCTTCGGCACATGCCGGCACTGGAGCATTCTTCGGCTTCAACACCATGAGCGGGATGCTGCGGCTGTGATCGGCACCCGGACGTGGGCGGTCAATTTCGCCTAGCGCAGCAAGCGCTTCTTCGCCATAACCCTTGACGCACTCAGGATCTGGACCGTCAAGAGGTAAACCTGTGAAGAACTTTGCTGCCATACATCCACCACGGCAGGAGCCATAGAAATTGCAGGAAGCACACGCGCCTCCGGTTTGCGGCTCACGCAGACTTGAGAACAAAGCCGACTCGCGCCAAATTGACGTGAAGCCACCGGCTTCGCGCAGATTGCCCGCAAGGAACTCGTCATGAATGGCGAATGGGCACGCGTAGACATCACCAATTGGATCAATCAAACACACCACGCGGCCCGCACCGCATAAATTCAAACCTGGAAGAGCTTCACCGTAGGCAGAGAGATGGAAGAAGGAATCACCTGTGAGCACTTCACCGGAGTGATCTACGAGCCAGTCGTACAACACTCGCTGTTGTCCAGGAAGAAGATGAAGTTCATCCCACGTGTCGGCACCGCGACCTGATGGACGAAGTCGAGTGAGTCGCAATTGCGCACCGCGATCATCAGCCAACTTCTTGAAAGCGTCCAACTGCGTAACGTTGTGGCGAGTGACAACTACTGAGATCTTGAAGTCTGTGGCACCGGCTTCAGCCAAGTTATCCAGTGCTTGCAACGCAGTTTTGAACGAGCCCTCGCCGCGAACAGCATCGTTAACTTCTGCAGTCGCGCCATCAAGTGAAATTTGTACGTCGACATAACTGGTCGAAGCAATGCGGGCCGCTGCTGTCTTATCAAGGCGAATTCCGTTGGTGGAAAACTTCACCCCAACTTTGTGAGCCACTGCGTAATCAACGAGTTCCCAGAAGTCGGAGCGCACCGTGGGTTCACCGCCACCGATGTTGACGTAGAAGACCTGGAGTCGTTCCAACTCATCAATGATTGCTTTGGCTTCAGCTGTATCTAATTCACGTGGGTCGCGCTTACCTGAACTAGAGAGGCAGTGAACACATGCCAAGTTGCAGGCGTAGGTCAATTCCCAAGTTAGGCAGATTGGAGCGTCAAGGCCCCTCTCGAATTCTGCAAGGAGATCGCGACCGGTGGCCGCAGTGGTGGTACTCATGTTGTTTCTCCTTGAGGACGAGGCGTGAGCATTGAGGTTTCAGCAAGCCGCGCAAGTGCTGCTAAGTAACGCTCGCAGTCTTCTTGCGGCACCTCCACGAGGGCGAGTGCCTCGCGAGCAGATGAAGATTTCGACAGTGCGTCGATGACTTTTTGAAGCACTGGATCTTTTACAAAGGTCAGGCGTCTAGTGCGAAAGTCATAAAGAAGTGCGCCGAATCGTTCCGGACGCACTGAGACCGATGTGTGAAGATCCCATGCAGCATCCGCATCAAAGGTTTCTTCAGCTACTGCGATGAGTGCCATGGAGATTTAGTAAACGCCGCACATGCCATCGATGGAGACGTCTTCGAGCAGGTCTTGCACGTCTTCAACAACATTTTGGGCCTGAGCTGTGCCTGGTACTTGTGACATGGATTCCTCCAAAAAGATGCAATTGTTTGATTAAAGGGCCACAGTAGTGGCACTGAGTGCAGAAAGGGAATGGACTGCGGGAATCCGATTGTGTGACACGGGTCACACAATGGGCTCCTGAATTCGCTCCGCCCCTCCTGCACAGTGACAATTCGACTGGAGAGTGTCAATGTGAAAGGAGGCCTGCTGTGGAATCACTAGAAACCAGTACTGACGTGCGATCAACTACGGGTCGGCCTCCCGTCACCTCAACGGACGAGCTTTGTCAGATCGCAATTGAACTGTTCGTTTCCCAAGGTTTCGAAGAAACCAGCATTGACGACATCACTACAGCTGCCGGGATTGGTAGAAGAACCTTCTTCCGATACTTCGAGACCAAAGCGGATGCGGTTTGGGGAGATTTCGATAATGCAATTGTGGGACTTCGCACTTCCCTGGATTCATCACCAACATCCGTGCCAATGATGGATGCCTTGCGCCTTGCAGTCGTGGCTTTCAATCATTTGCCGCAAGATCAAGTGCAACAACACCGACAAAGAATGAACCTCATTCTGCGCGTTCCTGCTCTCATCTCACGATCCAGTTTGCGCTACGCCCAATGGCGAGCAGCGATTGAAGAATTCGCAGCAAATCGACTCGATCTTCCCCTAGATCATCTCATTCCACGCAGTATTGGTTACACCGCTCTAGGCGTTGCTTTAGCTGCGCATGAACAATGGCTGCAAGACGAGACCTCAGATCTTGGAGAATTACTCAACTCAGCATTTCTCGCGCTTACACAAGGCTTCTCCCCCGAATACATCAATCACACCAAGGGAATCTCATGAGTGCACAAGAAAACAGACCAGTCGCAGTTGTTACCGGCGCGGCTCGTGGCATCGGCGCAGCAATAGCACTTGAACTCGCTACAACAGGCTGGGATCTGGTGCTAGGAGACATTGCTGACGCCGATGGACTTGAAGGTTTGACTTATGCCTTGGGCACTCAAGATGACCTTGATGACACAGGTGAACTTTGCCGAGCTGCCGGTGCTTCAGTGACCACAGTTGTCTGCGATGTGCGAAAGAAAGAAGACGTCGCTGCACTCGTAGAACGCGCTGGTCCGCGACTTCAAGCAGCGATCGCGGTTGCGGGAATCATCGCTACTGACGGCTGGGCCTGGGAACAGTCAATCGAATCATTCGAACTTGATCTGGCGGTGAACCTTTTCGGAGTTGTGAATCTCGCGCAAGCAGCGATCCCAGTATTTCTCGCTTCTTCAGTTCCAACGCAGTGCCGGTTCGTTGCAGTGACGTCATCAGCGGGCGAGCGAGGGCTCCCACAACTAGCCTCTTATGTTGCCGCTAAACATGCAGCTGAAGGATTCGTGAAGTCATTAGCCGCAGATCTTGGTTCAACTGGAATCACTGCAAACACAGTTCTTCCAGGAAGCACCAAGACTCAACTCTTGAATCGCACTGCACGAGCCTATGACCTCGTATCTGCAGAGGGATTTGCTCAGAATCAACGCCTAGGAAGGCTGCTAGAACCCAGTGAAATTGCCTCGGCAGTCGCTTGGCTTTGCTCCCCTGCTGCCTCTGGAACAACTGGACTTTCCTTGAAAGTTGATGGCGGTTTCCACGGGTGACTGAACTAAGAAATCTCACGTGGCCGCAGGCAGAGCAACTCACGCGTGACATCCTCATAGTTCCACTGGGATCCATTGAGCAGCATGGACCACATTTACCTCTGGATACCGACAGCGTGATCGCAACAGCTATCGCAACAGAGCTCAGTCACTTAAAAAGCACATCTGGCCTTGCTCCAACCGTTGCCTTCGGCGCAAGCGGTGAACATCGCGACTTCACTGGCACCTTGTCCATTGGTACGCCAGCGCTCACTTTGTTGCTCACGGAATTGATTCGCGATGCCAGCAGATATTGGCGTGCAGTTTTATTTGTTAATGGTCATGGCGGGAATAGTGAAGCACTCAACGCTGCTCTCGTTCTTGCAAAAAGCGAGAGCAGAGACGTAGCGGCCGTTGGTATTAAAGGTGATTCCGCTGATACTCACGCTGGATATCAGGAAACTTCAATCATGTTGCATCTTGATCCTGCGCGCGTGCGTGTCGACCGACTCGAGGTTGGCAACACGGAGCCTTTGCATACGTTACTTCCCACGATGCAGGTGTCTGGAGTGCGCGCGATCAGCGCTAACGGCGTATTAGGCGATGCAACGAAAGCCTCTGCTGAACTTGGCTTACGGCTATTTAAAGATGCAGTTGATGGCGCTTCCGCTACCTACGACGCGCTGCTCGCTTCGCTTTATTAGCGTTGGTTTACCTACTGACTGGCTTTTCTTCACTGCCAGCTTTACTTCTTGACTCGATCCTTCTTGCGCGGAATCGGAAAGCGCACTTCAGGAAGCAACGTGCGCCAACTGCGCCGTTGCACGCTCGCCTTTATGACTCCGGCCCCGTATGCGGCATCAGCCAAGAGTCTCAACCCAACGTAACGAGCAGGATCCAGTTCCGGCTTTTCTTTTCGCCAGTCGTCCAACAGCGGCAACACCATCGCGGCCCCCGCTAGTCGCGTTAGGCGACCCACCGAACCTTTAGCAGTTGGGCTGAGGGCAAGTACGACCCAGCCGATCGGCCAATATTCGCGCCGTAGAACCGAACCAATAGCCCGCGAGTCTGCTCGCAAGGTTTTTCCAACAAAGAATGGAACAAGCACTCCTGGCGCACCTTCGCGCTGCAAGGTTTCGCGTAACACCTGCGTCGCGGTTCCTAGCGCGCTCAGCGTTATTCCGGGTTGCTTTAGGGCTACGCCCGCAAAGGCAACAAGATTCCAACCAGAGATTCGCGCAGGAACGAGCGCGCCTTCGTGACGTTCATCTAGATCGACGACGGAAGTGCCGTAGTCGTAGCGACGTTTGAGTAACTCAATGAAGTCACCGCGCAATTCGTGCTCAATAACAACACTGGGTTCATAGCGCACCTGCCAACCGGATTCGACCATGCGCCAGATGAAGTCAACGTCTTCGCCCAATCGCATTGATTCATCAAAACCACCGAGTGGAATGGCGCTTCGCCGAACGAGGAGCACCGCCGCAGGAAGATATGAGAGCTGGCCACCAGGTCGTACAACCTCTGCAGTGGCACCCATGTCTAAAGCACTAGCTGCAAATTCAAAGCGAGTTGTCACCGATTGATCAACCGCCCGAGGTCGAATCCGAGGCGCTACGGCACCAACGTGCGAATCATCAAACACCGGCATGAGCGAATCGAGCCAACCAGGAGCAAGCGTGCAATCGGAATCAACGAAGACGATGAACTCCGTTGTGGTTCTGGCTATGCCTTCATTCCTGGCTGCAGCTGGGCCACCATTCTTGGAACGAACAAAGAGCCGAGCACCAAACTCTTCAGTCGTACGCGAAATTGCTTGAGCATCGACAGAGTTGTCATCGATAACGAGCGCTGGAACGTCAGCTAAAGATTGCAAACACGCTGCTAGCTCTGGAACTCGATCATGGGCAGGCACAACCACTTCGACATCCCATTGGTGACTGCGTTGCAGAGTCTGGGGATGCGCCAAACCTCGATGAACTAACGCCCGGGCCGCTCGTAAGTCTCGCTCGCCAACTGGCTGAAGACCTGACCTTCCCGCTTGAACCAATCGTTGCGCGAAGTCTTGGAGCGCGGGCTTTAAACGAATGAGACCCCAAGGTGAGCCACCAGTTGCGAATGCAGCGCCGGACCATAAGCGGGCCCGAGAATCCCACACCACGACTGGTGCCGCGTGGGTATTCATCGGCTTTGCCTTTCATCCACGAATAAGAACACTGATCATTATCCCTGCACTCGTTCCCATTGAGTCAAAGTGCATGTGAGATTCAATAAATACGGGCCGGTCACCATGCTCTGGTGACCGGCCCGTAGGTATGCGTTGTGGAGATTTACGCGGGGTACCCGATGGTCTTGACCTCGAGATACTGATTCATTCCGTTTAAACCGCCTTGACGACCAATGCCGCTGTCTTTGTAACCACCAAACGGAACGTCTGGACCAAAGTAAGCACCACCATTAACCATAAGAGTTCCGGTGCGAATGCGACGCGCCATTGCCATTGCACGCTCTGGATCACCAGACCAAACTCCGCCGGAAAGTCCGTAGTTGCTTTGATTCGCAATACGGATTGCATCTTCGTCATCATCGAAAGGAATCACGACTGCGACTGGACCGAAGATCTCCTGTTGAGCGATATCCATCGTGTTGTCAACGTTAGAGAACAACGTTGGCTCCACGAAGTAACCCTTTTCCAGGTGAGCTGGACGACCGCCACCGAGTTCCAACTTGGCACCCTGAGCAACACCCGAGGCGATCAGATCAAGCACGCGCTGACGCTGAAGCGCACTGATCTGAGGGCCCTGAACGGTGGCCATATCTGTTGGGTCGCCATAAGGAATCGAACTCAGCGTTGCACGCATGATTTCGATTGCTTCTTGGTATCGACTACGCGGAACCAAGTAGCGAGTCAAGATTGCACAACCCTGACCTGCATGCGAACACACCATGGCGCTCATAGGCAACACCGCAGTGAGGTCAGCATCCTCTGTGACAATCAATACTGACTTCCCACCGAGTTCAAGGAAAATACGCTTGAGTGTTGGTGCACCCTTTTCCATGATGCGCTTACCGATTGCAGTTGAACCAGTAAACGAAATCATGTCAACATCACGGCTCAGAGTCAGATCTTCGCCGACCATGTGATCATCAGAAGTCACGATGTTCACCACACCTGCAGGAATATCTGTCTTTTCCGCAATGATCCGTGCGAATCGAGTTGCACTGAATGGTGTCAGGTTCGACGGCTTCAACACTGTGGTGTTACCAGCAGCCAAGATCGGCCCAAACTTGCTCATCATGAGTTCGAATGGGTAGTTCCAAGCTGTGATCGCACCAACCACGCCAACAGGCTCCTTGCGAATGATCCGCTTTGACATGGTGCCGTAAACCATACGTTCTGGCATTTCGGTTTCCCAATCAAACGAATCAATCGCTTGGGCCGGCCACGTAAGCGCATCTTCCAATGGGCCAGCTAACTGAGGCCCATAGGTCAACTGAACAGGGCAGCCAACTTCATCGACGAGTTCTGCACGAATCTCTTCGACTTCAGCCTCAAGTCCAGCCTGCAGTTGCTCAAGGCAACGTTGGCGGAACTTGTGGTTAGTTGACCAATCAGTTTCCTCAAACGAACGACGAGCTGCAGCAATTGCACGCTGCATATCTTCGTGTGTTCCGTCAGCGACCTGGCCGATTACTTCCTCGGTTGCAGGATTGACGTTGTCAAAGAATTTCCCTGAAGACGAGTCAACAAGTTGACCGTCAATCAGCATCTTGCGGTTTGGCGTGTATGAAGCCATGTGAATCCTCAGGTAGACGAGTGAACCAGCAGTTACGCTGGAGCGCCCGAAGTTGATGACGTCAATAGTGCGCCGCCATCAATACGGAACTGCATACCTGTGATGTAACGAGCTTCGTCTGAACACAGGAACACAATCGCGTTGCTGATGTCGATTGGCTCAACATAAGGAATTGGCATGGCCTGCATTGCTGGGAATGCGAGCATTGCATCTTCCTTGGTTGGGTTTTCTAGGTCTGGACGGAATGACTTGTACATAGGCTCGCTGAACAACATGTCAGTTGAGCAGTTTGTTGGGTGAACCACGTTCATACGAATTGAGTGCGGTGCCAACTGGAAGGCGAGGTCGTGGCCAAGGCGTGCAACGGCACGCTTTGCATGTGAGTAACCAGCGCCGCCTGGCCCCATGCCGGGAGCATTTGTTGCGCCCTGCATCAAGCCAGCAACTGAGCCAGTGGCAACAATGGATGCGCCGGCACTGAGGTAACTTAGCGATGCGTCAATCGTGTTAAGAATGCCGCTGAACATGATTGAGACCGAGTCGATGAAGCCCTGAACAGGCACATCTGGACCGAGCGGAGCAATACCTGCTTGAGCGATAACGATGTCTAGGTGTCCGAGTTCGTCGACGCCCTTCTTCACTGCAGCAATCATTTCTGAGCGCTCGCGCACATCAGCAACGATTGGCACGATCCGGCGACCGAGTGCTTCAACGAGGCGAACAGTTTCTGCAAGATCAGCTGCATTTGCCTGGGCGTACACGTTGCTATCGATATTGCGGCACCAGTCAATTGCGATGATGTCGCAACCTTCTTCAGCCAAACGAACACTGTGGCTACGACCTTGGCCACGAGCTGCGCCCGTGATTACTGCGACTTTGCCTTCTAAGCGACCACTCACGAAATTCCTCCTTAGACAGTGCAGTCGCAACCGTGGCGGTGCGCCGCATGAACTGGTGTGATTCCCAAATAGGGATCAACAGAATTGAGACATTTGGATCAAAAATCTCTTTTCTGTAACGGCAAGTTATCACCGTCTTTAACCCTGCACAACCAATTTTCAGAGTTTTTTTTGAGCGTAAATATCGCTACAAATCGATCGATTGACTAAATCGCTGCCAACGCCTCATAGGCCTCGTCAAGCCCAACACCCTCAACGATGAGGGCTCGCGAGCGGTTGACCACTCGCGGCAGGCTTGCCGCAACGACACCAACGAACTTTTCGTTCGTGCCGTAGAGAACGACCAGTCGATCCTTCTCTGGTCCAAGGCGCAACGTCTTGGTCTGGAAACCTAGACCGGTGCTGCCGACTGCCTGAAGTTTGAGACCGTACATGTCGCTCCAGAAATACGGCAGCGCATCAGCATCGGTCAGGGTTAGCGTTCCGTCATGGATGATGTTTTCCGCAACCACCCGAGACTGATTGATCGCGGAAGTCCAGTGCTCCTGGCGCCCGGCCGGCGCCCAACGAGCGACATCCCCGAGGGCATACACGTCAGGTATTGCGGTTTTTCCGGACGCATCACACAACACACCATCCGTGACATCAAGACCTGAATCTGCCAGCCACCCTGTCGTTGGTGCAGCTCCAAGCCCAAGCACAACTGCGGAAGCCTCAACGACCTCACCTGTTGAAAGTTCAACGCCTTGGAGGTGATCCGCACCGATAAAACGCACAAGTTTGGTGTCACAACGAAGATCAACTCCATGCGAGAGATGCCACGAGGCAACTTCAGCGCCAACTATTTCACCTGCAGGAAGGTAAAGCGGCGTTGGCGCGGCCTCGATCAACGACACCTGGAAACCCATATCGGTGGCGGTCGCGGCCACTTCACAGCCGATAAATCCGGCTCCGATGACCACTAAACGACCGGAAGCCGCCAGCGCCGCTGACAACTTCGCAGCATCATCAAAGGTTCGCAAGACCTGCACTTCAGGCGGCAACGCCATCGATCCAAGCCTTTTGGCATGCGCTCCCGTGGAGATAACCAACGAGTCGTAAGCGAGCGCTTCCCCATTGGCGAGCAGCACCTTCTTGGCCTGCGTATCTAGGGATTGCGCGGCAACTCCCAGCCTTAGATCAATATTTAATTCAGCGATGCGATCCGGATCGATCAAACTTGGTGGAATCGGACTGGGGTTCTTCAGCGCGCCTTTAGACAGTGGAGGCCGGTCATAAGGTGCATGCGCTTCTGCGCCAAGAATTGTGATGTGGCCTTCAAAGCCACCTTCACGCAACTGCTCAGCAGTCCTGATCCCGGCAAGACCTGCTCCAACGATGACCACCGTGCGACTCGTGGACCCCATGTCTGACACCTTTCAACCAAGATAATTGGTCATCTGGAACTGACCACCCAACATTTTGCTGACCTTCGTCACAGTCTGAACAACTGCAACGACCAAAGAAGTATCGTTGACTTCCAAGGAATCACTTGCGTATTTACTATGCAATGCCAGACAATACGCACAATTGGTCTCGAATTCGATACCAAAAGTCATTTAATCTCGTTCGCGAGTGGCAGCAGCTATAACGCCATCCGACTACGAGACGCAAGGAAATTTAGGGCAACGAGGAGATATCTGTGACGTACGTTATTACCGCGGCATGTGTTGATGTCATGGACAAGACCTGCATCGAAGAGTGCCCCGTCGACTGCATCTATGTGGGCGAGCGAGCCCTTTACATCCAGCCTGATGAGTGTGTGGACTGCGGCGCCTGTGAACCGGTCTGCCCACAGAATGCAATCTTTTACGAAGATGATCTCCCAGCAGATCAGGTCGCTCACCTTGAAGACAATCGGGTGTTCTTCGTGGAGATCCTTCCTGGTCGTCCAGAGCCATTGGGTTCACCTATGGGTAACAAGAAGTTTGGACCAGTTGGCCAAGATACCGAGCTGATCCGCAACTCGCCGCCAGCCGAAAAGGTTTAGTTGCAATGACTGCATCAACCACCCGAGTTGCCGTCATTGGCGCCGGGCGGATGGGCTGGCCGATGGCTCAGCAGCTTCATGATGCTGGTTTTGATGTCGCGGTTTTGAGTCGAAATAACCAATCACACGAACAAGCTCTTGATTACGGAGTCTCCTCCCTCGGCACGATCGCTGAAGTTGTGGCCGGCGCAGACATCACGCTGCTCTGTGTTCTTACTGAAGCCCAGTTACGTGAAGTGTGCTTCGGCGATGGCGGTGTCGTTGAATCGATCCCAGCAAAAAGCGTGCTCGTTGTTCACACCACTTGCGACCCGCAAATCCTTCAAGAGATTGCACAAGCCACAGAGCACGCAAATATTTCAGTGGTGGACGCAGCCGTCAGTGGTGGACCTCACGACATTCGAGCGGGTGGCCTGACGTTATTCGTTGGCGCAGATGAGCAAACTTTCGCTCGAGTCCAGCCGGCCTTGGCCACCTACGGAAATCCGGTCTTTCATATTGGTGGGCTCGGAACGGGCCAGCTGGTCAAACTCCTCAACAACGCGCTGCTCGTGGCAAATCTGAGCATGGCTAGCGAAGTGCTCACCATCGGGGCTTCCCTTGGTATCGCTGAGGAGTCTCTCCTAGCGGCGCTTCCCCGTGGCAGTGGCACGAGTCGAGCCTTGGAACTTATCGCCGGCTCTGGCTCGCTGGCGATTCTGGGTGAACGTCTCTCGGAATTCCTGGCAAAAGACATCACTGCGGTACAAACAGTTGCCACCCGAATGAACCTAGATTTGGGCCTGATCGGCACAGCCTTTGCCTCTGATCACATCCAAAAGTACCTGCGCACTACCTGATTCGAAGTTCATTGAACGCATTAACACAAAACCCTTGCGCCTAGCCGTGCGCATTGGTAACTTTCAGTCTCGTACTCGCGACAAGATGAGGCTTCTGTCTCCACGAGTTGATGATCAAGGAGCCTGATGTCTGAGACCGAGCGCATTGTTCCCCAACTCACGGATCAAAATGAGTTCTATTGGAAATCAGGCGAGGACGGAAAGCTCAGGTTTCAAAAGTGCAATGACTGCGCCGGGTTGACCTACCCGCCTCAGCAAGTCTGCGTGCACTGTCGGTCATTAGATCTAGCAGTAACTGAAGTTTCCGGAAAAGCTCGACTCATTGGATTTACTTTCAACCAACGCTTCGGCATGCCCGGACTCCCTGCTCCTTTCACATTCGTGCAGGTTGCAATTGAGGAAGACGATCGCGTTCGCCTCACCAGTCGACTTGTCGATGCAGAACACACCGACCTAACTCTCGGCCAGCAAATGCGCGTTCAGTTTGAACACATTGATGACGTCTGGATTCCACTCTTTGCTCCTACAGGAACAACTGACCTCACACCACTACCTAAAGATCCTGTTGAACCCGAAGACATTCATACACTCATTCGCCCAATGATTACCGAAAGAAAGTTCGAGCAAGACGCAGCAATAACTGGAATCGGAATGTCGCAAATTGGGCGGCGTCTGATGCGCGATCCACTCTCCCTCACTATTGAAGCCGCTATGCGCGCGATCGAAGATGCCGGACTTACTGTTGATGACATCGATGGCATCTCCACATACCCCGGTGGAGGTCAGTCCGCCGGCTTTGGCGAAGGCGGCGTTACTGCTTTCGAATCAGCCATGCGAATTCATCCAACGTGGTACGCCGGTGGTTCAGAAACATTCGGTCCAGGTGGCTCGCTCATTTCAGCTGTGATGGCTGTATCGACAGGTATGGCCAAGCATGTGCTCTGCTTTAGAACGGTCTGGCAAGCAACGCACGACCAACTCATGAAGCAAGGAAAAATTCGTCCCGGTGGTGGCCGAGTTAGCGCCTCAACTGACTTCCTTACTCCCGTTGGCTCATCGGGAGCTTTGACGCTGCTTGCGATGACCGCTCAACGTCATATGCATAAATACGGGACTACCAAAGAGACTCTGGGTTGGATCGCACTGAACCAGCGTAGGAACGCAGCACGCAATCCAACTGCTATCTACACCGACCCAATCACGATGGATGACTACTTGTCAGCCCGAGAAATCTCAATGCCGTTTGGACTCTTGGACTGCGATGTTCCTTGCGATGCTTCTGTCGCAATCATCGTTTCTGCGGTCGATGCAGCGCGCGACCTTCGCCATAAACCAATTCGGTTTGAATCCGTTGGCACTCAGATGGTCGAGCGGATGGATTGGGATCAATCAACGCTCACTCACGAGCCACAAGTTCTTGGACCAGCAGCTCACCTGTGGTCGCGTTCGTCACTTAAGCAAAGTGACGTCGATGTTGCACTGCTGTACGACGGATTCACTTTCAACTGCCTGTCGTGGATTGAAGCCTTGGGCTTCTGCGGTATTGGTGAGGCCAAAGACTTCCTGGATGGTGGACACAACATCGCCCTAGACGGAATCCTCCCGCTCAACACACACGGCGGGCAACTTTCGCATGGTCGCACCCATGGCATGGGACTTATCCATGAAGCGGTCACTCAGTTGCGTGGCGATGGAGGCGAACGTCAAGTTAAAGACGCTCAAGTTGCTGCTGTTTCCAGTGGCGGACTCACGCCTGCAGGAGCCATGCTCCTAACCGTGGACTCATAAGGATTATGGCTTTGACAACAACCACGTCAGGTAGTCGAATACCCGCCATTGACCGGAATGGTTTGGCCAGTTACCCATGCCGCCTCGTTGGAAGCCAGCCACAACACAGCTGGAGCAATGTCGGTTGGGGCACCCAGTCGCTTAACGGGGTAAGGGCGAACTTGCTTGGCCAATTGCTCGGGATCCCTTTCGCCCATTGCTGGATTCACAATGCTGCCAAGGGCAATGCTGTTGGCCGTAACACCCGAACGTCCCTCTTCTTTAGCAATCGTGCGCATCAGAGCCGGACCGAAGGCTTTAGCCGCGCCATACACCGCAAGTCGCGGTTCACCTATGCGTGCAGAGTCCGAACTAATTGTGATGACTCTGCCCCAGCCCGAGTCAACCATGGCGGGCAAAATCGCGTGAGTGACATTCAACAATCCATGAACGCTCAGCGCGATATGCGGACCCCAAGTTTCGCGGTCGGACTGCGCAAAGTTAGTCATCGAAAATCCAGTCACCGGAATTCCAGCGTTGTTGACCAAGATGTCGACGCATCCGTTGAGTTCATCAGAGGCTTTCTTAACAGCATGAGCGACAGCATTTTCGTCGGTGATGTCAGCAGGAACCGCAACAGCTCGCCCACCAATCGCGTTGATCTCATCAACTACTTGCTGCGCGCGATCTTCGAAAAGATCATTCACTGCGACGGCCGCGCCATGAGCAGCCAAGACTCGAGCAATTTCAGCGCCAACACCTTGGCCTGCGCCGGTGATGAAAGCAATATGGCCAGAGAGATTGAACACAGAAATTCCTCGATCCCGCAACGAATATTGCGTCTTAGAAAACATGAACGTTCAAGAAGTATGCAATGTATTACTGTCAATATAGATAACTGGAGTGGGGCTTAATGTCAAGCAATGAAGCACGTCGAGTGGGCTTTATAGGTCTAGGAATGATGGGTATGCCTATGGCACGAGCTATCGAACGAGGCGGTTATCCGCTGAGCGTTTGGGCGCGACGTCCGGAGATTCTTGAGGTCTTCGGTCCAGAAGTAACCAGGTCGCAGACTCCCGCAGCCCTCGCCGCACAGTCTGATGTGATCTGCATTTGCACCTTTGATGCCAAGTCCGTGGAAGACGTACTGTTCGGCACTGATGGCGTGGCTAGCGGTGTAATCCCAGGCACACCCGTACTCATCCACAGCACCGTTTCACCAGAAGAAGTTGTGGCAATTGCCAAGCGTGGTGCCGAACTTGGCCTAGTCATCATCGATGCTCCCGTCAGCGGCGGTGCGCCAGCCGTTGAAGCCGGCGCCTTGACCACGATGCTCGGTGGTTCTGAAGCTGCCTGCGATGCAGTGCGCGATGTTCTTGCAACACATTCAGGGCGCATTGTTCGCCTTGGCGATGTTGGCGCAGGACAAAAAGCGAAACTCATTAATAACGCTTTGCTCTCCGCCCAGAGTGCCGTTGCGCATGCTGCATTTGAGTTAGCACAGCGGATTGGCCTTGAGCGTGCACCTTTGCTTGAAGTGCTGACCACTGGCTCAGGGCGCAGTTTCGCAATCGAAATGATCGGCAACTCTGGCAAGCTGGAAAACGTTGCCAATGGGCAGGCCTACCCAACCCTTGCCAAAGATGCGCGGCTCCTTCGTGAGACTGCAGGATCTGGCGCTGGTGATTACCTGATTGACGTTGCTGATCATTTCATCGCAGAGATGACTGCTGTCCGCACTGTTTAAGGGTTCCCAAAACCCCGGAACTCAGCAGAAAACATTCACACTTCCATCGTCGCGAAAGGACTCGTTATGACACAACCGCTCAAGGGTGTTCGCATCCTCGAAGTAGCCCAATTCACTTTCGTTCCATCAGCTGGTGCAGTACTTGCTGACTGGGGCGCCGAAGTTCTAAAAATCGAAAATGCCGAGACTGGTGACGCTCAGCGTGGACTCTTCCGCGTTCTTGGCCTTGATGCCGCTTCAAAGGGCTCGTCGTTCTTCCCGATCATTGAAGGCCCTAACCGTGGCAAGCGCAGCGTTGGTGTTGCACTCAACACCCAAGAAGGTCGCGATGTTATTTATGAACTCGCGAAGCATTGCGATGTTTTCCTTACGAACTACCTCCCTAGCGCTCGCAAGAAGCTGGGCATTGACCTTGAAGATATTCGCAAGGCCAATCCGAACATCATCTTTGTTCGCGGTTCTGGCTTCGGCGACCATGGACCAGAGCGCGATAAGGGCGGCTTTGACTCCACTGGCTTTTGGGCACGCAGCGGAACTGCCGATGCACTCACCAACCCAGAGCAGGAAACCATCACCAACATGCCAACCGGAGCCTTCGGCGACAACATGGGCGGCATGACAATCGCTGGTGGAATTTCAGCAGCGCTCTACAAGCGACTAGCTACGGGGGAAACCTCAGAACTGGATATCTCCCTGCTCAGTGTTGGTGCTTGGGTCACTCAGTTCGGATCAAACCTGGCCATGCTCGTTGGTGGACCACTACCTAAGCCTTCGGCGGCTCCAGCTGATGCTCCAATGAATCCACTCTCGGTCACTTACAAGACTTCAGATTCTCGCTTCATC
>JBIIAA010000028.1:0-18014 GCA_044240165.1 Candidatus Nanopelagicales bacterium
TCAGTCGGCGGTTCATCGGTAGCTGAGCGAAATCTGGACCGCATCACTGTGGCAATTGGACTTATTTGGGCTGCGTCAATCGTTGGCGTTGGTCTGCTCATTCGCACCGGCGTCTAACGCCCTCGCGAATCTAGTAGGAGGATAAACATGGCTGGTGGAAGTGCTATTCGTGGCAGTCGCGTAGGCGCAGGTCCAATGGGCGAAGCAGAGCGTGGTGAAGCTGCACCGCGTATTTGGGTTTCATTCTGGTGCTCGCGCAAGCATGAATCAAAGCCTAGTTTCGCATCAGATGCTGCGATTCCAGAAGAATGGGATTGCCCACGTTGCGGTCTTCCTGCTGGAAAAGACAAAGAAAACCCACCAGCACCGCCAAAGGTTGAGCCATATAAGACTCACCTGGCTTACGTGAAAGAACGTCGCTCGGAAGTGGATGGCGCTGCAATTCTCGATGAAGCACTTAGCAAACTCCGTGGCAAAGTTATTTAAGTAAGAAAATCAACGCTTAGGCTCCCGGTCGACCAAAGTCGGCCGGGAGTTCTTTTGTTGCATCGTTATCTACGAGAAAGAGTGTGTGCAAGGCCCGAATGCCACTTGCCGGAATTTGGCGAGGTCCGGCCATCGGGTCCAACGCCAAGCGCACCGCTTCCGCTTTTGATTCACCCGACGCAAGGATCCACGCGTGCTGCGCGTTGTTGAGCGCCGAGAAGGTTAACGTCACTCGAGTGGCTGGTGGCTTTGGAGAATTGTGTACGGCAACCACAAATCGATCATCGTGGGTTTGTGGATGCTCAGGAAACAGCGAAGCAACATGCGCATCGGGTCCGATTCCTAAAAGAACCACATCAAATTTCGGTAGAACTCCATTTCCAGCTGCCAAGAGAGCATCTTCGTAATGCTGCGCTGACATTTCCGGAGATTCAGTACGGTCGGGGCCGCTAATGGAATGCACGTGATCCCGTGAGATGGCCACGTGATCGATGAGAAGCTGATGCGCAGAAGTGTCATTGCGTTCGAGGTCACCAGTAGGCAGATAGCGTTCATCACCCCACCAGAGATGAATTCGTTGCCAATCGATGGCCGATACGGCTGGGCTTGCGCTCAGCGCAGACAACACTGCGGTTCCGATACCGCCACCGGTCAACACTACGTGCGCAAACTCTCGTTGTTCTTGAGCCTCAACGACAGCGGCGACTAATCGTCCCGCCGTGGCTTCAGCAAGGGAATTTTCATCTAGGTAGCGGATGAGTTCTCGAGCCGTCATAGATCCAACTTAGAAATAACGAGCCCGTACATATCATCGGGATCGAGTCGGCGTAGTTCTTCGGCGATCAAGGCCGAAGTAGATCTGCGCGGCAAACTGACGTGCTGATCAGAGAGACCGGGGCGCCTAATATTGGCGGTTTTCTGATCAACTCGAGTGACTGAAAGTACGCCGTCGTCCATGTCTAATTCAACCCCAGAAATGGCAATGGTGTCATCCCAGATGGTCTCCACGCTGGCGCCAAGACTTTGGCTGAGCCACGCGCCCATAAGGATGACGCTGGGGTTGTTTCGTTCTCCTGTGACCCGAATGTGGTGCACAGTGGACATCGGTGCGTCAAAGATGGCGGCAATTACAGAACGCCATTGAGTGCAACGTGCCCAAGAAAGATCTGTGTCACCAGGTACGTAACCAGCTTTTCGGATGCGCAAGGCTTCATATGGATCCGAAAAACTTGAAGCGTCAGTTATCCGACGCTGAGCATGGCGCCCGATCAAACTCTCAAAGGGAACGTCAGGCGATTCACCGGGCCAGTATGCGACAACTGGGGTGTCAGGAAGTAGGAGTGGCACCGCTACAGAGTTCGGATAGTTTGAAAGTTCGCCGCGGAGTCGAAGGATGGCAACTTCCCCAGGACCGTCGTCGCCGCCCACTCGAATTTCCGCGTCAAGTTGGGTATTGCGAGCATCTGGTCGGGGGATCAACGTGATGATGCGCATTGGATGCTGACGGGCAGTAGCAACTGCAGCATCTGTTGCATCTGCCTGAGTGTCTTCGTCTGCCAAAATCAGCAAGGTCAGCACCATCCCAGTTGCTGGTGAACCAATACGACGTCGTTCGGCATTTATTGCAGCGGCGACAGCTCCGCCGCTGGTTTCTTCGAGACGAATCATGGCCGCCTCCAGGTGCGTCCGTCGCGGGCCAACATGTCATATTGACTGTGTGGGCCCCAACCACCAGAGACGTATTGCTCAGGTTGACCTTGTGTTGCCCAATAGTCCAAAACTGGATCCAAAATCTTCCAACCCAGTTCCACTTCAACATGTCGTGGGAACAGTGGTGGATCACCGATCAAAACATCGAGGATCAATCGCTCATAGGCTTCTGGGCTTGATTCAACAAAGGTCTCGCCGTACTGGAAGTCCATAGTTACATCGCGCACTTCAATTGTTGAAGTATCAGGAACCTTTGAGCCGAAACGAACAGTAATGCCCTCGTCCGGCTGAATTCTGAACACTAATGCGTTGTTGCCAAGTTCCTGCACTGCATCAACAGAGAAAGGCAAGTGTGGTGCGCGCTTAAAGATGACAGCCACTTCGGTAACCCGACGACCTAGGCGTTTACCTGTTCGCAGGTAGAAGGGGACTCCAGCCCAACGTCGATTGTCGATGTCGACGCGCATGGCCGCAAATGTCTCTGTAATGGATGATGGATCAATGCCATCTTCTTGCAAGTAACCCGAGACAGGAATTCCACCTTGCCATCCCTGCGCGTATTGGCCACGTGTTGTGTGTAGGCCTAGATCCTTTGGCAGGCGAACGGCAGAAAGGACCTTTTCTTTTTCTGCACGAACTTCTGCTGCGTTGAAGTTGAGTGGTTCTTCCATTGCAGTGAGGGCCAATAACTGCAGCAGGTGGTTTTGGATGACATCTCGGGCAGCGCCGATACCGTCGTAGTATCCGGCCCGACCGCCAATGCCGATATCTTCTGCCATCGTAATCTGCACGTTATCGACGTAGTTGCTGTTCCATAAAGGCTCAAACATCGCATTGGCAAACCGAACAGCCATGATGTTTTGAACAGTCTCTTTTCCAAGGTAATGATCAATGCGAAAAACTGAACCGGTATCGAAAACTGTGCCAACCAGATCATTCAATTCCTGAGCACTCTTGAGATCGTGGCCAAAGGGTTTTTCGATAACTACTCGGCGCCACGCATCTGCCTTCTCTTCGGCAAGTCCAGAACTTTTCAAATGCTCGAGAACTACCGGAAATAGACCGGGAGGAATAGATAGGTAGAAAGCGTGATTACCGCCAGTGCCTCGAGTTTGGTCAAGATCTGCAACCACGCGTGACAATTCGTCGTAGGCAGCTGCATCGCCCAGATCCCCGGCGACGAAACGGATGCCTTCGCTGAGTTGTTTCCACGTTTCTTCACGAAATGGAGTGCGAGAATGTTCGCGAACAGCATCGTGCACTACTTGAGCAAAATCTTCGTCTGCCCAATCACGGCGGGCAAAGCCAACCAACGAGAATCCTGGTGGCAGGAATCCTCTGTTGGCTAAGTCATAAATCGCGGGCATTACTTTCTTGCGAGCCAGATCACCTGTCACACCGAACAGCACCACACCACATGGGCCAGCAATGCGAGGAAGACGTTGATCCATTGAATTGCGAAGGGGATTTGTCATCACTGTCCGGGGTTAGGAGATTTTATCCATGGCTGTTTGCACTGTTGTGCGAAGGTCTTCCCACGCATCAATGAATTTCTTCACTCCGTCTTGCTCGAGATAGTCGCAAACAGCGGCCTGTTCGATGCCCAATTCGGATAGCGACTGCCAAATTGCAGCTGATGCAGCACCTGTCCCGGTGACTGTGTCACCTTGGAAAACTCCATGGTCGGCAACAGCATTAAGGGTTGCTTCTGGCATGGTGTTCACGCATCCCTTTACCGCCAGATCCATGACATATCTTGTGTCATCGTAAGCGGGATCCTTCACTCCGGTAGAAGCCCAAAGCGGACGTTGGGCGTTTGCCCCAAGTGCCAGCAGGGCAGCCCATTCGTCGCGATCGACGCGATCTTGGTACACATCCCAAGCCATGCGCGCATTCGCAAGCGCGGCCTTGCCACGCAACTGTGCTGCTTGCTCTGTGCCTAAAGCATCGAGCTTCTTGTCAACATCAGTGTCGACTCGACTTACAAAGAAGGATGCGACGGAATGAATCTGGGAAAGGTCAACGCCGCGATGTGCCGCTCTGCGAAGTCCTTCCTCGTAGGCCGCAATAACTAACGCATAGCGTTCAACAGAAAAAATTAGGGTGACATTCACGCTAATTCCGTGGCTAATCGTTTCAGTGATTGCCTCAAGTCCGGCAAGGGTCGCGGGGATTTTTATGAGTAGATTTGGTCGATCAATCATGCCCCACAGTTCAACGGCTTGATCAATCGTTGGCTTAGTTTCATGGGCCAGTCGGGGATCTACTTCAATAGAGACTCGACCATCGAGCCCACCGGTTTCCAAATAGACCGGCAACATCACATCACAAGCGTTGCGAACGTCGTCTGTAGTCAGGCGCTGGATCACGAGATCGACGTCAAGGCCCTGCTCTGTGAAATCCTTCAGATCTCCTTGATAATCGGCTGCGCCTTTTGAGATGGCTGCTTGGAATATCGAGGGATTTGAAGTGACCCCGCGGATAGATTTTTGTGCGACGAGCTGCGCAAGGTTTCCGGAGGTAAGTCTTGACCGGCTGAGGTCATCGAGCCAGATTGACACGCCCGCATCCGTGAGAACCTGAAGTACTTGCGTTGACATGATGTGTCTCCAAACCAGTAATTCAGGATGGGTCGTTGAGTGAAGCCTTTGCAGCAGCTTTCACTGCTTCAATCGTGATACCAAATTCCTGGAACAAAACTTTGTCCGATGCGCTAGCTCCAAAGTGATCCAGTCCAATGACTCGACCGCGATCGCCAACGTATTTCCACCAGCCTAAGGTTGCACCAGCTTCAACGGAGACTCGAGCGCGAACGTTGGGGAGCAGGACCGAGTCGCGATACGCCTGATCTTGCTCGTCGAACCATTCCAGACATGGCATTGAGATAACGCGACTGGTGATGCCTTCAATTGCAAGTTCTTCGTGCGCCTTCAGCGCTAGTTGAACTTCAGATCCCGTTGCCAATAGGAGCACCTGTGGTGACTCATGGGTTGCAACAACATAGGCACCGCGGCGAACCCCGCTGAGTGCCTGACTTGGCGTGGTGATGGTGGGAACATTTTGGCGCGTAAGCACGAGTCCAACTGGACGATGCTGTGTCAAGGTCGCATGCCAAGCACCCGCAGTTTCATTCGCATCCGCTGGCCGAACGATTGAAAGTCCAGGTATCACCCGGAGGCTCCAAAGATGTTCAACCGGCTGATGTGTTGGTCCGTCTTCGCCTAGCCCAATTGAGTCATGAGTCCACACGTAAGTTACGGGTGTTTGCATCAAGGCTGCAAGTCGTACGGCACCGCGCATGTAGTCGCTGAAGACTAAGAATGTGCCACCGAAAGGTCGAGTCAGCCCGCTCAGCGACATGCCGTTAAGCGCGGCGCCCATGGCATGCTCGCGAATTCCAAAATGGAGGATGCGACCGTAGGGCGATGCGTCAGGCATCGTTGTAGTGGTTGGTAGAAAACTCTTGCCACCTGAAATCGACGTGTTATTGGACTCTGCCAAATCTGCAGAACCACCCCAAAATTCAGGCATCACTTTGGCTATTGCGTTGATGACATCGCCCGAAGCTTTGCGAGTAGCTAGAGCATCTGTGTCAGACCACTGAGGGAAAATTTCATCGAATGCGGCTGGAAGTTCACCAGAAGTGATGCGATCGAGTAAGGCTGCTCGCGTTGGTTCATTATTTCGCCAGGTGTTGTAGGCCTCGTCCCAACGGCTTCTGTCTGATGCCACACGGCTCGTTAGGCGCGAGCGAACTGCGTCAAGAACTTCTGGATCGAACGCGAACGAAGATTCTGGATCTAGATCTAGTTCAACTTTGGTTGCTGCAATCTCTGCGGCGCCCAAGGCTGAGCCATGCGCCTTTGAGGTGTCACGTGCGTTTGGTGCTGGCCAGGCGATCGTGGACCGCATTGCAATAAACGTCGGGCGATCTTTTTCGGTCTTTGACTTCTCAATGGCCTCGTATACCGCGGGCAAGTTGATATTGCCGTCGCTAAGTCGATCCACAAAGTGTGTGGCCCAGCCGTAGGACTCGTATCGGGCAACAACATCTTCGGTGAATGAGACGGCAGTATCGCCCTCAATAGAGATGTGATTGTCATCCCAGATCACGGTCAAGTTATGAAGAGCTTGGGTTCCGGCCAGCGAAGATGCCTCGCCAGACACCCCCTCCTGAAGGTCACCATCTGATGCGATTACCCAGATGTGGTGATCAAAGGGGCTAGTTCCTAGGGGCGCATCGGGATCAAACAGACCGCGTTCATAGCGAGTGGCCATCGCCATTCCCACGGCAGTTGCCAAGCCGTTGCCAAGTGGTCCGGTCGTGGTCTCCACCCCTGCGGTGTGACCAAATTCAGGATGGCCAGGAGTTCTGGCCCCTGAGGTGCGAAAGGACTCTAAATCGCCCATGGTGAGCCCGTATTGGCTGAGAAAGAGTTCGCTATAGAGCGTCAAACTTGAATGGCCACAGCTGAGTACAAACCGGTCGCGACCTAGCCAGGCAGGTTGCGCAGGATCGTGGCGCATGACTCGCTGGAACAGAACATAAGCCAGGGGAGCGAGGGTCATGGCAGTACCGGGATGGCCGTTTCCTGCCTTTTGGACTGCATCCATCGCTAGAGCGCGAAGAAACGCGGTTGCTCGTTCATCAGTGCTGGTCCACTCAAGTGCAGTCACGGGGAAAACTCTAGTCCGGTCCACCTGCGCTTGGAACCACCACTCCAAGGCTAGGCTAGGGAGGTGACGACAAGCCTTGAGGTGCCGCAAACATCACCGCGCCAACGCGTAGCTGCGCACGTCGCTTTGACCAAACCACGCATCGTGGAGCTCTTATTGGTGACAGCCGTGCCTACGATGTTTTTGGCCGCGCAGGGCTTGCCTACGATGCAGGCGACCATCGCTGTGTTACTTGGTGGAGCCTTGGCTGCGATGGGTGCGAACACCCTCAACAGCGTGTACGACAGAGATATCGATGCTCTGATGTACCGCACCGACAAGCGACCAGCCGCAATGGGCATCGTCAGTGTGCGAGCAGGCTTGTTTCAGGGTTTCCTGCTGAGCATCGCAAGTGCTTTCTTCTTGGCGTGGTGGACAAATTATTTAGCGGCTGTGCTTGCGCTCGTTGCCATAGCGGCTTACGCGGTTGGCTACACAATGTGGTTAAAACGTCGGACCGCTCAAAACATTGTTTGGGGCGGGGCTGCAGGCTGCATGCCCGTCCTCATCGCTTGGTCAGCTGTCACGGGTTCATTGTCATGGACTCCGTTGGTTCTGTTTCTGATCGTTTTCTTTTGGACGCCTCCGCATTACTGGCCTCTTGCAATGAAATACAAAGACGATTACGAGCGCGCAGGCGTTCCTATGTTGCCGGTATTAAAGTCATCAGAGTTTGTCTGCGTCAATATCGTCCGTTACAGCTGGGTGATGGTTCTGGTTTCACTCGCGCTGATCCCCGTCGCTCCGATGGGGCCGGTGTATTCAATAGCAGCGCTTGTTCTGGGTGGGCTATTCATTTACGAGGCTTATCGTCTGTTGGCTGCAGCCCGACGTAACGATGAGAAACTCCTCAGTCGAGCAATGCGTTTGTTTCATTACTCAATCAGTTACTTGGCTTTGCTGTTCCTAGCTGTAGCCATCGATCCCTTTATTTTTTAAGAGGTACTGGTCGGCGAGTCCGCTCGGTCGAGGGCATAAACAGTATTGCCACCCATAGGCCAACAGCTCCGGTCACGTGAATCAGCACCAAGACGATCGGCAGTCCGGTGAAGTATTGGGTGTAACCGACGCTTGCCTGAGCTATTGAGATACCTACAATTATCCAGGCCGAAATGATCGCCTTGCGCGGACCATTTGTGAGATGAAGCGCAAGCAGCAACGCAATTAAAAGACCGATGAAGAGCAGGACGACATCGGCGTGCAGCCAAGAAACCATTCGAGGATCGAAAGTAAATCGATTCTCGGCCTCGGCATCTCCACTGTGTGGCCCGCTACCGGTAACGATGGTACCGAGCATCACGACGAGGGCGGTGATGATTAAAAGAGCCCACGTGAGTTTTCTGATTTCGGGGCGAATCAGCAACGTTGCTGGTGCGTCACCTTCATCGCCTGAGCGCACGACAAGTGCTACACATCCGGCAATAAGCAGCATCGATACCCCAAAGTGCGAAGCCACTGTGATGGCACTCAGTCCAGTTAGAACGGTGATGCCACCAAGAATGGCTTGAGCGAAAGTTCCAAGGATCGGGATAGCGGCCAGCAGTATCAGCACCCTGCGCCTTTGCCCACCGAGTGCAACGCGACGTCGTTGATCGATAAATGCTGCGATGAGAGCGGCTGCGGCGAGTAGGACGAGAATAAATGTCAGGGATCGATTGCCAAACTCCACGTACTTATGCCAAGACTGCTCTTGGTGCACTGTTGGCGTGTACGAACCTTCAACGCATTGAGGCCAAGTTGGACAACCTAAGCCGGATCCAGTTACTCGCACTGTCGCTCCGGTCACCACAATGGCGCACTGCGCGACCAGGTTTGCAATGTAAATGCGACGGGTATTTCGACTAGCGCGCTGACTCACAGTTATTTCGGCTTCCAGCATGTTTACGGCTCCCATTTGAACGTGCGCTTTGCGATATACATTCCCACTGCAGCCCAGGCACCAAGAACAACGATTGAGAGCAGCGGGAGTGATCCAGATTCTAAGGAGGAACGAAGCCCGTTTGCTAATGCTGCACTAGGAAGCAGATCAATAATGTTCGCCACGGCGTTTGGCATCTGTGAGCTGGCGATGATTACGCCGCCGAACATAATGAATAGCAAGAAAAGACCGTTTGCGATCGCTAGGACGGCTTCTGCTCTGAATAAGCCAGCAATCACCATGGCCCAAGAAGTCCATGCTGCAATCGCCAATATGGCGATGACGAAGGCCATCAGGACACCAGCGAGATCTGGGGACCACTCTAGGAAAAGGCCAGTGATTGATATCGCGGTGATCGACATAAAGGTCAGGGTTGCGGTGGCGAGTATTTTCCCCACGAGCAAGTCGAAGCGCGTTAATGGAGTGGTACCTAAATAGCGAAGGGCACCAGATCTGCGCTCAAAACCGGTGCCAATTGCCAAGGACGTGAAACACGTCGCGATGATGCTCACCGCGAATACTGTTGGCACTGCAGCGTTGATGTTCTTGGTCGACAAACTGGTGAATCCCAGAGCGAGCAGCAAACCCACCGGCACGATGAACATCAGCAGTAGTTGCTCGCCATTACGCAAGAGCAATTTGAGTTCCCACGCCGCATGTGCGCGAATGCGTGTGGCGGGCGAAGTGTGTTCCTTTGCAACCAATGTCGTCATCGCACTGCCTCGCTTGAAACATCAATGAGTAATTGCTCAAGGGTTTTATTACCAACACCCAATTCGGTTGCCATCACGCCTTGTGTTGAACACCAGGTAGTGATGATCGACATGATTTCGGGAGAGGGTTTGCCAGTGACGACATATTTGCCGGGCTGTGATTCATTCGCGCTGTATCCCTGCGGCAAAGTTGCCGAAAGTCCAGCCAGCGGTAATGATTTTGGGCCACCAAATGAAATGGCGTCCATGGTTCCAGTGAGTTCAGCCAGGGTGCCCGTCATGGCAACCTTGCCTTGAGACATAAGCGTGATTGTGTCTGCTAGATCTTCAACATCGGCCAGCAGGTGCGTAGTGAGCACTATTGCGACTCCGTCGTCGCGTTGTCGACGCAATAGATCTAATAAATTTCGACGGGCAAGCGCATCAAGTCCTGCGGTTGGTTCGTCAAGAAAGAGCAGTTTTGGGCGGGGGAGTAATGCTGCGGCAAGCTTCACACGCTGTTGCTCGCCGCCTGAAAGGCGCCGTGTCTGGGTTCGAATCGTTGGGTCAATGCCAACCATCTCGAGCAAGGTTGCGGGATTATCAGCTTGGGGGTAAAGCTTGGCCAGATACGTCAACCATTCCAGCGGGCGGGCGGTGGGATACAAGCCACCTGATTGCAGCATCACACCCATCTGGCTACGAATATCTGGTGCTTGGGGGTTCTGCCCGAAGAGTCGCACATTGCCAGCTGAGGGCGCCCTAAGACCGCAGGAGACCTCAATCGTGCTGGTTTTACCAGCGCCGTTTGGGCCAAGGAGTGCAGTGATCTGGCCCTGCAGCGCGATAAAGTCGAGGCCATCGACAGCGACTTTTTCCCCGTACCTGACTACCAATTGGGATATTTCAACCGCGGCCATTTGAACAGCATAGGCACGGACAAGGCGGTCAGGGACCCCCGGGTTTTGCGATTCCGGTGAATTACGCAACAATGAGGTTGTGAAATTCCCTGGAGATGCCGCCGAGCGTGTTGCTCGTAGCCTGCTTGCCCAAGGACCGGGCACGCCGTCGCAGTTAGCCGAGCGGCTGAGTTTGACCTCAGCAGCTATCCGCAAGTCATTGTCGAATCTCAGTGCTGAAGGACTCGTTGAGGGATCGGAACGTTCGCCCTATGGTCCAGCGCCAGCAAAACGGCGTGGCCGCCCAAGCGTGGTCTTTAGTCTGACCGCACGAGGTAGAGCCGCACTTAATCAAGAAAGCGACTCGTTAGCGATTGAAGCCCTGCGCTTTGTGGCCGAAACTCAAGGACAAGCGGGAATAGCTGCCTTTGCTCAGCGACGAGCAGACACATTGATGAAACAACTCAACACCCAGCCAGGCACCACCGCTGTTGCTGTTGAGCAACTTGCACAAACCCTGACCGATGCTGGCTACGCCGCATCGGTTGATCAAACCTCCGATGGCGGCTATGCAGTTCAGTTATGTCAGCACCACTGCCCAGTCATCGATGCAGCAACCGAATTTCCTGAACTCTGTGAAGCAGAAACTCGAGCTTTGGGTGACGCACTAGGACTTCACGTCACTCGACTAGCCACCTTGGCCCATGGCGATGGTGTGTGCACCACGGTTATTCCACTCGTCCAGCGAAAGGCACTCGCATGAGCACTGAACAATCAGCAGCGATCGATGAATTGGGACGCTACGACTACGGCTGGCACGATCCCGATCTTGCTGGCGTAAATGCGCGTCGTGGATTGAGCGAAGACGTCGTACGAGACATCAGCGCGCTCAAGAACGAGCCAGCATGGATGTTGGAAATGCGGCTAAAGGGGCTTCGCCTGTTTGACCGTAAGCCAATGCCAGCATGGGGTTCAGACCTAAACGGCATCCACTTTGACAACATCAAGTACTTCGTTCGATCCACCGAGAAGCAAGCAACGAGTTGGGAAGATCTTCCCGACGACATCAAAAACACCTATGACCGTCTCGGCATTCCCGAGGCTGAAAAGCAGCGGTTGGTTGCCGGCGTTGCGGCGCAATATGAATCTGAAGTTGTTTATCACAAGATTCGTGAAGACCTCGAAGAGCAGGGTGTTCTCTTCCTCGATACGGATACAGCGCTTCGTGAGCATGAAGAAATGTTCAAGGAGTACTTCGGCACGGTGATTCCGGTCGGAGACAACAAGTTTTCCGCGCTCAACACTGCTGTCTGGTCTGGTGGTTCATTCATCTACGTGCCAAAAGGCGTGAACGTAGAAATCCCACTGCAGGCCTACTTCCGCATTAACACTGAAAACATGGGTCAATTCGAGCGCACCTTGATGATCATTGATGAAGGTGCACATGTGCACTATGTCGAAGGTTGTACAGCGCCGATTTACTCTTCAGATTCATTGCACTCTGCGGTAGTTGAAATCATCGTGAAGAAGGGCGCAAGCTGCCGCTACACGACAATTCAAAACTGGTCCACCAACGTGTACAACCTGGTGACAAAGCGCGCAATTTGTTACGAAGATGCCACGATGGAGTGGATCGATGGAAACCTAGGGTCCAAAGTGACCATGAAGTACCCCGCAGTGTGGCTCATGGGCGAGCGCGCTCATGGCGAGACCTTGTCGCTGGCTTTCGCTGGTCCAGGAATGCACCAAGACGCAGGCTCAAAGATGATTCATGCTGCGCCCAACACCACTTCTAAGATTGTTTCGAAGTCTGTCGCTCGCGGCGGTGGCCGAACTTCTTACCGTGGCTTGGTGCAAATCAATGAAGGTGCACATGGCTCACGCGCAACAGTGAAGTGTGATGCGCTTCTGATCGATGATGAATCGCGTTCTGATACTTACCCATACATCGACGTTCGCGAAGACGATGTGTCAATGGGTCATGAGGCTACGGTTTCCAAAATCAGTGACAGTCAGTTGTTCTATTTAATGTCTCGTGGAATGACTGAGGATGAGGCTATGGGCATGATCGTGCGCGGCTTCATCGAGCCAATTGCACGCGAATTGCCAATGGAATACGCAATTGAATTGAACCGGCTTATCGAATTGCAGATGGAAGGCGCCGTCGGATGAGTGCAGTTGCTATTACGCCGCCGATGGATTTGGCACCCCGTGTGCATTCCCTCGATCCAGCGGCGTTCACTGTTCCCACCGCAAGGGATGAGGAGTGGCGCTTTTCGCCCGTTGAGCGTCTAAAACAGTTCTTCGTTGTTGATCCAGCCGCAGGTTTCGTCACTGCAACCGGTTCAGGAGTCAACATAGTTCCGATGTCGGAGGTCGCAAGTTCGTGGATTCCTATTGATCTACCTTCATCAATTGCGCGAGCCAATGTTACGAAGGCAGGCATCCTTGAGATCCCAGCTCAAGCGCAATGGTCCGAGCCGGTCATCGTTGATCTGACTTCGACTGAACCACAGGCTTATCAACACCTCGAGATAGTTGCGCGTCAATTCAGCGTGGCCACAATAGTGATTCGGCAGACGCTCTCAGGAAATGTCAATGGTTCCATCGTCATCAACGTTGGTGATGGTGCGAACCTGCGCGTTATCACCATTGTTGAAGGTGAATCCACCACAGCGCTTGCCTTGCAAATGCCGGTGATTCTAGGTCGTGACGCCACCTTTATTGGTGCTCTCGCAACATTGGGCGGCGGGGCCGTACGCATTCAAAGTTCAGTAAAATACAACGCTCCCGGTGGCCGTGCTGAACTCTTCGGCGTATTCCTTGCCGATGCTGATCAGCATGTCGAACATCGCATCTTCGTAAATCATGATCAGCCACACTGCGTAAGCGAAGCGCTGTTCAAGGGCGCGCTACTCAATCCAGGAGCCCGCAGCGCCTGGATTGGCGACGTCTTGGTCCGTAAAGACGCGATCGGAACTGAAACACATCAGGCCAATCGCAACTTGCTGTTGTCTGAAGGTTCTCGAGCTGATTCAGTGCCTAACCTAGAACTGGAAACCGGCGACATCGTTCGTGCTGGTCATGCCAGTGCAACTGGCCGCTTTGATGACGAGCAGCTGTTCTACTTGCAGTCACGTGGACTCACTCTTGATGAGGCACGTCAACTTGTTGTGCGCGGTTTCTTCGCTGACGTTCTTGGGCGAATTGGTGATGCTCATTGGCGCGATGAACTGCTCGCGAAGATTTCTGATCGGCTTGGCATCACGCCAATGGAAGATCTCGATGAGTGATTTCGTTCGAGTAGCATCACTCGCGGACGTTCCGATGGGCAGCGCACTCAAAGTTTCAGTCATGGATCGAGCGATTGCCCTAGTCAATTGTGCTGAGGGCGTTTTCGCTATCTCGGATGTCTGCTCGCATGCGGATGTATCCCTATCCGAGGGCGAAGTCATTGACTGCACAATCGAGTGCTGGTTACACGGTTCTCAGTTTAATTTGCGCACGGGAGCTTCCCTCTCTCCGCCAGCAATCACTCCAGTTCCTACGTATGAAGTGCGACTTGTCGACGATGCGGGAACTACGCATATTGAAGTTGCTACGTCTCCAACCCCTGTTTCCACCGATGGAAGGTCCCAATCATGAGCGCCCTAGTAATCACTGATCTGCACGCGCAGGTACAAACCGATACGGGTCCCAAAGACATCCTTCGCGGTGTCACGTTGACCATTGATTCGGGACTCACGCACGCAATCATGGGACCCAACGGCTCGGGAAAATCAACTCTTGCCTACGTGATTGCCGGTCACCCTCGCTACACCGTGACTTCAGGAACCATCACCCTTGATGGGGTCGATGTGCTCGCTATGAGCGTCGATGAACGCGCTCGCGCCGGCTTGTTCTTGGCCATGCAGTACCCAGTTGAAGTCCCCGGTGTATCAGTGGCGAACTTCCTGCGTACCGCAGTGACTGCTGCGCGCGGTGAAGCACCAAAGTTGCGCTTGTGGATCAAAGAGATGAAGGAAGCAATGGCTGACCTTCAAATGGATGCTTCGTTTGCTGAGCGCAATCTGAATGAAGGCTTTTCAGGTGGCGAAAAGAAGCGACTAGAAATCTTGCAGTTGGGCTTGCTACGTCCAAAGATTGCCATTTTGGATGAAACCGACTCTGGTCTAGACGTCGATGCGTTGCGTGTCGTTTCCGAAGGCGTGAATCGCTACCGCGAAGCCACAGGTGCGGGCACATTGCTGATTACGCACTACACAAGAATTTTGCGTTACATCACCCCAGACGTCGTTCATGTGTTCTCCGACGGTCGGATTGTTGAAACCGGTGGACCAGAACTCGCCGATATTCTCGAGGCTGATGGTTATGAGCGTTTCACAACGGTCAAGAGCGCTTAATTAACATGTCGCTTCTCGATGTTGCAGCTATCAAGGCTGACTTTCCAATTCTGTCCACCACGGTTCGCGGTGGACAGCCATTGGTGTATCTGGACAGCGGCGCAACGTCACAAAAGCCAGTAGTAGTGCTTGATGCTGAGCGTTATTTTTATGAGCATGCAAATGCGGCAGTTCATCGCGGGGCGCATGCCTTGGCCGAAGAAGCGACCGATGCTTTTGAGGATGCTCGACGCACGATTGCGTCGTTTGTTGGAGCAAGAAGTGAAGATTTAGTATTCACTAAGAACGCCACTGAGAGTCTCAATCTTGCGGCTTATGCATTTTCTAACGCGACGGCAATTGCGCAGTTTGATCCAAGCTCCGTGAATCCACGTTTTGTGCTGAAGCCAGGTGACTCCATTGTGGTTACGGAGATGGAACACCATGCGAACTTGGTGCCATGGCAAGAAGTTTGTCGTAAAACGGGTGCAACTCTTCGCTGGATTCCGCTCACCGATGATGGCCGTTTGGATCTCACCAATATAGATTCGATCATCGATAAGACAACCAAAGTTGTCAGCGTGGTGCATCAGTCGAATATTTTGGGCACCATAAATCCGGTGCGCTACCTCATGGACCTAGCTCATGCTGTGCACGCAGTAGGAATTATCGATGCTTGCCAATCAGTGCCACATATGCCAGCAAACGTCGATGCTCTTGGGGCCGATCTGGTGACTTGGAGTGGCCACAAGATGCTTGGGCCAACCGGCATCGGATGCCTATGGGGCACCGAAGAGATTCTGAATTCAATGCCGCCGTTTCTGACAGGTGGGTCGATGATCTCTATGGTTGAAATGGAAAAGAGCACCTTTGCTCTGCCACCTGCAAAGTTTGAAGCAGGCACTCCCATGGTCGCCCAAGCAGTTGGTCTGGCTGCTGCAGTGCGGTACCTGGAAAACATCGGGATGAACGAAGTTGCCGCACATGAAGATGCTTTAACTGAGTATGCGATCAACGCAATTAATGCGTTGGATGGTGTGCGAATCATCGGACCTTCAAATACGAATGTTCGCGGTAGCGCAATATCATTCGTCGTAAACGGCCTACATCCACACGATGTAGGTCAGGTCCTAGACAGCATCGGTGTCGCTGTTCGTGTAGGTCACCATTGTGCTTGGCCAACTTGCCGAAGATTTGGGGTTCCTTCCACTACTCGTCTTTCTCCATATATTTACAATGATTTTGCAGACATTGATAAGGCGATTCTTGGAATACAAACCGCACAAGAATTTTTCGGGGTGAATGCGTGAATCTAGAATCCTTGTACCAAGAAATTATTTTGGACCATTACAAGCATCCTCGCGGCAAGGGTTTGCTGGACCGACCATTGGCGAGTGCCTTTCATGTCAATCCCACATGTGGCGATGAGATCACGGTGCAAGTAGGTCAACACGAAGATGGTGGCCTCAAGATCGGTTATGAAGGCCAAGGCTGTTCAATCTCGCAAGCAAGTGCCAGCGTGCTCGTTGAACTCCTGCAGGGCAAGTCAGTTCAAGAAAGTGAAGAAGTCCGAATTGCTTTCTTGGAACTCATGCATTCAAAGGGCGTAGGGGAGCCCGATGAAGAAGTGCTAGGCGACGCCGTGGCATTTGCTGGCGTTGCTAAGTTTCCGGCAAGAGTTAAATGCGCGTTGCTAGCTTGGATGGCTTTACAAGATGCTGAAATACAAGCAGGTTTATTGAAGACAGGAGAGGGAGCATGAGCGCCGCAACTGAAGATGAGGTTTTGGAAGCCATGCGCGATGTGGTTGACCCTGAATTAGGGATTAACGTCGTTGACCTGGGTCTGGTCTATGGAGTCACCATCGATGACACCAATATCGCGACGGTAGATATGACATTGACCTCGGCAGCCTGCCCACTCACGGACGTTATTGAAGACCAGACGCGAGCAGCGTTGAGTGCTGTGGTTGATGACTTCCGAATTAACTGGGTATGGATGCCACCTTGGGGTCCCGACAAGATCACCGATGATGGACGCGACATGTTGCGGTCCCTGGGATTTAATCTCTAAACGTTTGCTCAGCCTGTGAGTTTTGGGGGTGATTGGTATTTGCGCCCGCGCTCACCCCGTACCCTTGACCCTATGAAGACGATTGGCGATTACGCGTGGGTTGCGTCAGTTCCCACAGCAGCCGTGGAGATTCAACTCCAAATTTAGCGCCTTGTGCACGCCACCCTGGTCTAAGGATCAGGGTGTTTCCGCTGGTCAGAGCCGGTTTCCCTAGTGAAAGATTTATATACTTCTCAATGATTGTTGCCACAGATGTGGAGTTGCGAGCTGGTGCGCAGCTTTTGTTGTCTCAAGCCAGTTTCAGAGTCGCCAAGGGCGACCGCATCGGCCTCGTCGGTCGCAACGGCGCGGGTAAAACTACGCTCACCAAGGCCTTGGCAGGCGAAACCTTGCCAACCCAAGGAAAAATTACAGCCACGGGCTCGGTTGGCTACTTACCTCAGGACCCGGCATCGGGGGACCCAGACGAATTGGCCCGGGATCGCATTCTTAGCGCCCGCGGTTTACAAGATGTGCTCAAACGGATGCTCGAGGCTTCGATGGCCATGGACACACAAGATCCAGACGAACGCGATCGCGTTGTAGCCCGCTACACGCGTGCTGAAACTGAATTTGAGGCTCTGGGTGGCTATGCGGTTGAATCCCAAGCTGCCTCAATCGCGGCGTCCGTGGGATTGGATGATCGAATTCTTGGTCAACCGCTCGGAACTCTGTCAGGTGGCCAACGTCGACGAGTTGAACTAGCTCGTATTTTGTTTAGTGGCGCAGAAGTTCTTCTTCTAGATGAACCAACTAACCACCTCGACGCTGATTCAATTCGTTGGCTTCGTAAGTTTCTAGCCTCCTACGAAGGAGGTTTCATCGTCATTAGCCATGACACGGCGCTGCTACACGACACCGTGAATAAGGTCTGGCATTTAGACGCTAATCGCCGCGAACTTGATATCTATGCGCTTGGCTGGGATGCATATCAAACCGCTCGTGAAACTGATGAGCGTCGACGCAAGCGTGAACGCAGAAACGCTGAACAGCAAGCCGAGCAACTTCGCACACAGGCAAACCGAATGCGTGCAAAAGCTTCGAAGGCAACAGCAGCGCAGAATATGTTCAAACGCGCTGACGCATTACTTGAAGGTCT
>JBIIAA010000115.1:0-5631 GCA_044240165.1 Candidatus Nanopelagicales bacterium
GCCGTAATCGAGCGTGACATGCCCGGTGGTTTTCATGAACGGCGCGATGTTTAATCCCGGCTCACCAATGGTCGATGGAACCTCGGGGAGCTCAAGCTCGCCACCGGGGTATTTCACTGCGTATTCAGACACGTTTACTCCTTCTCAGCACGTGACCTTACAGACTCCAGCCGACCGACACTACCCAAGGTGCAGGTGTGGAGAGTCACATGGCCAAACGGGCCGGAACTTGCCCGATCGCCTCATCAGTTGCCGTGAGGGCGATCCGCACATGGTGGGCACCCGCAACCCCATAGAAATCCCCAGGGGTCACCAGCACCCCTCGGTCGGCGAACCAAGAAACGGTTTCCCAGCAGGGCTCACCCCGAGTGGTCCAAAGATAGAGGCCAGCAGCGCTGTCATCGATCGTGAATCCGGCCCCGTGAAGAGCCCCCTTGAGCAGCTCGCGTCGGGCTCGGTAGCGCTCGCGTTGCACCGCAACATGAGCATCATCGCGATAGGCGATTGCTGCCGCATGCTGGACTGGACCTGGCACGATCAATCCGCCGTGCTTACGTACTTCCAGAAGTTGCTTAATGATCGAACTGTCACCTGCTGCAAAACCAAATCGATAACCCGCAAAATTTGATCGCTTAGAGAGCGAATGCACAGCTAACAATCCAGTGTGATCGCTACCAGAAACACTTGGGTGCAAAATGGAAACTGGCTCGGCATCCCAAGCGAGTTCGTAGTAGCACTCATCGCTTGCAACCACCGCGCCGATCTTGCGAGCATGTTCAACGATCGAACGCATACGTTCAGCAGACAGGACTTGCCCAGTTGGGTTTCCAGGTGTGTTTAACCAAATGAGTGCTGCGTCATCAATGGTTTCTGGATGATCTGTTGCGGTTACTCGAGCACCGCAAAGTGCTGCACCCACAGCGTAGGTAGGATAAGCGATTCGTGGGATCACGATGTGATCCTCGGGACCAAGACCCAACAAGGTTGGCAACCATGCGACAAATTCTTTCGAGCCAATCGTCGGCAGAATCGAGTCTGTACCAACGCTGGCACCCAAAATGCGCAGCATCCAAGCCGAGCATGATTCGCGCAAGTCAACTGTTCCCACAGTGGTCGGATATCCCGGTGAGTTAGCTGCTTCGATCAGCGCCTGCTGAATGATTGGTGGGGTGGCATCAACAGGCGTGCCCACCGACAAATCAACGATTCCGCTGGCATGTTTGGCCGCACGTTGCGCATGCGGCGCAAGCAAATCCCATGGGAAATCAGGAAGCTGATGGGCCTTAGCCATGGTTAGTGCTCGTGCTCCTGAATCGGAAGCGCTGCCACCAGCGGCACGTCAAAGGTCTGAGCGCCAAGCTTTGCTGCGCCACCTGGGCTGCCAAGAACGTTGAAGAACTCGGCGTTCACTGCGGTGTATGCCTTCCACTCTTCAGGCACATCGTCTTCGTAATAAATCGCTTCCACTGGGCACACTGGCTCGCAGGCGCCACAGTCCACACATTCATCAGGCTGGATATAGAGCATCCGGTCACCCTCATAGATGCAATCAACCGGGCATTCTTCAATGCAAGCGCGGTCCTTGAGGTCAACACACGGTAATGCGATGACGTAGGTCATCAGGTCCTCCAGCTGTTACGGGAATGAGCAAGGCCAAACCTACACAGGTTAAGACACCCCTTTGACCCGGCGACCTGCCTCAGCCGTTGTTATTCGTCACACCACTACGCACTGTCGGTGCCGCATCGCCAGCAAACGGGCTCGCAGAAGGTGACTTTGATGCTTGGGCAGCAGGGTTGCTAGCCGATGGTGCCGGGGTTGGGGCTGGACTAAAACTCGTTCCGGACTTCTTAGGCTTTTCTTTGCCGCAGATCACTGCTGGAGACGGCTTGTATTTCGTGGTGATCGTCTGACGCTTGACCTCGACCCCATCCTTGAAGAAAACCCGGTCCACGTCGATTGCAAAACCTTCCATGCCACCTTGACCTAGGCATGTTGCTGATTCGTCGTAAATCGTCTTGAACGGCTTGATGTCGCGCTTTGGGCCGAACTCCGCCTTGATGTCGCTGTAGACCGGTGTGCCCCAAAACGAAACTGTGATCGAAGTCGAATTTGCCGAGGCTTGGATATATACAGGAGTGTCGTAAGGGTTCTTAAACTTCAAGTCAAAAATGCCCCACGCCACAGTTGCCTCAAGCCCTGCTTTGTAGCGAGAAATATAAATGGAATGCGCAATTACCTGAACTGGCTCCATTCCGGCGTAATAGGCAGCAGTCCACGTTGTGGTTGCTGCAGCCGAAACTCCACCACCCAACTCTTGCGCAAAGATTCCGCCTTGCCCGATTACGAATCCGACCGTGTAACCATTAGCAACAGTGCGTTCTTTCATCGTGTCATTCATTGAAAAAGTTTGCCCAGGCATAACAACTGAGCCGTTCACCCGTCGTGCAGCTTCACCAATGTTTTGTTTGCGGTACGCCGCATAAGGGAAATTCTGAGTGAAAGTCGAAAAACTCTCCTGCACACCTAGATCTGTGGCCCCTTGAGTTGAGAGAGCAGGTTCGCGAACACCAACGGTTACTTCAACCGTACGATTCGGCGGACTCTTCGCTATGACACTTGCGACCGCGCCAGAAAGCTCTTGATCTGCAACACCTTTGCCGACTTTACTCGGCACAATAATCGTCTTGCCCGCTACCGACGCAAACGACGCATCACGTCCTGGAGTCTCAACAGACTCAAGCATTGAAGCAACTGCGGTGTGCAACTTTGCTCCGTCAAGTACTGGCACGAGCAAACCGTTTTGTGCATCGAAACTCAGCGAGCGAGCAATTGCGCGCTTACTAATTTTGGCCTTTATCTCCCCAGTCGTGACGAACACAGGAGCGCTCACTGCCTGTGTTGCTTGTGCCTTTGCAGTTGCTAATGCGTCATCACTCACCGTCGGTTTTGAATCCGCAGGAACAACACGAACTGCATCTTTTCCAGTCGCAAAAGCTTGTGTTATCGCGGAGGCAGCCGCAGTTCGATCAATTTGTTTTCCGGACTGACCATCAATTTCAACAGGCGTCAAACCCTTCATGTCGATCGTTGGTTCAACAGAAGGCTGATCAACGACCGTGGCGATGCCATCAACCTGACCATTTAATTCGTCGGCATCAACGAGCACCACAGGATCAAGGGTGCGAGGTGAGAAGAAGTTGCCGATGAGCGCGAACGGGTTATTAGTGTGTTCCGCCGCCTGGGCCAAGGTGGCATCTACGTCAAAGGTCAATCCAGCATCAGTTGGAACGAGGTCAAAGGTCTTACGACCGCTGGTCACAGTGATCGGGGCTTTAGCTTGGGAAGCAAACCGATTCGTGAGTGCCACTTTCGCTTCAGCTTCTGACATCCCGCCAATTGAGGTGCCCATCACGGTGGTGCCCCGAATGATGTCAGACCCAACAGAAATCAGGGCGACGACGTAGAGGAGCACGAGTGCGCCAAGTACCGAACCACCGATAATGAGGGAGCGACGTGACTTCAGCACCGACCACTGCACGTGGCGCTCGTCAGACACGGATCAAACCCCCAAAAAATTAACAAAGTGTTCTTAGATCGTAAGCGACTAGCACGCGAGGATCGTGCATGGATCAATCACCGGCAATTCCTATCCACCTGGCTTGGCCAAGCCGCGGGCCCATCCTCAATCTGATCTCGGCAAACATTGCGGCTTTCCACTAAATCACCCCCGGCGTTACCAGCGGCGACTGGGGACTTACTTGGGCCCAGTGGTTGAACAACGGCAAGAGCGGCACTGCGTGCGTGATTTACGTCAGGGCGTGGACGTCAGGTTCGTTTGAGCCCCGAGCCCGCTTCTCAGGAAGCACTGGGAAGGTTGATGCAGCGGCAGCCAGCACCACGCCGCCAAGCAAATACACCCACTGGCGTCCGCCACCGGAAAGCGCGAGATCGCCTGATGGGCTCTCACCTGCCATGACGATCGTTGAAATAATCCAGCCCAAGAACAGCACCATGCCACCCCAGCGACTCATGACCAGCCACGTGGCACCGCGAATTACCATGACCAGCACAGCGATAACCAGCACCATTCCCCACGGCACCACGAGCAAACCCCACGGCACAGACACGATGAATCGCTCGGCCTGCACAAAGGCTCCAAGGAGGCCTACAAGCAAGCCGACGATCGCAGCTGCCGCATAGCGCAAGACTTGAATCACAAATCAATCCCAGAAAATAGATCTCGCTCCCGGCCATCAACGAGTTCACCGAGTTGGCCAACTGCTAATCGGTAGTGCTCTGTCGCAAAGATTTGCGCGCCCAAGTTGTTCGACAGCGCAAAGAAACCACCATCAACATTTACCTGAGTTGCGTGTGCTCGAAGTGCATCCATTTTGGCTTGCAGAAACTCAGGACCATCAATTTCAGTGGTGATGAGGGCATCGTCGGTTGCGAAGGGCAAGTCATCTGGATCAAGTTCGGCAAATCCAGTGGTTTCACCTGCTGCTCGTAGAGCCATCACGCCAGCGCGCATCACATTGCGCGACATTGCTGTCCAATAAATCTTCTTGATCTCCCAAGGTTCACCAAGCTCTGGCTTAAATCCTGGAACCGCCGCTAGCACTGCTGCGTAATGGGTGATGCGATTGGCCTGTAAATGATCTGGATGGCCATAGGAACCGAAATCGTCATAAGTGATCGCAACCTGCGGACGCGTCTCACGGATGACCTTCACAAGCTCAACAGAGGCCTCAAGCAGGTCAGTGCGCCAAAAGCATGCGGGATTCTCATTGGGCGGCGTACCGATCATTCCTGAATCACGAAAGCGGCCGGCTCCACCAAGGAGTCGCCAATCGGTGATGCCGAGAATCCTCATCGCTTCGCCCAATTCAGCTTGGCGATGCTCACCTAACTTGTCATCTTTATCCGAAGCCAAGTGGGCAACATCTGGCAGCAGGATCTCGCCTTCTTCGCCAAGGGTGCAGGTCACCAGGGTCACTTGGGCACCCAACGAGGCGTATTTGGCCATCGTGATGCCAGTGGCGATGGACTCATCGTCTGGATGGGCATGGATTAAGAGCAATCGGCGGGTCACATGTAGAAGGTACCTTGCCCAGTGCGGCACCATGAATCCCGTGACCACCGAATCGACCACGCCTGCGACCCCTGAGAGCTACCCGCGCCAACGGGCCCGCACCCGAGGATTTCAACTTGGGCGCCCCCGCAATTTCCACCTGACCAGTGATCGCGTGCTGTTCATTCGCAGCGCCTCCGGAAATGACGCCGCTGGGTCACTGTGGAGCCTTGACCTCACCTCTGGTCAGGAACATTGCATCGTTGACGTGCGTAAAGACATTCCCGCAGACAACGCCGATGGTCTGCCGGCCGCCGAGCGCGCCCGGCGCGAACGCATGCGCGAGGTCGCGTCTGGCATTACCGCCTTCAGCGTTGACACTGCTGGCACCACAGCAGTATTTGCAGCCAGTGGAATTCCGTATGTGGTGAATCTTGAAACAGCGCACGTGACTGCGCTACCTGCACCTGGCCCGGTTGTTGATCCGCGAATCAGCAGCAATGGTGAAGGTGTTTCGTTCGTGGTGGATCGAGCGGTCTACGTAGTCAGCATTCATG
>JBIIAA010000116.1:0-5630 GCA_044240165.1 Candidatus Nanopelagicales bacterium
GGTGGTTCTGGGAAAGCGATTGAAGTCTGCGGGATTAATTGAAATTGGAATTCTCGGATTCGTTTTTGCCTTTGTATATGGCGCGTTCGCGATGGCTGTTTCTTCGGGATCCTCAACCGACATCACCTATACCTCACCGTTGCGAGCAGGACTGACCTGTTTTGTACTCGCGCTCGTTGTCGTGAAGGTTGCGCTCATCAGGTCGACAACGGCCGGACGCCAGTTGCTGAGTCTGATTCCAGACGCTTGGAAGGTACTCCCACGAGCCGTTGCTGCTGGTTTTTTCGGATTGATTGGTGCCGGCGCCTTTCTGGCGCTCTGCTCTCTGGCTTGGCATTTTCCTCAAGCCAAAGGAATCTTCGAATTTCTTGCGCCTAATTTCTTTGGCGGACTCATCATCGTCTTTGCAGGGATCGGCTACCTGCCGGTACTCATTCTCTGGTCTACGTCCTACTTGCTGGGTGCTGGTTTTGCCATTGGGCCTGGCATCGGAATGTCTCCGTTTGTGCCAGCGCCGCCGTCCACACAACTACCGGCTTTTCCACTGCTTGCAGCTTTGCCTGAACAAGTGGGCCCGATTGCCTGGGTGCTTCCAGTTATCGCAGTAATTGTGGGCGTCGGAGTCGGCCTACTCATTGCCCGAGGTACCAGGCAGCCAGCGCTCGTTCGGCTTGGCCTGGCCACGGCAGCAACGGTCCTGGTCGGCTGCGCGCTTGGGGTGGTTTCCTTACTTGCCAGTGGGTCCTTAGGCAATATCCGGCTAGCCACTCTTGGGCCGGATCCAATCCTGGTGGGGTTACTTGCCTTCGCGCTCTTATCAATCGGGGCGATCCCTACTGCGCTCGCGTTACGGATGGCAACGGTTGAGGAAGCAGTCGCTGAGTCATCCGTTGAAGAACCTCGGGATGATTTAGTGGAGGTGTCTGCCGATCAAGGCGAACTTTTCTCCACTGAAATAATCGAGGCAGTGATGCCTGAGCCTTCAATTGTTCCGGAAGTGCCAGCAACGCAAGATACAGTCGCGATTTCAATCAAGGAGAGCAATGGAAAACGAGAATAAGCCAAGTGTGAGTGTTGCTCTTTCTTGGGCCTTTGACACTTTCAAGCGCAACGCGGTTCCCTTTATTGCGCTAGCGGCTGTGGTAGCAGTGATTCAAATGGCTCAACAGCTGAGCATCAAGCCCCTTGAAAACATCCTCACAGATTGCGTCGATCCGCAATCCCCAGGCCAGATCGCAGCATGTAATTCGTCAACAGGATCAGGTGCTTTTGCTGCGCTTGGTCTGACTTTCATCTTCATGCTGTTGGCTGCATTTGCCACGATCGGGGTATATCGAGCAGCGCTTCGCACCACACAAGGTGGCGAACCTTCATTCCAAGACATGCTTACAACTCAATATCTAGGTCGCTACATCGCTTTCACGATTGTGTTGATTCTGCTTTCGCTGGTTGGTTTGGTGCTATGCATCATTCCGATGTTCTTGGTGATCTTCTTCCTCCAGCTTGGCCCCTATTACGTCCTCGATAAGGGATATGGTGCCGCAACGGCGATCAAAGCGAGCTTCAAAGCCATTAAGACCTATCTTGGTCCCGCAGTTCTGCTTACCTTGATGAACATCGCCGTCAGCTTGGTCGGCAGCATGCTCTTTGGCATTCTTACCCTCGTGACCTTGCCTTTTGTGGCCTTGTTTACAGCCCATATGTACCGTCAGTTCAACCAAGAAGCGATTGTTTAAATCCTTCTCAAGGTTCCTGCAGAGATCGCTGGTGTTGCATACGCGCATTTGAGGGTTACATTGTTAATAGTCAGGGGTATTACGTAAGTGCGGGTTGCCTGTTGGTGGGTAAGTGCCGTAAATGAACATGGAAGGCGGGCTAGGACATGACTAAAGTCGTAGTTGAACTCGTCGAAACCGATGATCATTTACCGCGCTATTTCGAAGTGGACCGGTCGCAATCACCTGTCCTAGTCAAAGCGCATATTGAGCTCTCTGAGATTGATGTGCTCAAGGCTTGCCAGGAGCTAGGTGACTTACAAGAGGTTGTATACGCGGCTTGGCGAATAAAAGTTGGGCTCAGCCCAGAGGTCCAAACGATCTAGCGGATTCTTGGCCAAGTGAAGGTGATGGTCTGACCTTTTTTTGACACAGTCGGAACGGTATCTCGCACCGGGTCAACCGCACCGATACGAACCAAGGTTTCGTAAACCCCAATTTCTAGGCCATGGGCAAGAAACTCCAGCGCATCAACTCTTGGCCGCTGTTGTTGCCGAAAAATCCTTGAGAGGTTCCCTTTATCGGAGTTACAACGCTCGGCAAGTTCCTCTAAGGAGGTGATGCCAAGTTCATCCATACGAGCGCGCAGCCACGCACTGCTCTGCTCTGGAGTAGCTCGCATTGGAGGTCCTTAGGAGTCGTCGGGCTCGGGTTGGAAGTGCCAGTCATCGTGTTTGTCAGAGGAAAATAACCCAAATCTGTGGCCATAGATAGACGGTTGCAAACACGCAATGCTCATGTACGGGCATGATGCGATCATTTTGAGCCTGGACGGCTTTCTCGAGGGAAATGGGACCCAGTTCAGGGGTGAAAAGCGAGATTGGCCCAAGAATGCAGAAAAAGCCGGCCCAATAGGGTTAGGCACGTGGGATCGCGCATAGTTCTTCTAGCCTCAGGCTCCGGAACTCTGCTTCAAGCCGTATTGGACTCACGCGTGCGGGCGTCAGTTGTTGCCGTGGGCTCCGACGTCGCCGATTGTCAGGCCTTAGTTCGGGCCCAGGCGGCCGGGCTCGCCACGTTCGTGGTTGCTCCCGCTACTTTTTCAGACCGGACCGAATGGAATTCCGCTCTACTGGCCGAACTCAAACGGTTTAGCCCCGACGTGATCGTCTCGGCTGGCTTCATGCGAATCCTTGGCCCAAGCGTGATTTCTCAATTTCGTGGGCAAATAATTAACACTCATCCAGCGTTATTGCCATTTTTCCCCGGGGCGCATGGGGTTCGTGATGCTCTTGCGGCAGGTGTTGCAAATACGGGTTGCACCTTGCACTACGTGGATGAGGGTGTCGATACAGGTGAGATCATTAGCCAGCGGGTTGTTCCCGTGCTTGAGGGTGACGAAGAAGCCTCCTTGCATGAGCGCATCAAAATCCAGGAGCGAGAGCTTTTGGTCAGCGCCTTAGAACTCTTTGTGGCCACTGGATCGTTTAAGTAGCAGTTTGTCGTTTGTCGTTGAAGTTACGAAGGGGTATGAAATGAACACACCAATCCGTCGAGCACTTGTCTCGGTTTATGACAAGAGTGGGCTTGAGGATCTGGCGCGCGGGTTACACGCCGCAGGTGTGGAGATCGTTTCGACTGGCTCGACTGCGTCAACGATTGCAGGCTTCGGCGTTCCCGTCACGCCAGTAGGCGACGTCACCGGATTCCCTGAGTGCCTTGATGGCCGAGTAAAGACCCTGCACCCGCACATTCACGGCGGCATCCTTGCCGACCTGCGCAAGCAGTCACACGTTGATGAATTGACTTCGATGGGTATTGCACCATTTGAGCTCGTCGTGGTGAACCTGTATCCATTCAATGAAACTGTTGCTTCTGGTGCATCCGTTGACGAGTGTGTTGAGCAGATTGATATTGGTGGCCCAACGATGGTGCGTGCTTCGGCAAAGAACTACGCCAACGTTGCGATCGTGACATCGCCTGTTCATTACGCAAGTGTTGTCGCTGCGGCTTCGGCCGGCGGGTTCACACTCGAAGCTCGTGCTGGTCTTGCGCGTGAGGCTTTTTCGCACACCGCTTCATATGACATCGCAGTAGCCACTTGGCTTGGTTTGGTTGTTACCCCTGATCCATCTGGTTTCCCAGAGTGGATGGGCGCATCTTGGACTCGTCAAGACGTTCTTCGCTATGGCGAAAATCCACATCAGCCGGCAGCTGTCTATCGCTCGCAGTCCCATCAGCCAGGCCTTGCAAATGCGACCCAGCTGCAGGGCAAGGAAATGAGTTACAACAACTACGTCGATGCAGATGCTGCTCGACGCGCCGCATTTGATCACAAAGAACCAGCGGTCGCGATTATCAAGCATGCAAATCCGTGCGGTATCGCAGTCGGAACCGATATCGCTTCTGCATATCGCGGAGCATTCGCAACGGATCCAGTATCGGCATTTGGTGGCGTGGTTGCTGCGAACCGGTTGGTCACGTTGGCAATGGCTGAAGCCATGATCGACGTGTTTACTGAAGTTGTTGTCGCTCCGGCTTATGACGATGCAGCGCTTGAACTCTTTACCTCGAAGAAGAATTTGCGAGTATTGATTTGCGAAGGCCCCAATTCAGGTCGCAATCTGGAAACCCGGACCATCACCGGTGGCGTACTTGTACAGCAGGTTGATGACGTTGCAGCTGATGGAGATAGTCCTGAGAGTTGGGAACTTGTGGCAGGGGATGCGGCAGCTGCTGAGATCTTGCGAGATCTCGAATTTGCTTGGCGTGCATGTCGCTCGGTGAAGTCAAATGCGATCTTGCTGGCTTCAGGTGGCGCAGCTGTAGGCGTGGGCATGGGTCAGGTCAACCGAGTTGACTCAGCCCGACTTGCAGTTGCTCGCGCAGGTGAACGCTCCGCTGGATCAGTTGCAGCCTCGGATGCGTTTTTTCCATTCGCGGATGGCCTGCAGGTGCTGATCGATGGTGGAGTAAAGGCAGTTGTGCAACCAGGCGGATCCATTCGTGACGAAGAAGTCATTGCTGCGGCTCGCGCAGCGGGTGTCACGATGTATCTCACTGGCACTCGTCACTTCTTCCACTAGTCGCTGCTTTTTCTTTGTCGTGGTGAAAGGTCGCTGACTAGGTGAACGTTTCTGGAAGCAAGGTGCATGTCGCCATTCCCATGGTTGCCTGCGTTTTGGTTGGTGCGCTCACCGCAATTCAGTCACGCATGAACGGTGAGTTATCCCTAAAGATGCAAAACGGCATTGAAGCTGCGGTGTACAGCTTTGGCTCCGGACTGATGATGTTGATAGTGATCGTGCTTCTATCGCGCAAAGTTCGACGAGGTCTTGCCGCAGTTCCTGTTGCCATCCGTAAGGGCGAAATCAAATGGTGGCAGATTCTGGGCGGCACCCTTGGAGGCTTCTTTGTCGCAGTTCAGTCTTCGGCTGTGCCCCTCATTGGTGTTGCAGTCTTCACGATTGCGATTGTGGCCGGGCAAAGCACAAACTCGCTCGTTGTTGATCGCATTGGCCTTGGGCCAGCAGGGAAGCAAGCAATCACCTGGCAACGAGTGGTTGGTGCGATTCTTGCAATCATCGCAGTGTCACTTGCCGTTGCGCCTCGCTTAAATTCAGGATCGATCCCCATCCTTCCGGTGGTCTTTGCCTTCATGGCCGGATTGTTAATCGCAGTTCAGGGAGCCATTAATGGCCGAGTTTCGATGGTTTCTGGTCAGCCGCTTTCGGCCGCTTTCCTCAACTTCTTCTTTGGCTCAATGGTGCTCGGCATCACCCTTGGCATCTCGATTGGGTTGATGGGCAAAGAGCTCGGCGACGTTTTCGTCGCCCCTTGGTGGGCCTATCTCGGTGGCATCATCGGCATTCTTTTCATCAGCATTGCAGCATGGTCAGTGCCGATTATCGGTGT
>JBIIAA010000117.1:0-5617 GCA_044240165.1 Candidatus Nanopelagicales bacterium
GACTTCAACGCCTTGCACGTCAAGGGCGCGTATTGCGCTGACCAACACAGTTGAGCCACCGGAAACAGGTGCTGAGATCGTAAGACCTTCAACAACCGGCTCACCGCTGCTCACAGACTTAATCGCGTCCACAGCATCACCAACTCGAGCTGGGTCAATGATTGAGATTTCGATACGATCGCCGCCGATTTGATCCTTCAATGATTCGGCAGTTCCTTGTGCGATGACTCGGCCATGGTCGATCACAACAATCTCGTCAGCTAGTTGGTCTGCTTCTTCAAGGTATTGGGTTGTGAGTAGCACTGTGGTGCCATCTGTTACGAGTCCGTTAATCACGTCCCACATGCCAATGCGTGATCGCGGATCAAGCCCGGTGGTGGGTTCGTCGAGGAAAAGTATTGATGGTTGGGCAATGAGGCTCGAGGCAAGATCCAGACGGCGACGCATGCCACCGGAGTAGGTCTTTGCTGGCCGGTCAGCAGCCTCAGTCAGTTCAAACCATTCCAGCAGTTCGGCTGTGCGCTGGCGAACGTAATCTGATGGCAGGTGATAGAGCGCACCAAACATTTTGAGGTTTTCACGGCCGGTGAGATATTCGTTTACAGCCGCGTATTGCCCCGTCAGCCCGATTTCGCGTCGCACTTCTGCCGGATTTTTGACCACATCAAATCCGGCAACCTTGGCGTATCCAGCTGTGGGTGTGAGTAACGTCGATAAAATCCGAATCGCAGTGGTTTTACCTGCACCGTTGGGTCCAAGAAGTCCGACCACTTGGCCACGTTTGACGGTCAAGTTGATTCCATCGAGGGCTTTCACTGATCCAAACTCTTTTACGAGTCCTTCAGCGATAACTGCTGCATCTGTCATGGGAGAAACCCTAACCGGTGTTTCGCAGGTTATCTGGGTGAAACAGATTTAGAATCAGCGGATGCAAAACGCCAATCCCATACGTCGACTCAGTCGTGCCATGCGTGAACTTCAAGATTGTCTTGCAAGTACGTCTGCTTCTGATGAACTGGTGGACTCGATGGCTGCTCGACTCGAGGCGCTTACGAGCGAATTCAATTCCTATCGCGAACCCGTGGTTCCTTCACCAACGTTTGGCCTTGGCGGAGTTCCGCGCGGTGCCTTTAGCCGCAATCCAGAACTCACTTCAGAAACTTGGAGTACTGATCGCCTTGATGGCGAAATGACTTTCACTGCCTTTCACCTTGGGGCCAATGGCTCGGTTCATGGCGGATCGGTGAGTTTGTTATTCGATGGAGTTTTAGGACGACTTGCAAATGAGGATGGTGTTTGGCGACGAAATGCTTACCTCAAGATTGATTTTCGCAGCCTGACTCCGTTAGAAACACCGTTGCGGGTCGAGGGATTCCTGGTGCGTTCTGAAGGTCGCAAATTTTGGTACGGCGGCCGGCTATGGAACGGGGAAACACTGACAGCTGAGGCCGACGCCCTATTTCTGACAGTCGCCGACGGTGGCTACTAATTCACAATGAACCAAGAAACATTCAAGGTCACACTGACGTCAACTGTTCCCGGTGAAATAGGAGTGGTCGCTTTTGCCGAATCGGTAGCGGCAGCCATGGCAACAGGCGGTTGACTCGAATTTGAAGATTCAGTCACGGCTGCAACGTCTCCGAGTGTGAAGCCGAGAAGTTCAGCGTTCTGCTCTGCCTGGCTGCGTGCAATCGTGGCCGCTTGTTCTCTGGCCACCGCCGTGGCTTTTGCCGGGTCGGAAATATAGGTCGTGAATGAATCAATGCGCACATTGTTGCCACCAGCCGCGACGATCGCATCCAAGGTCGCACCGGCAGCAGCGATATCGGTGAACGTCACTGTGAGCGACTGACTGGCTTGATAGCCAGAAACCTTCTGGGTGTTCTGCGTGTAGGTATAAGTAGGTGAAACAGAGATGGAATCAGTGCGGATGTCCTTGGACGGGATTCCGACCTCGCTGAGGGCGGCCAGAACCTTGGTAGTTGAGGCGGCGGCAGCCTTTTGGGCTCCGACTGCTGAGTCGGCATCAGTGCCCACGACGGTGATCGTTGCTCGGGCTGCATCGGGGGCAGCCTGAGCTGTGCCAGTTGCCGAGATCGCCACGGTGTGCGCCAAATCAGTTGAAGCAGCATTTGTGACCGAACAGCCGGAAAGCAGGAGCCCTGCGGCGATGAGGCCACCAAGCGCGGACACCTGAGGGAATCTGAGTTTCATAGCTCAATAATGCAACGTAAATTCTCGAAATTTCTTGGTAGGGCCAAAATCACAGGCCTCTGAGTGCAACTTTGACCGAGCTATGGATAGGCTCGAGCCCGCTCGGCTGTCGTTTGCCGAGATCAAGTTCTGCCCTCGCGTAACCCGCATCGCAAAAAGGAGTCCTGCGTGGACCTGTACGAGTACCAAGCAAAGCAGCTTTTTGAGGCGCATCAAGTTCCGACCACTCCAGGTGACGTGGCGAGTACTCCAGATGCAGCTCATGAGATCGCTCGCAAGATCGGCACCCAAGTTGTCGTCAAGGCCCAGGTAAAAACTGGTGGTCGTGGCAAGGCTGGCGGCGTCAAGCTTGCTGAGAACCCAGACGATGCCATGGAAAAGGCGAAAGCCATCCTCGGCATGGACATCAAGGGTCACACAGTGCACCGCGTGCTTGTCGCTGAAGCCAGCGATATCGCCGAGGAGTACTACGTCTCCTTCCTCCTTGATCGCACCAACCGCACCTTCCTGGCCATGGCCAGCGTTGAAGGCGGCGTGGAGATCGAAGAAGTAGCAGTCAATAACCCAGATGCACTCGCCATGATTCGCGTTGATGCCCTTGAAGGCGTAGACGAGAAGAAGGCACGCGAGATCGCAGTGGCGGCAAAGTTTGATCCAAAGATCATTGATCAGGTCGTTGTCATTCTTCTCAAGCTCTGGGATGTCTTTGTTAAAGAAGACGCAACCTTGGTTGAAGTCAACCCACTCGTACTAACCCCAGACGGCAAGGTTCTTGCACTCGACGGCAAGGTCACCCTTGACGACAGTGCATCATTTCGCCACCTGTCACATGCCGACATGATCGACCGCGAAGCGGCTGACCCAATTGAACTGCGCGCAGCTGAGTTTGATCTCAACTACGTGAAGCTTCAGGGCGAGGTTGGCATCATCGGTAACGGTGCTGGTCTAGTGATGAGCACCTTGGATGTTGTTGCGTATGCAGGCGAAGAATTCGGTGGAGTTCTCCCCGCAAACTTCCTTGACATTGGCGGCGGCGCAAGCGCTGAAGTTATGGCAAACGGTCTGGACATCATTCTTAATGACCCAGAAGTTGAGTCTGTCTTCGTGAACGTTTTCGGCGGCATCACTTCGTGTGACGCAGTTGCAAACGGCATCCTGCAGGCTTTGGAAATGTTGGAAGCCAAGGGCGCCACGCTAACCAAGCCGATCGTCGCTCGTATTGATGGCAACAATGCGATCGAAGGTCGCGCCATCCTGACAAATGCGAACCATCCACTCATTGAAATGGTCGAGACCATGGACGATGCCGCGCGTCGCGCTGCGCAACTTGCAGCTGCCCGCAAGGCCGGAAAGTAGAGGCACCAGAACATGGCAATTTGGCTAAATAGCGAAAGCAAGATTCTCGTTCAGGGCATGACCGGAGCAGAAGGAACCAAGCACACTCGTCGCATGGTTGCTTCAGGCGCTCAGGTTGTTGCTGGCGTAACCCCAGGCAAAGCCGGTCAAGATGTTGACGGCATTCCTATCTTCAACAACGTGCAAGATGCGATGGCAGCAACAGGCGCAAACGTCAGCGTGGTCTTCGTGCCACCTAAGTTTGCAAAGGCTGCGGTCATCGAAGCTGTTGACGCGAAGATGCCTTTGGTTGTTGTGATTACTGAAGGCATTCCAGTGCATGACACTGCAGCGTTCTTCCAGTACGCAGAAAACTCAGGCGTCACTCGCCTCATCGGGCCTAACTGCCCGGGCATCATCACCCCAGGTGTGTCGAATGCGGGAATCATTCCGTCAGACATCACCAAGCCAGGTCGCATCGGTCTCGTCTCTAAGTCGGGCACCTTGACCTACCAGATGATGTACGAATTGCGCGACATCGGTTTCTCAACGTGTGTTGGTATCGGTGGCGACCCAATCATCGGCACTACCCACATCGATGCACTTCAGGCATTCCAGGATGACCCTGACACCGATGCAATCGTGATGATCGGTGAAATCGGTGGCGACGCTGAAGAGCGCGCTGCTGCCTACATCGGCAAGCACATCACTAAGCCAGTTGTTGGCTATGTTGCTGGCTTCACTGCACCAGAAGGCAAGACCATGGGCCACGCTGGCGCCATCGTGTCTGGCTCATCGGGCACTGCAGCAGCCAAGCAAGAAGCACTTGAAGCAGTCGGCGTGAAGGTTGGCAAGACTCCTTCAGCAACCGCTCTGCTGATGCGCGAAATAATGACAAAGCTCTAACAAATCACAGACAAAACGAGAAGTGGCCCCCGGAAACTGGGGCCACTTCTCGTTTTTAGGCTCTTTTCCTGACAGACTTTCAACATGGCCCAGATGACGATCGATGCAAGTCCTGCTGAACTGACCAACATCAACAAGCTGCGTAAGCTCAATGTGATCGCTGGGTTCGCCCACCTTGTTCAGATGGTGCTGATCTTGGCGTTGGCGAACGACTTCTCGTTGCCGATCACCGCGCAATACATGGAGGGCCCTCCGGGTCAGCCACTCGCTGACCCAGTCACCTTGCTTGATTCGCGCATCGCATATGGCGTGGCACTGTTCTTCGCGCTGTCTGCGCTCTTTCATTTCTTGGTAGCAAGTCCACTGTTCTTTAAGCGCTATGCCTCTGGACTTGTGGCAAAGCACAACTACTTCCGCTGGGTTGAATATTCAATCAGCTCATCAGTCATGATCGTGTTGATCGCACAGATCTGTGGAATCGCAGACGCTGCTGCGCTCATTGCAATCTTTGGTGTGAACGCATCGATGATTTTGTTTGGTTGGTTGCAGGAGAAGTACGAAACCCCAGGTTCGGGTGGTTGGTTGCCATTCATCTTTGGCTGTATCACCGGAATCGTGCCGTGGCTGATCATCTTGTTCTATGTGATTGCGCCAGGCTCTCAGAGAGATGTTGCTCCGCCTGCATTTGTCATCGGCATCATCATTTCGCTCTTCATCTTCTTCAACTGCTTTGCTGTGGTTCAGTTCCTGCAGTACAAGCCAGTCGGCCGATTTGCTGACTACCTTCGCGGAGAGCGCACCTATATCGTGCTCAGTTTGGTTGCCAAGTCCTTGCTCGCCTGGCAGATCTTTGGTGGAACGCTCGCTCCGTAGCTGGATCTTGGCCCGCCACTGGTCTCCTCATCAGATCGTGGGGCGGCTCACGTTGTCGTTGCAAGGTCTGACGGCATAAGTCTGCCAAAGTAGGTATGTGCCAGCGCCTGTGATCAAAGATCTTCACGCGTTGGGTGCTCGATTGCATTTGCGCTGGTTACTTGCGCCAGCAGGTGCGCTAGTTGCAGCGGCTTTGAGTTTTGTAGTCATTGGGATTCCAATCTGGCTGGCGTGGCTCACCACCGATCACGGATCCAACGGGCTTGACCAACTACTTCGACTGATGGGC
>JBIIAA010000002.1:0-49802 GCA_044240165.1 Candidatus Nanopelagicales bacterium
ATCTTCTGGCGCAGTCACCACAACCCTTTCGTAGTTGAACTATCTGGGCAGGCTTTAGTTGATTGCCGGTGAAATTCCGGCGTCAACGTGGAAGTTCGTTCCATTGATGATGTCTGCACGAGGACTAGCCAACATCAGCACCCCGTAAGCGATGTCTGAAACTTCGCCGACTCTACCAACGGTTTGACCCGTGCCTTTGACGAAATATTCCTCAGCCTTGGGCACATCGTCTCCCCAACCGCGCTTCTGTGCGAAGTTGCCGAGAAATTCCATCAAACCTTCAGTGCGAATCATTCCTGGCGACACACAGTTAACGGTAACGCCTGTCATGCGCAGGGTCTTGGACAGCCCAAGAGACATATTCAGCATCGCTGCTTTGGCAGGACCGTAGTCAGGCTGAGCTGAAGTCGGGGTGATTGCTGCAGCCGTCGCAATGTTGATGATCCGACCCCATCCACGTTCTTTCATCGCTGGTGCAAGTGCCTGAATGAGTCGAAAGGCAGCGATGGTGTTGCCTTGGTAGGTGGCCATCATTGCTTCTGGGCTCACACTAAAAAACGAAGGATCCGGAGTATCAAAACTTCCACCGGCGTTATTCACCAAAATGTCGATCCCGCCGAAGGCGGCCAGAGCGGCTTCAGCCACTGCCGCAGCACCTTCATTGGTTGAGAGGTCCCCGATCGCCACTGCCGCCTGTCCACCGGATGCATTGATTTTTTCAGCAACAGCATTTGCGCGTTCTACATTTCGGCCGTGCACAACCACGAGAACACCCTCGGCGGCCAGTTCCTGAGCGATTCCTGAGCCGATACCGCTGCTGCTGCCTGTTACTAGCGCTCGTTTACCCGTCAGTTGCAAGTCCATTGTGGAGCCTTTCCGTGATGAATAGTGCGAATAGGACTTATAGGAAAGTGCTTGTCGATGACTTTCGAAAGTTCTACCGTCGATTTATTGAGTCCCACAATATTGGCTAACACCAACGGGGAAAGGTTATTTATGAATATCAACGACATGATTCTTTTGAGTATCGATGATCACATCATTGAGTCTCCCACTACCTTCGACAATCACATGCCCGCAAAGTACAAGGATCAAGCACCCAAGCTGATTAAAGATCCAGATAATCCAGCCATCGACCGATGGGAGTTTCAGGGAACTGCTTCATTTACCGGCGGTCTCGGGGCAGTCGTATCGTGGCCCAAGGAAGAGTGGGGTTTCGAACCCACTGGTCTTGCTGAAATGCGACCAGGTACGTACGACATCCATGAGCGCGTTCGCGACATGAATGTGAATGGCGTACTCGCTGGAATGAACTTTCCTACGTTCCCAGGTTTTGCGGGAACGCACCTAGCAAGCATGCCCGATAAGCAACTCGCGCTTGCCGCGGTAAAGGCCTACAACGACTTCTTGATGGATGAATTAGTCGGCTCATATCCAGGCCGTTTCATTCCTATGTGCATTATTCCGTTTTTCGACATAGATGAATCTGTGAAAGAAATTCATCGCCTTGCGAAAAAGGGATGCGTGTCGATCACCCTGCCTGAAACTCCGTACGGTGTCGGCCAACCAGACTTTGCATCCGGTCATTGGGATCCCATCTTCAAGGCAATGGTTGATACCAACATGGTTGCGAGTTTGCATATTGGTGGTGGCTTCGGATTGATTCAGCGACCGGCCTCGTCGCTAGTGGATGACATCGTGATTCTTGCTGCGTTGGTGTCGACAGTTGCGGCAACGGACATCATGCTCAGCGGAGTCATCAAACGCTTCCCTGACATGAAGTTTGCAATGAGCGAAGGCGGACTGGGTTGGATTCCATTCCTACTTGATCGGATGGACCGTCACATGGTGAATCACTCTTGGACGCACCTTGACTCACTTCCGAAGGGAATGAGCCCGACCGAAGTATGGAAGAAGAACTTCCTTGCCTGCTTCATCACTGAGCCAACTGCCTTGCTGACCCGCGAGCGCTACGGAGTTGAAACGATCGCCTGGGAATGTGACTACCCACATTCGGATTGCACCTGGCCTTATTCACCTGAACTCCTGCACAAGGAGCTCAATACTGCGGGCTGCAGCGATCGGGAAATCGACATGATCACGTGGGAGAACTCTTCACGATTCTTTGGTTGGGATCCGTTCAAGCACACTCCTAAGGATCAGGCGAGCGTTGGCGCCCTGCGATCGCTTTCAACCGATGTTGACACAGCTGAAACCTCAAAGGATGAATACCGCCGTCGCTTCCTGGCAGCGCACGCCTAGTTTCAAATCGCACCAAGTGAAGCCCGCTGATGAGTCGTCAGCGGGCTTCACTGCTTCTTCGAGGCCTTTTCACATAGTTGTGACTTTGGGTCCCAACGAAGGGTCGAAAGGCCCTAATCATGTTCAGTCAAAACGAGGCAAAGTTTCGGTATCGAAAGCATTTCCGTAATTGGTCGAATTTTGGAGAGTGAAAGCACATGGAAATCAACGACATGGTTCTCGTCAGTGTCGACGATCACATCATCGAAGCTGCCGACACGTTTGAAAAGCATTTCCCCGAAAGCTTGAAAGACCAAGCCCCGAAGTTGGTCAAGCACCCCGATAACCCGGCTGTTGATGCCTGGATGTTTCAGGGCGTTGCCGTGGGTAGCCCAGGGCTCAGCGCGGTCGTATCTTGGCCAAAAGAAGAGTGGAACTTTGATCCCACAGGTCTAGCTGAGATGCGCCCAGGCACCTATGACATTCATCAGCGCGTTCGCGACATGAATGTGAACGGCGTTCTTGCTGGTATGAACTTCCCGACGTTCCCAGGATTTGCTGGCACGCACCTTGCAAGCTTGCCTGATAAGAAGTTGTCGCTCGCAGCTATTCAGGCGTACAACGATTATCTGATCGATGATCTCTGCGGTGCGTATCCAGGCCGTTTCATCCCGATGGGCATCCTCCCTTTCTTTGATGTCGACGAGTCTGTAAAAGAAATTCATCGTCTCTCAAAGAAGGAAGTGGGCTGTCGCTCGGTCACAATGCCCGAGACCCCATACGGCGTTGGAATGCCCACATTCGCATCTGGCTATTGGGATCCAATCTTCAAAGCTTTGGTCGACACCGGAATGGTTGCATCGATGCACATCGGTGGTGGCTTTGGTTTGATCAAGCGTCCTGCGGAAGTTCTCCCTGACGACATAGTGATTCTCGCAGCACTTGTTTCCACGATTGCTGCGTCGGACCTGCTCACTAGTGGTGTGTTGAAGCGCATCCCTGAAATCAAGTTCGCAATGAGCGAGGGTGGCCTCGGCTGGATTCCGTTCCTGCTTGATCGCATGGATCGCCACATGATTAACCATTCATGGACACACCTTGATTCCTTGCCAAAGGGCAAGACTCCTACTCAAGTTTGGAAAGACAGTTTCTTGGGTGCCTTCATTACTGAGCCAACTGCTCTCCTTACCCGCGAGCGCTACGGCACTCACACCATCGCTTGGGAATGCGATTACCCACACTCAGATTGCACCTGGCCTTACTCACCTGAACTATTACTGAAAGAACTTCAGGGAGCTAACTGCAGTGATCAGGAAATCAACATGATCACGCATGAGAATGTGGCCAATTTCTACGACTGGGATCCGTTCAAGCACACGCCAAGGGATCAGGCCAATGTTGGTGCACTCCGAGCACTCGCAACAGATGTGGATACCAAAGAAACATCAAAAGCTGAATATCGTCAACGTTACGAAGCGTTGAACGCGTAGTCTGTCAATAAGCAATCAATAGGAAGTCCCGGTGGCGATGCCACCGGGACTTCCTATTTGCATTTTTGATCTTGTAAGCGATCCGTTTAGACCGGCTTGCGTTTTTCCGCAAGTACTTTCGAATCTTCTAAGGCCACGCTGATCAAAAAAGGGAAGCGCCCAAACAATCTGGGCGCTTCCCTTGTTCTAGGTATTAATCAGAGGCTGGAAGCGCAGTTGCTTGCTTCTGTGTTAGCTCTGCGCCTTCGAAGGTCAATGGACCTTCGCCTGGAGCAACGACCAACACTTCAATTCCAACTTCTTCGTTGCTGTAGCGCTTTCCAAGGGCGATTACCTCGCCGGCGCCTGCAGCGGCAGTTCCCTCGCGAGCTTCGGTCGTCATGACGACGCCTGCGCAAGAAAGTTCACCGGCCTGGGTTGGGGCCTTCACAACAACGACTTCACAAGTCGATGAGTTGTTACGGAGACGGGCACCTGGTGCTACTGGCATTGATCTTCCTTTCAGGGCTCACCGGCGTCCGGGGTCAAACGCGGTGGGATTCAGATTGTGGTGGTTGTTCGACACTGATGGTAGGCCAAAGGCTATGTGATCTGCCTCCCATGCCCACAATTGGCTACCCGGTCTGCTCTTGCGCGAGGCGCTTGGCTAACTCTTTGCGAGTGATCTCCATCGTGTGCTCCACTGCGGCTGCGTGGGCCTGCTCGTGCGTTGGCATCACCACGTCCCAGGCACCACATGTGCAGTGGCCTGCATAACCGCCTTCGACTGGGACGAAAGACTGCACGTCGCAATAGCCCAGGGTCACATCCTTCAGTAGCTCCTGTGGGGAATCCACCATAAAACTGTCTTCTGATTCGGCCATGAGGCTGCCTTCCAATGTTTCGGGCCTAGAAATAGGAACGGTGGGCAGCCCTTTGGGCCGCCCACCGTTATCTACCTAGTTACGGATATCTGCTGGTGCTTTTGGCGCGCTTGGGAAGAGTTCTTCGAATGCGCCGAAACGAATGCGATCGGAAGTGGCTGCGTCGACTCCGTCAAAAAGTTCGTGGAGAGTCTGCTGGGTGTGCCCATAGGTGCCTTCGAGGTGTGGGTAATCAGAACCCCACATCACGTTATTGAAGCCCATGTCGCGGCAGGCTGACACCGCAGTTGGGTCATGCTGGAAGGATGCGTAGACCTGTGAATAAATAATTTCACGTGGTGAACGGTTCAACTTTGGACGAACCGTCATGTGATGCTGGCGGTAGCCCTCTTCCATTCGGTCAGCAAGGAACGGAGCCCAAGTAGCTCCGCCTTCGGACACCATCACCTTGAGATCAGGGTGACGATCAAGTGCGCCTGAAGCAACCATCTTCATGACGGCACGCTGACCAGAGAATGTGGTTTCGGTGTAGTTCATCACTGCACCGCCCGGACCACGGTAGGTGATGCCAATGACTTCACCAGCTGCCATATCGATTGGCTCAGTTCCGATGTGGAAAGCAATAACCATCTTTGCTTCTTCCATTGCGGCCCATAGCGGATTCCAGTAATCGTGGTGCCAGTCCTGCTGCATTGGATGCGGGCTGATGGTGAAGAACACGCTCTTGAAGCCAAGACCAGCGCAACGCTGCATTTCATCAATGGCATCTTGCACATCTAGGGTTGAAATCTGAGCCGTCGGCAACAAGCGCGGCGATAGCGACATGATTTCAGACACCGAGAAGTCATTGGTAATTCGTGCTGTTTCCTTTAACAATTCGCGAGTCTTAAACGAAGCGGCCCACATACCAAGGGAAGGAAAAACGAGTTCAGCCCAGACACCTTCATCATCTTGATCTGCAATACGCTTGCTGAAGTCCTTGAAACCGGGAGCCCGCTGGGCCAGTTCAAAGAACTCCTTGGTTCCACCAGTCATTTTAGGCAGACGTCGTCTAAATGATTGACCGTCTACGTACACGGTCTCCCAAAGACCATCTTCATCTTTGACCGAACGCGGAACAAGATCCGCCAAGGATTTTGGCAGTTCCTTGGTCCACAGGTCATCCGGCTCGATGAAGTGTGAATCGCCGGAGTTTGCCCACAGTTTTGTTGTCATGGGGTATTCCCTTTCGTAGTGGTGGAATCAGAAGAATTAGGCAAGGGTGAATCGAGGAATCGTGACTTCTTCATTTACGTCGTCAAAGACAACTTTGACTTTGTCGCCAATTTCGAGCTTTTCGATATCGCAATCAATCATGTTGCCGACCATGCGAACGCCGGGAGCCCCATCGATCGCAATAACTGCAATGGCGTAAGGAACAACGGCTTGCAGCATAGGAATTACCGCGTGACGAGCAATAGTGAACGTATAAATCTCACCGGTGCCTGGAACCTCAGTAAATTTCAAATCTTGGCTGGTGCACTCATGGCAAAAACCCGTGGGCGGCATATGAAAGGTGCCGCATTTATTGCATTCTGGAATAACCAAGCGATGCTCGCGAGCTGCTTCCCAGAACTTCATTGTGTAAGCGTCAGGGTTTAAATCTGCGAACTGATCCATACCTGAAGCTGCAAATGCTGATTTCATTTCATTACCTCCGCAGTAACAAGCCACTAGTTGGGATGGATGCTGGTCCGCCTGTTGAGAGTGCTATTTGGCAATTCTCAACTTGATTAACTGCTTCACCGCGAATCTGCTCGACAGCTTCGTACACGTGGGTCATGCCGATGATGTAAGCCTCAGACAGGTTTCCGCCGTGGGTATTCACAGGAATAGATCCTGTGCCGTAACGAATATTTCCAGCCTCAACAAAGTCACCACCTTCACCGATTCCACAGAAACCGTAATCTTCAAGTTGCATAAGAACCATCGGTGAGAAGTGGTCGTACAACAAAGCAACATCAATGTCGGCTGGCGTAACACCAGCTGCTTCGTACATCCGCTTTGCAACTTCGCGGTGACCAGATGATGCGAAATACTCATCAGGCATCTGCATCAATTGATACGCCGAACCCCAACGCCCGGCACCGCCGTGCGTCGCAGCCATGATGTATGCCGGAGGCTTCCGAAGGTCTTTTGCGCGATCGGCGCTGGTTGTGATCACGGCAACAGCACCGTCGTTTTCTTGCGTGTAATCAAACAAACACAGCGGATCAGAAATCATGCGAGCGCCGAAGTAATCCTCAAGCGTTATCGGATCTTGGAAGCGAGCAGTCGGACGCTTGATTGCATTCTCTCGTTGAGAAATTGCAATCTCAGCGAATGCCTCGCGTCGGGTGCCGTACAGGTACATATGCCGACGAGCCAGCTGGGCCATCATCTGGCCAGGGGAAAACAATCCTGAAGGTAAAACGAAATCCATTTGAGGAGTGCTTGGCGCTGAATACGCACTCTTGCCCTTTGTTGCGAATGCGGCACCTAGACGTGCATCAGGAGTTTGCTGGAGAGTCATCAAACTGACCACCACGCTGGCGTCACCTGAAGTGATTCCGGCAGATGCCAAACCAACGGCCGCAGATGCACCGCCGCCGCCACCAGTGAGCGAAGCAGTGAATTTCACCTCGGGGATTCCAAGCACCTGCGCAAGCCAGGCCGAATCAAAGCCGCCTGAGTAATACGCGAAGCCATCAATATCTTTCACACTGAGGCCTGCGTCATCGCATGCGGCGATGATCGCCTGACATGCCATCTCAACCTTCGTCAACGGAAGTGACTGCCCGCGACGGAAATACGGGGTGCGCCCGATACCGACAATCGCGGTGGCGTCTTTTATGGTCATGCTCACCTTTTTCGCATGGAATCTGGGCCGACTGCCATGCCTACGCACGCCAACTCAGCGCCAAGATTCGGTCGCTTGTTTCTGTAATAGACAGGTATACGCCGTATACTTGCCTACGTCAAGTGTTTTCCAAGATTCTTTGAATTTCTCCGCTCAAGTCGCTGGGAAATTCATCCGCCTCTGGTCGGCCGATAGGGTGTTCTGTATGACCACGACTGCTGCCAAACAGCCATCGAGGCGGCGTCAGCCAGCAGCGAATCCCGCGCTCAGTCGTGAGGAAATCGCCCGGGTCGGCTTGGAACTGGGCAGAACTGAAGGTTTCGAACAATTAAGCATGCGCTCACTTGCTCGGGTGCTTGGAGTCACACCGATGGCGCTTTACCACCACGTCAAAGACAAAAAAGACCTCAATGCCCTCATCGTCGATTCAGTGCTCACCAAAGTGAAGGTGCCAGATGCCGACTTCGGAGACTGGAAAGAGCGCCTCGCGGAACTCACTCGTCAACATTACGACGAACGCACAAGGTACCCGGGATTTGATGCGTTGATCTATGAAACTCGGATCACCCCGCAAGGCACCCGTCTGATGGAGAGTTACATCCAAGTGTTGCTCGATGGCGGATTCAGTCAGCGCGAAGCTGTCTTTGGGCTTTCCGTCCTCTACACCCAAGGCTTCGGCGCTTCCCTACTCGATCGTCAACTTGCTGGTGGTGCACAGCGCACGGGCAAAGGATCATCCAAGACCATCTCAGTGAGCGTAGCCAGTCATTGGCGGCAACTGTCAGATTCTGAAAAAAGTGAATTTTTTAGAGCGATTCGCCATGACATTCTCGTCGCTGGCCTAGAGTCGTTTCGCGGCACAATGCCCGATGAGGAGTAAACGTGAGACTTGGCATCGTTTCTGATGTCCATTGCCAGGATGAACACCTAAAACTTACGGTGATGGCAATGATCGCTGATGGCGTGGACGAGATTCTTTGTGCAGGAGATGCGCACTACGAATATCGAATGAGCAATGAGGTCGCTGAAATCATCAGCGAAAATAACATTCGTTACATCCAAGGCAACCATGAATGGGTCTTGATGGGGCCCCATGGTGAGGGTGCGCGCTCTGCTCCGCACGTGCGGAAGTCAAATCTTGATTCGATAGGTGCAGCACCCGATGAAATCCGCACCCAAATCAATGGCAAAACACTATTAATGACACATGCAAATCCTTGGGCTCCTAAAGGGCACTACCTCTATTCGGGTGACCCCTTATTCGCTAAATGCGATGAGTTAGATGCTGATTACTTAATCCTTGGCCACACCCACGTACCCATGGTTGAACGTTTCGGCCGCACCCTAGTTATCAACCCTGGATCGCTCACATTTTCACGCGAGCCAGGTGCGTACGGAATGTTGTCGTATGCGGTTCTCGACACCACAACCGATGAAGTCACCATGATGCATCCGCCAAAAGATCCAGAGGCTTACAAAATTCGCGACGTAGCAATCACGCCATCTTCTTGATCTGGCTCTTTGAATAGGATTTCAAACGCTTTCTCAAAGGTAATTTATTTCGGCAACTGTTCAACGAGCATCGGCACTTCAGCAAGTGCACGAAGGGTGTCATTCATGTGGGTGCATCCATCACTGCCGGGCAGTAATTCATTGACCACTGTTCTGAATTCCCGGATCTTTTGCCCAACCAATCGACCAACTGCAAGAGTTGCCATCGGGCATTCCTGAAAGGGCAGTACTTGAGGGATCGCTTTAATAGCAATCACTATTCCGGTACTGCCATCAACTCGTGCAGCCACGGTGTACTCATGCACAGCTATGCGCTGACCCGAAGGTGACGTGCCAGAATCCTGAAAAAATGCGTCAATAACCCACTCATTGCCTTCGCGCCAAACATCTATGCGCCGTGCGCGGCGAGCAGAAACTCTCTGTGTGTCAAATAGCTCATGCCAAGCAAATGGATCATCGCCTACCGGTAAATTCTCAACTGGCTGGATCGAGTGTTTAGCCGGAGGGCCATCCACACCAAGTGCGCTTGATCCTTCTTGAAATCCCGCACAAATATTCACCATGCTCAACTTGCGTGACTTTAATGCAGGATCTACATCGTTATTGAAGATCCCAACGCCTGCTGGATCCCAGTGTGTGAATGTGAATCCCGAGACCAAGGTAGCGCCCGAAATATCATCGAGCAGAAGATACAAGGGCCGTCCCTCTTGAACGAGTTCAGGGAAAGTCTCAACTATTTTCGCTCGTAGGCCGCCTTTAAGCCCAACCAATACTTCAAGCTTCTCTAACTCAGGCGTCGTGGATATCTCAGTGAGAACTCGATCCGGCCCAGCGACTGCACTGAGCGTGTCCTCACACAAAACTATCGGGGATGAATCGTCAACTGGCGTCAGCAGGTCTCGGCTTCGACCCAATAAGTGCATGGGTGCCTCTCGGGCATCTCTTTCCCACGTCGCATCGATTGTTGAAGTTCGCCGAATCGAACCAGGTCGACGCATCGGAGATGCAATCGCGGGACCAATGGGTTGAATCCCGGGAGGTACAACAACAGCCATGCCAAACCTTTCATCGTCCGGTCTCTGCGAGTACCGGCTATGTCAGCATTCTACCGAATTGTGTTGACCATGACAGGCACTTCAGCCAAGGCCCTCAGTGCATCGTTCAAGTGAGTGCATCCAAGCGTTCCCGGTAACCGATCAAGTACAGCCTCGCGAAACTCCTTCAATGGAATACCAATCATTCGATCTACATTGCCGGCTGCTTCCGGGCAGGAATCAAATGGCAAAATTCGAGGGTCGGCGAAAACTGAAAGCAGAACTCCTGTTTCTAAATCCGCGGTAGCCGTCACGCAATATTCGTGCACAGCAACACGACCATGTTCAGGGGTCGTGCAACTGTCTTGGAAAAAAGCGTCCACGTGAATGACCTCGTCAACCCACACATCTATGCGTCGAACTCTGCGCATCGCTGGTTGATCAGTTTCCTCTTGGAACTTGTGCCAGGCCAACGAATCATCTTCACGCGTGAGTGGCCCAACGGACTGCACCTGATGAATAAGGAGATTCTTGCCGTCTGGGCCAATTGCGTTTGAACCTTCTTGAAAACCCGCACAGATTCCGACCGGCGATTGGTAATCCCCGTTACGAGGTGAAGTTCTTTGTTCTGGTGGCAACCACTCAATAGCAATCTGGCCTGAAATCAGTGAAATTGCTGGAAGGTCATCGAGGAGAAGGAATAGCGGGGTGCCCGCCGCTTTTTCTTCTGGAACAAGTTCACCCATCGCTCGCCGGGAATTGTTCCTGCCTCGCGGGCCAACCATCTCTTGAAGCGCCGGCCGATCGGGAAAACTGAAGATTGAAAGGTATGAGCGATCTGGCGCGACAGAAGCTACGAGCACGTCGTCGGCCAAGACTTTATCCCCGCCCTCGCTGCTCAACAGGTCGCGGGCCCGGGCCCGCACTCGCCGATTTCCCGCTAATCCGTCTGGATAATCCAAGTCGAGCGTGGCCGTGCGTCGAATCGAATCTGGGCGTCGGTCTGGGCTCGGATTACTTGGACCGCTCACACCAGTGGTGATAGGTCGACCGATGACTGGCAGTTCGTAGGGCACAACTCATCCTCAGGTATACGGCGTACATCTATTCCGATGAGCGTATCTGATCGTCCGAAATGTTGAACAAACATTCAGAATCAGATTCTTCGAAACCCTGACAAGAGTTATCGAAACACTTACGGTGGCATCACATCGAATCTGGAGAGTGGCACATGGACATGATGGATCTCACGGGGCGCGTTGCAATTGTGACCGGTGGAGGCACTGGTATCGGCGCAACCATCGCCCGACTCTTCACCGAACATGGCGCTGATGTTGTGCTTGCTGGCCGCAAAGTCGACCGCCTTCACACCACCGCTGCAGAAATTACCGCTGCCACTGGCCGACGCGCTCTCGCTGTTCAAACCGATGTGCGCGAAGACGACCAAGTTCAAAACCTGATTGACACCACAGTAAGTGAATTCGGCCAAATCGATATTTTGATTAATAACGCCGGTGGCGCATACATGTTTCCGACAAAAGATATGCCACCCGACCGTTTTAGAAATGCAATCGAACTCAATCTCACCTCTGCTTATCTGTGTTCTCAAGCAGCCCTTCCGCACCTGCTCAAGTCCAAGCATGCGGCGATCGTCTCCATGTCTTCGGCGGCCGGAGTCTCGGGTGTGAAAGGCGGAGCTGCCTACTCAGCAGGTAAGGCGGGACTGCAGATGTTCACTCGAGTAATCGCAGCCGAGTGGGGACCAAAAGGTATTCGCGCAAATGCCATTGCAGTTGGCGGCGTTGCATCAGAGGGTGCCCTTCGCTCATGGGAACGCTTTGGAATGGACGCCGACAGCATGGGAGCTGACGTGCCTCTTCGCCGAGTTGGTTGGCCCATCGACATCGCAAATGGGGCTTTGTTTTTTGTGAGCGATATGAGCAGTTGGATAACTGGACAAACACTTTCAATCGATGGTGGCCCACGCGGACTCGGTGGACTCACCGACGACGCGCTCTGGCCAGAAGACAGCGAATAGGAAAAGGAAAAATGACAACTGATGTATCACCGCCGCTTCCGTTACCTAACGAGTTGACTGCCGCATTTTGGGAAGGCGCAGGTAAAGGTCAATTAGTTATTCAACGCTGCAATACATGCGGTCACTTCCAGCATGCACCTGAGCCAGTCTGCTCAGCTTGTTTGAGCTTTGACCTCGGAGCTGCAGCCGTCTCTGGCAAAGGAACGGTCTACACATTCTGTATTTCAACTCAAGCCTTCCATCCATGGTTTGAAGACAAACTGCCATTCGTGCTTGCAGTAGTCGAGCTAGATGACCAGCCAGGTCTCAAAATGATCACCAATATCGTCGATGTAAATCCTGATGACGTCAAAGTCGGGGATCGTGTCGAGGTGACATTTCAGCCGCTTGGCGAAGGTTTCATGCTTCCCGTCTTCCATCCAGCAGCCCAGTAATTACTGGCATTCACCTTTCAGGAGTTACTTATGGCTAAAAAGAATCGTGTAGCAATTGTTGGTGTCGGTTATTCAGATGTGAGCCGCGGAACCGGCTACACACTTGACAAGCTCACAGCACAAGCAAGCGTTGCCGCAATGAACGATGCAGGCATTAAACCAACGGATATTGATGGGGTTGTTGTTCACAGTTTCCCGCATCAATTCGTGTCATCAACACACACCGCAGCGATGCTCGGCATTCCTGACCTTGCGTTCTATTCTGGAAACGTTGACGGAGCCGCATACAGCGTTGCCGCAATGCACGCCATTGCTGCGATCGCCTCTGGATCAGCTGAAACAGTATTGACTCTTCGCACCGTCCATAAAGATGGTGCGGCCGGTGGCGGTAGGGCCGTTGGCGCACGCATTGCAGGAAACCAGCAACTAAGCCAGCCCTACGGTTCATTCGCTGGCTCTCATTGGGCTGGCATGTATATGCAACGCCACATGGCGATGTATGGCTCTACTGAAGAAGACTTCGGCGCCTTTGCAATTGCTCAACGCAAGTTTGCTGTTGCTAACCCAACAGAATCCTTCTTCCATGAAGAACTCACCATGGAGGATTACCTCAACTCGCGCTACATCGCAAAGCCACTGCACTTATTTGACTGCGACTACCCAGTTGACTCATCAAGTGCATTGATTTTCACGACTGAAGAGCGCGCACGAGATATGAAGCAGAAGCCTGTGTTCTTTGATTCCTGGGCTAACGGCACAACCAAGGAAGCTGACTTCAGCCTCGTTGGGGACATGACTCATTCATCCCCATGGATGGCATCAAAGCGGATGTGGAGTCGCACTTCACTCAAGCCAAGTGATGTTGACACTGCAGGTCTGTACGACGGCTTCAGCTTCATCGCGATGCAGTGGTTTGAGGCACTCGGTTTCTGCGGCGAAGGTGAGAGCGGCGCATTTGTGCGCTCCGGGGCAACGAGTGCTACTGGCTCATTGCCAACAAACACTGATGGTGGAGCTTGCAATGTTGGGCGACGCCATGGTGCCAACTTCTTCATCGAAGTAACCCGCCAACTACGCGGAACAGCTGGCGATCGGGCGCTACCAAAGAAGCCTGAAGTTGGTGTTGTGAGTAACGCAGTGGGTGGATTCGCTGCCTGCGCACTTCTTACAGCTGAGTAAATAGGAGACTGAGTAGTTAGTTTGCTACTCGTGTTGCTGCGTAGGTTGCGACACCAGTAGCGAGCTGGTTACTTAACTTGCCAAGTGCAAACTGCCAGAACCAACCGGTGCCCGCCACTTTCGGGTAAAACACTGAACTCCACGTCACGGTGCATCCTGTAGTTGTTGCGACGATGTCCACATCGGCGCGGTAGTTCTTCACTCCAACGATCTTGCTTTGATTCAATGTGTAAGCAAACTTCGTAGGAGCCTGCAGCTCAACGATCTGTTCAAGGTTCATCATTAGACCGCTGTTCCACTGACGAACTGCTCCAACACTTTCACCGCCGTCCACGCCTGGTGTATGTAGAGCGTATGTTTTGATCGGCGACCATCGAGGCCAAGTTTCACCCGATGCCAGCAACGCAAAGACTGCCTCGGGCGAAGCTGTCGACTGCGCGGTGGCGCTCACCTTGAGAAGCTTTGGAGCCATATTGATGCCTTTCGAAATGTTGCATCCAACTCTACGTTGCTTTTAGCTCAGTAAACGAACAATCGGGTTACACCGTGAGCTTCCAAAGTGCAACCCGATTGTTCAATGCGATTTAGCGCCCAGTGAATTTAGGAGCGCGTTTTTCTTTGAAAGCCAGCATGGCTTCTTGGCTATCTGACCCGGATCCAAGACCAAGATACGTGACTTCATCTTTCCAGGTTTGCCGCATGTTTTGATCGTAGGCATCGTTGATCTGGGCCTTGATCTGGCCAATCATGATCGTTGGCCCGTTGGCCAAGCGCTCAGCAACCTCAGTCGCCTTGGTTAGCACCTCAGCAGCAGGAACGACAACATTCACCAAACCCCAGTCCAGGGCCTTCGCTGCTGGAAGCGGCTCACCGAAAAGCGCAATTTCCTTAGCGCGCACAGGACTCAAACTACGAGTGAGTAAGTACGGACCGCTGGCCTCCAGTGGAAGCCCTCGGGTAACGAAGATTTCGCAGAAGCGTGCCGTGTCACCAGCGACGACGTAATCGCCCGCAAAACCGAAGTTGCAGCCAAACCCATATGCCGCACCATCCACCGCGGTAACGATCGGCTTAGTGTTGTGCCACATTTTTTCAATAATGCGGTACCACCCGAACATAAGGCCATCTTCTCGAGCCACATGGTGGTGGGCTCCACGACGGTGCTCAACTGGAATCTCGGTGTGATCGGGTTGGGTGAGATCCGCACCTGAGCAAAAGGCACCGCCTGCGCCATGAATGACAGCAGCTCGAATATCAGCATTGATGTTGACTTCATCAAGTGCCTTCAAGATTGCGTTCCGCAGCGGATGCGTCACAGCATTCTTGATATGGGGGCGATTCAAGATGATGTAGGCAACTTGATTCTTCACATAGAAATCCAGACCTGCCTCTTTCCAGGTCTCGATATCTGGTGCCGAGTAATGCTCCATCGTGCAACCTTTCGTTGTCGTGTTATGGGATTAATAGGGATGTGAAGCACCTGGCGTTGCATTGGGCTTTGATTTTGCAACTGCTTCTGGCAGCAACTCATTGATCATTTCATAGGTGAGCGGGCCATCAGCATTGAACACTTCAGCTCCAATCTGCCAACCTTCGGCCACTCCGATGTAACCGCCAACAACACTGAAAGCACGCCCGGTCACCGAACAATCAGGACCGCCCAGCCATGAAACCGTATGAGAAATAAAGGCAGGATTAAAAGGGTCGTAGCCTTCATCGAGTTCCACTGGTGTTCCGACAGTTCCGAGTAATCGCGTTTTAGCTATTGGGGCGATGCAATTTGCCAGCACTCCCATCCGTGCAAATTCTAGGGAAGTCACAATCGTGAAAGCAGCAATCCCAGCTTTGGCTGGGGAATAATTGCCTTGCCCAAAATTACCAAATAAGCCACTGCCTGACGTGGTGTTGACGATGCGCGGATCCTGCGCCTTGCCCTCCTTAACCGCGCCTTTCCAATATCGACCGACGGCTTGAGTCGTGAGAAAAGTACCTCTGAGATGAACATTGATCACTGAATCAAAGTCTTCAACCGACATATTGAGAATGGTCTTATCGCGAAGGTTTCCTGCGTTGTTCACCAGCGTATGAATGTCGCCAAACTCATTAAGTGCGAGCTCAACCATTTCTTGAGCGCAGACAGGGTCAGAAACATCTCCGAATTGTGCAACAGCATGACCACCCAATGCACGAATTTCAGCGACAACCTGCTCGGCTGGTTCATGAGAACTACCGGATCCGTCGCCTGCACCACCGAAATCATTTACTACGACGGCGGAGCCAAGTCGAGCAAACGCAAGCGCGTGTTCGCGTCCAATGCCTCGTCCGGCGCCGGTAATCAACGTCACTCGGCCAGCAAGCGGCAATGAGTTACTCAAGGGTGCTCCGTTCAATAACTAGTGGTGTATTCGCTTCGATTTAGCACGTTAGGGATCCTTGGAACTTCGTGCAACCGTTTTGCTAAGAAAAATGCAGTGCCCGAAAAATCCGGGCACTGCATTTAACTTTTGGTTCGTATTAGCTTGTGCGTGGGAAGTTGTACACGCGACGAGCGTTTCCTTCTGCGATCAAACGAGCTTCATCATTTGGCACATTCGCAAGTGACTCTTCGAGCATCTTGCGGGTGTGTGGCCAGTTGCAGTCTGAGTGTGGGTAATCGGACTCAAACATGATGTTCTCGATACCGATGAGGTGACGGGAGAAGATGCCGGCATCGTCATAGATAAATGGTGCATACATGTTGGTCTTCCACAATGAAGAAGGCTTGACTTCGCGGTTGACATCGTTGTACCAACGGTGACGATCCCAGACGTAGTCGATGCGCTCCAGCATGTAAGGAACCCAGCCGATTCCACCTTCACTCAGGATGAACTTCACACCTGGGTAGTTGTGGAATACAGGTGACAACAGCAACTCTGCTGTGGCCATTGCTGAGTTCAGTGCGAAGAGTGAAATACCAACGGTGAAGTTGGTCGACATACCTTCTTGTGAAACACCAAGTGGTGCTCCGCCGGAACCGAAGTGGATGCTGATTGGCATATCGCGCTCTTGGGCTGCCTGCAACATTGGGTTCCAGTGATCGGTGTGCCAAGAAGGCAGTCCCAACTTGTGTGGAAGTTCAACGAAGGTGAAGCTCTTGCCACCCTTGTCAGCTGTGCGGTGGATTTCCTTGACCATGAGGTCAACATCCCACCAAGGCATGATCATCAAAGGAATCTGGCGATCTGGGTATGGAGCACACCATTCATCAATGATGAAGTCGTTGTATGCCTGAATGGATGCAAGTCCAAGTTCCTTGTCCTTGGCCATCGCAAGAGTTGTTCCAGCGAAACCAGGCATGTTTGGGAAGTTCAACTGTGCATGAACTCCTTCAATGTCCATGTCCTTGATGCGCTCATGAATGTCATGGCAGCCATCACGCATGTCGTCATATGAGCGCGGGTCCATCGCAATGTCTTCTTTTGCGCGGCCAACAACAGCATTAAGTGCGAAGTTTCCAGCCGGTTCGCCTTCAAAGGTCCAATGGTCGCCGTTGACTGCGTCACGAACGAGGTTAGGGCCTGCTTCTTTGAACTTTGCAGGAAGGCGATCTAGCCAAACATTTGGATGTTCGATGACATGGTCATCGACACTGATGATCTGTACGTCTTTCTCGAGCATGTTTCCTCCTCATCAAGCAGGGATGGTTCCTTCGTAGGTAGAACCAGGTCGGCGTTGACCGATACCAGTTACCGTAATACTTACGATAACTTCCCGCAAGGGGTTAATCGGGATTATTTTCAGAATTTATTTTTGGGTTGCTAAAGTCTGGCGAATTGCCTACCGAAACCATTACGGTGAGGCCTGCTAACGATCCGATTCATTAAAAGGAGCATTCATGACTGGTCCAATGAAGGGGGTGCGCGTCCTTGAGATCGCGCAGTTCACTTTTGTCCCTGCAGCTGGAGCAGTCCTTGCCGACTGGGGTGCTGACGTCATCAAGGTTGAGCATGCAGTGACCGGCGACGCTCAGCGCGGCTTGGTTCGCGTCATGGGCCTTGACGCCTTGGTTCCCGGTTCAACCTTCTACCCAATTATGGAAGGCCCTAACCGCGGCAAGCGCAGCATCGGCCTTGACCTCACTAAGCCTGAGGCCCAAGAAATCCTGCGTGAACTCGTGTTGAAGAGTGACGTTTTGCTCACTAACTTCCTGCCAGGGCCTCGCCGCAAGATGGGAATCGACGTTGATCAGATCAAAGCGATCAACCCCAACATCATTTACATGCGCGGAACCGCCTTTGGTAATAAGGGCGAAGAACGCGCTAAGGGCGGCTATGACTCCACAGGTTTCTGGGCACGCAGCGGCGCCGGCTGGGGAACCACCTGGGATGACGCAAAAGAACTGACGGGTATGCCAACGGGAGCCTTTGGTGACAACACTGGCGGCATGACCATTGCTGGTGGCGTCGCCGCTGCTCTTTACAAGCGTGCCGTCACCGGTGAGGCATCCGTCGTTGACGTATCCCTGCTCGGTGTTGGCGCCTGGACAACGCAGTTCGGCTCAAACTTGGCAATGCTGCTTGGTGGCCCCACCCCTGCCCCATCACGTGTTCAGGTTCCCGGAACCCCTGGCAACCCACTCACTGGCGCCTACCGCACAAAAGATGGCCGTTTCATCATGCTCACCATGTTGCAGCCAGGCCTGTACTGGCCAATGTTCTGCGATGCGTTCAATAAGCCTGAATGGAAGGCTGACGAGCGCTTCGCTGAGGCAATGTTGGTTGTCAATAATGGCTTTATCGCGCGCCAATGGATAACTGAACTTTTCGCGTCGATGAACTTAGAAGAACTCAAGGCAATCCTTGGCACGCAAACTGGCCAATGGGCTGTTGTGCAGGACTTCTGGGAAATCAGCCAGGACAAGGGCTTGCGTGACAATGGTTTAGTCGCAACTGTGGTCGATGCCGAAGGCAAGAATCGCGAACTCATTGCAACGCCAGTGCTGTTCGACGAGGAGAACCCAACTCTGACTCGTGCCCCTCAGTTTGCTGAGCACACCGATCAGATCATCGCTGAACTTGGAATCTCAGAAGAACGCCTCCTAGAGATGAAAATCGCAGGAGCGGTCACCTAAATTCAGTTCCCTTGAAAAAGGGTCCGGTCCTCGTGGACTGGGCCCTTTTTCGTTTTCCGGTCATTTGGGCTAAAGAGTTGTACAATTCCGCTATTATTCTTTAACAACCTCGATAGCCGTTCTGTGAAAGGAATTTCCATGTCCCTCGCGCTGACTGAAGAGCACCGCTCACTCGCCGATGTTGCACGCTCCCTGCTTGCTGACAATGGCGGCGTAGCGCAGGCTCGGGCAACATTGGATGCTGAGAAGGAAGTCACACCTGCCTTCTGGGCAGCCTTCAAAGACAACGGCATGTTTGGTCTGCATCTCTTGGAAGATGTCGGTGGCCAGGGCTATGGCCTAGAAGAGCTCGCAATCGTGGTTGAAGAACTTGGTCGCGTTGTTGCACCTGGCGCTTTCCTGCCCACTGTTGTGGTGTCTGCAACTATCGCGGCCGCCGGGTCCGACACTCAAAAGCAATCCTTGCTTCCTGGATTTGCTCAAGGTGATTCCATCGCTGGCTTTGCGCTCCACAATGAACTTGTACTTGCAGGCGGGAAAGTCAGCGGAACTGCAAAAGCAGTGACCTCAGCTGAGTTAGCTACCCATCTTGCCTTCGTCATCGGCAAAGATTTGGTGATTGTTCCGGCAGCGAGCGCGACGATCACGCCAAATAAGTCAGTTGACGAATCCCGCCGCAACGCGAAGGTGGAGTTGAACGACGTTGCTGCTGAAGTAATCGTTGGCGGCGGCGAGCTGGCCCATCGCATTGGTCGAGTTCTTGCATCTGCTGAAGCTTCGGGTGGGGCACGCGTTACTTCAGAAATGGCAACGGAATACACCAAGATCCGTGAGCAGTTCGGTCGCACAATTTCAACATTCCAGGCGATTAAGCATCACTGCGCAAATATGTTGATCCAAACCGAAATGGCTACGGCTCTTGCTTGGGATGCAGCCCGAACCGGACTCGATCCAAAGCACGGCCCAGTTGCTGCAGCGGCTGCTGCTGCGTTGGCGCTTCCCGCTTTTGAATTCAACGCCCGCAAGAATATTCAAATTCACGGTGGCATTGGCTTCACTTGGGAGCACGATGCGCATTTGTACTTCAAGCGGTCTGCTGCACTGTCAGTTCTCTTCGGAAATGCTGACGATGCTGCCGCAGAACTCACTGCGCTCAGCGCAAACGGCAATCAGCGCGTCTATGCATTTGATCTACCTCCAGAGGCTGAAAGCTTCCGAGCCGATGCCAAGGCTGCAGTTGCCGCCTACCACGCCGCATCCGAAGCTGACCAACGTCGCGTGCTCTTTGAGTCCGGATACCTGGTTCCGCATTGGGGCAAGCCATGGGGTCGTCAGGCATCTGCCATCGAGCAGATCGTGATTGAGGAAGAATTTACTGGGATTGATGTTCCTAACCTGGGAATCACTGGCTGGGTTGGCTTGACGCTCTCACAATTGGCCACCGAAGATCAGGTTCAGCGCTGGCTTCGTCCAGCAATGCTCGGTGAAACCGTGTGGTGCCAGTTGTTCTCCGAGCCAGGCGCCGGCTCAGATGCTGCTGCAGTATCAACCAAGGGAGTCAAGGTTGAAGGTGGTTGGCGCGTTGATGGCCAAAAGGTGTGGACTTCAGGAGCCCAGTACTGCCAGTTTGGCTTAGCAACAGTGCGCACAGATCCTGATGCTGCAAAGCACAAGGGTGTAACAGCAATGGTTATCAAGATGGATGCTCCAGGTGTCACGATCCGTCCGCTTCGCGAAAATAGTGGCGACACAATGTTCAACGAAGTCTTCTTTGATTCAGTATTCGTACCGGATGCAGATGTCGTTGGTGACGTAAACAATGGTTGGGCAGTCGCTCGCGCAACACTTGGAAACGAACGTGTCACCATCGGCGGACAGGCCCGCGAGGGAATTGATGCATACGATCTGATTGACCTGCTCCCTGGCGGTGTTCAAGCAGATGTGGGTCACGATCGTGAAGTGGGCAAGACCATTGCGAATGAGCAAGTTATTCGTTTGTTAAATCTTCGTGCCGCGACCCGTGCCGTTATCGGTTCAGGCCCAGGCGCAGAAGGCAACATCACCAAGGTGTTGGTTTCAGAACTTGCTCAGTCTTCAACTGAACTTGCTATGAAACTGCTGGGAGATGCCGGAGTCGACGGAGAAAACGGATCGATCACCTACCAGTATGTGTTCAACCGCTGTCTCACGATCGCTGGTGGAACTTCAGAAATTAGCCGCAACGTGATCGCCGAGCGAATCCTTGGAATGCCTCGAGACCCACTAATTCGTTGACCTCAACCCCAACAGGTTCATCGATTAGCCCGCGCCCGCAACAGACTGGCACTGCCAGATCTGCACTGAAGGTGCGGGCTTTTCGTTACATGCTCATTGGATCATTTCTTTCCCAAATCGGCACCTGGATGCAGACAGTTGTTCTTGGCGCCTACGTATATAGCCAAACTGGATCGCCACTTTATGTTGGCTTAATTACCTTCGCACAACTCGGACCAATGATTTTCTTGCCAACTGTCGGAGGCTGGTTGACCGATAAATTTGACGTTCGTACATACATCTTGATTCTGCAAAGTTTACAGGTGGCTTGCGTTATCGCTCTAGCATTTGTTTTACGTTCTCCTGAACTTCATTTCCCATCAGCCTTTGCTTGCGTGCTTGGTGTTGGTATCGGTAATGCGCTCATCGCGCCTGCCTGGGGATCGTCCGTGCCTAGTTTGGTGGGGCCAGAAAATCTACGCGCAGCAGTGTCTTTGAACTCAACACAAATGAACATGGCGCGAGTCATCGGGCCTGCAATTGGCGGAATCCTTTTCCCAATCATTGGCGCCTCAGGCGTGATGCTGCTTAATGCAGCCAGTTTCTCATTCGTGATGTTGGCTGTTTTCTTTATTCGCTTTCCACCGCGCAAGAAACTTTCCGGCTCGGACGCCGGCATTGGCGGTGGTATCCAGATGATGAAACTGGATCCGTACGTTCGAAGAATCATCATCAGTATCTTTGCGCTTGCGTTACTGACACTAACTTTCCTCTACCAACTGCCGACCATCGCCGGTGAAGATTTCGGTATTAACGTAAAGAGCTCAAGTTACGGCTGGCTTTACGCATGTCTTGGTGGCGGCGCTGTTACCGGAGCCATCGCTCTCAGCACTTTCCTCGTTAAACGCGACCCCTTCCGCGTGATTCAGTTTGGCTTGATTGGCGTTGCAGGGATGATGGCTGTTTTAGTATTCGCGAGCCAACCCATGTTTGCTTATCCGATTATTTACGTCCTCGGAATCTCCTATCAACTCGTGGTCATCTCACTTAACGCCAGTGCGCAGACACACGTGAGTCTTGAACGGCGAGGACATCTCATGGGTCTATGGATGACTGCATTGGGCGGAACAGTGCCTATCGGCATGCTGCTAGCCGGCTTTGTTGCTGAACACACTTCTATGCGCGTGGTGCTTGCCTATGGATGTTTCGTCGCGATCCTCGTGGGATATGCATTACGCCCTAAAATTTTAAGAAAAATTGAACGCCGCAGTAACGAATTGGGATTTGGCATTTAGAGTTAGTCCACGCACCTCGTCTGAAAGGTCTCGTCATGCGCTTGTCTTACACTTTGGATTACACCAAAGATGTCGTTGCTCTTACCCCGACGATTCAAGATCTCGAGAAGGCTGGACTTGATCTGCTTTGGCTACAAGAGGCTTATAGCTTCGATGCGGTCTCTGCGATCGGGTATCTCGCAGCTAAGACGACAACTCTTGGGTTGGGCACGGCTATTTTGAATGTGTACAGCCGAACTCCTGGCGTGCTCGGTATGACGGCTGCCGGTTGTGATCACCTCAGCAGTGGTCGATTCCATCTTGGCCTGGGCGCTTCAGGGCCACAGGTAGTTGAAGGCTTCCACGGCATGGCGTATTCCAAGCCGCTCACACGTACCAAAGAAGTTGTTGAGATCGTTCGCAAAATCGTGGCCCGTGAAGTGGTGGAGTTCTCCGGTGACACAGTAAGCGTGCCCCTGACCAAGGAAGCCGGCGGAACAGGTCTGGGCAAGCCGCTCAAGCTCATCAACAAACCTGACCGCGCGAACGTGCCTATTTATCTTGCGGCCCTTGGCGACAAGTCGGTACAAACTGCAGCTGAAATTGCCGAAGGCTGGCTGCCCTTCTTCTGGGTGCCAGAACAGGCGGAACAGGTCTTTGGTTCGGCACTTAAGCCCGGACTAGCAAATCGTTCAGCTGAACTTCCGGCCCTAGACATCGTGGCTAACACCACCGTCGCAATCGGTGAGAATCTGGATCGTGAAGCCTTGCTCCAAGGCATGCGCAATCACATTGCCTTGTATGTCGGCGGCATGGGTGCCCGAAATGCCAATTTCTATAACGATCTGGCGCAGCGGATGGGCTGGGTTGATGAAGCTCTGGCTATCCAAGAATTCTTTCTCACCGGTAAGCGCGAAGAGGCTGCTGCCGCAGTGCCGCAGGCGTGGCTAGATCAGGCCACGTTGGTCGGCTCGGCTTCTTTCGTGGCAGAGCGACTCGCCGCGTATAAGGAATCCGGAGTCACGAGTTTGGACATCACGATTCCTGCTGGTGTGGATCCCGTCACAACTGTGGAACTACTTCGTTCACTCATGTAGCAATTAGGCGAAGTTCCCTACGGGGAGCATAGTTTTTGCCTAAGTTCTTCCTATAGCCATGAGCCCAAGGAGGAGCCTTGTCGATTCCTATCGTCAATTATTTAGCACTAGAACCACAACCACATCTGGTTGCGCAAGAGTGCACAGCATGTAAGTCCAAGTTCTTTGGACGCCACAATGCCTGCCCGAAATGCTTCGGCGGCACTTTCGCAGAGTTTGAAGTGCCAACTACTGGGATTTTAAAGACCTTCACCATCGTTCATCACGATGCCAAGGGCGTTCCTGTGCCTTACTGCGCTGCAATCATTGACTGTGGCGGTATGACTGTTTCAGGGAACATCATCGGTGTCGATCCAGACCCGGACATCATCACCCGCGGCATGCAGGTGCAACTAACGACTTACTCACTTGGCACAGACGCTGAAGGCGTCGAGGCCATCGGTTTCGGCTTCGAGCCGGTTTAGGGATACGAGGTAATCACATGAGCGAAAATGTTTGGATTCTCGGAATTCATATGACCCCATTCGGCAAACGTGCCGATAAAGATGTCTTGGACCTTGCAGCTGAAGCAGCCCTAGCTGCATTGAAAGATGCTGGCGTCACTATGAAAGACATGCAGGTGATGGGCTACGGGAACCTTCGTGGCGGCACCAGCGGCCAGAGCTTGCAAAAGCAGATTGGTCAGACGGGTATTCCGTCTTTCAATGTGTCGAACGCCTGCGCAACTGGCTCAACCGCGATGCGCGCAGTCATCATGGCCATCAAAGCTGGCGAAGCCGACATGGGCATTGCTGTTGGCGTCGAGAAGCTTTATGGCGCAGGCCTTCTTACTGGTAATTCAGTGGATAGCGGACCAGAGAACTGGACACCAACTGGGCGAAATGGTGCTATCAAGAATCTTGATGGCTACATCGGCACGAGCGGTATGGCTGGCCTGTTTGCTCAAATAGGAATGGCCTACAACGACAGTGACCCGCGGGCAGACTTTGAACTCTTTGCACGCATCTCGGAGAAGAGTCACTCACACTCAACGCTGAATCCAAATGCGGCGTATCAAAACAAGATGTCACTTGAGCAGATCATGAACGATCCGATGATTGCCTACCCACACACGCGTTCCATGTGTTCGGCAAACTGCGATGGTGCTGCTGCTTCGGTGATTGTGAGCGAAACCAAGTTGCGCACACTCTCACTTGAACAGCAACGTCGAGCAGTCAAGATCAGCGCTTCGATCCTGGCATCTGATCCCTGGACTGAAGCCAGTCAGGAATTCGCAGATGTGAGCACAGTGACTCGCAATGCAGCCATAGCTGCCTACGAGCAAGCTGGATTGGGACCAGACGATCTAGATCTCGTTGAATTGCATGACTGCTTCGCAGCTGCTGAACTCGTGCATTACGACAACCTTGGGCTGTGTGAGCCAGGTGGCGCAATTGATTTCTTCAATTCGGGTGCAACCTGGCGCGATGGAAGAATGCCCGTCAACGTCTCGGGCGGCTTGCAATCAAAGGGTCACCCAATTGCCGCTACCGGCATTGCCAATATCTGGGAAGTTGCAACTCACCTACGTGGTGAAGCAGGGCCTCGCCAGATTCAGGGCGCTAAAGCAGGAATGGCGCATGTTATCGGTTTGGGTTCTTCTTGCACTGTGCATATTTTGGAAAAGAGTGGCCTGTAATTCAGTAATTAGCTACAAAGTAAAAGCGGGGTGGATGCCAATTGGCATCCACCCCGCTTTAGTAGTTGAGGTTACTCAGTGAAGGAAATTGCCTTCTCTGGGCACGCAGCAACTGCTCGTCGAACCTGATCTTGCAGGTTCGCAGGAACATCTGCGTTAATGACTTCGCCGCGACCACGATCATCATCGGTGAAAACATCTGGTGCTATTTCGTAGCAGCGACCGTGCCCTTGGCATGCAACGCTGTCAATTGAGACCTTCATGACTAACCCTTCGTTGTTTTCCACTCAAGTGGCAAATAATCAATGCCACGCAAAGATGACGCCACCCACTCAATTTGAGTGCCTGGTTTGATCGAGTAAAACGGTATGCGCTTGTGCCATTCAGTTAACACTGTACGCAGTTCCATCCGCGCAAGGTGCGAACCCAAGCAACGGTGGTTTCCGCCACCAAATGAAAGGTGCGACTTGTCGCCTCTGGTGAGATCAACGGTCATCGTGTCTGGCTGATCCACACTCACGTTGGCGGCTGAAAGAGCGGCTACCACGTGCGTGCCTGCAGGAATTGGGCATCCGGAGAGCACCGTATCGACCTTTGCAATACGACCGACATTTTGTACGGGAGTTTCCCAGCGCAAGAGTTCTTCAATGACGTTGTCGATCTGAGTAGGGTCATCGTGAATCAATTGCTGTGCTTCTGGATGGAGTGCAAGGTAATGGAAGATCGCCTGCAACGAGATTGTTACAGTGTCCAATCCTGCAGCGAGCAACAAGAAGAGAATGCGCAGAATTTCACTGTCAGTGAGGTTGCGCCCATCTTCAACTGTGACTGTCATGAAGTATGAAATGAGATCGTCACGTGGTGCGTTACGACGAGCTTCCATCTCCATGGCGAACCGCTGATAGATTTCCATCGCTGTATTCGCCTGCAACTCCATGCCAGCTTCACGACTTCCCGCGACAATTTCTGGGCGAATCATGATGTTCTTCCAGTTGACCATTGCGTCGAGTTCGTCACCCGGAAGACCAAGGAGTGCAAGGAAGGTAAGACAAGGAAGAGGCACAGCCAATTCTTCGCTGAACTCGACCTCACCCTTATCAATGAAGGCGTCAATCATGCCGTTCACCTGAGCGGCAACGGTTGGCTGTAGGGCCGCCATTTTCTTTGGCGAAAACAGTGGGTCAAGTACTCGGCGATACATCGCCTGAAGCGGTGGATCAACACCAAGAGGAATAACCGGCTCTTCGCTGCCCATGATGTTCATAACGCTCGTGAAGACCTCTGTGTTTCTCAAGACTTCTTCGATATCCGCGCGGTTCATAACAGCAGCGACGACATCGCCTCCGCCGGGACTACGGTGCTGTTCAAAATCAACAGGACATTTTGCCTTGAGGTTGATGTAGTACTCACGGGGATTATTTGATCGTTCGTACTGCCAGGCGTCATACTTGGCTTGTAGCTCTGGATCTGAAACAGCTTCCGCTGCACCATATTCAGCCATATTGCTCTCCTTTAGTTGACTTCATCTGAAAAGTTATTTATTCGCTGGGTTTCACAACTGCATTGCGCACCAGGTGGGTGTCAATGCCTATCGGTCCTAAGGCCTTGGCCCCTAGCGGCATCCCGATAGGTAGGTCGCGTCCTTCGAGTATTTGAGTGAAAAATCTTGCGTTGTCCTCGAGACTTAGCAGACTTTCCTCAGGGAGTTCTTCCTCGTAGTAAATCGCGTCACTTGGGCAGACGGGCTCGCAGGCTCCGCAGTCGATGCACTCTTCAGGGTTGATGTACAAAGCGCGCGAACCTTCATAAATGCAATCAACCGGGCACTCTTTCACGCACGTCTTATCCAAGATGTCGATGCACGCTTCGGTGATTACATACGTCATGTATTCAACCTTCTTGGAGGATAAGCGTCACTCGTATCTCAGGTGAGACACGATCGAGGATGCGTCTAAATGTTGTAGGAGCATACGCAGAACAGTCGAGTGCCTGCAAGCATTTTCACGAAGAAAAATCATGCACTCGCTATTTGCTTAAAGCGGCAGACAATTGCCATCTACCGTGCTAATAATTCGTCAGCAATCCGGCAAGGTTTGCGAAAAACAACGAAGTCAATATGTCGTGTATGCACTATTTATGGGAGTTTAAAATGGGTATTGAAGCATTTCGTTATGACGGGCGTCATGCCCTCATCGTTGGTGGCGGCAGCGGCATGGGCGAGGCCCTTGCAAGTTTGCTCCTAGAACTTGGCGCGAAAGTAACCGTCATGGATCTTGTTGTCGGGAATCGCTCCGATGTCACAAACATCCAGATGGACTTGCGCGACCGTCCAGGTATTGATGCTGCACTCGCAAAAGTTAACGGTCCTGTGAATGCGGTATTCCTATGCGCAGGCGTGGCTGATGGAGAAGAAGGCATCGAAAAGACACTCTTCCTTGGGCAGCGTCACCTCGTGGAAAGTGCAATTGATGCCGGAATGGTTCCTCGCGGATCAGCAGTTGCTGTCATCTCATCGGTAGCTGGGCTCGGTTGGGAACGCGCGCTTCCAGTTCTTGATGAATACCTAGAAACCCCAACCTTTGAAGCAGGAGCAGCCTGGATTGCTGCTCATGACAACACCGCCACCTACAGTTTCGCAAAGCAGGCCTTCCTCGCCTACACAGCAAAGAAGGCTCATCAATTCTTGAGCAAGGGTATTCGGATTAACGCAATCCTTCCTGGCCCAACGAATACGCCGCTTGCCCGCGCGAATGCTGAGCAGTGGCTCGGTTTCGCACAGGATTACCGAGATGATCTAGGTATTCCAGCTGCTGAGCCAAGCGATCAGGCGTACCCGCTCGCCTTCCTTTGCAGTGATGCCGCAAGTTACGTCAATGGCATTAACTTCATTGTTGATGCAGGTTATGTCGCGTCTGGACTCACTGGTTCTTGGGATGCGCCATTCATCAAGCCAATGATGGGTATCGAGTAGAGATTCCTCGCAAGCACTGACGCTGTTGTGGGTCTACATGCGTAGACCCACAGCAGCACCGCCATTTATTCACATCCAGTTTCAGATATTTCAGTAAAAGCCGTTGTGCAGAATCACGAGCGCTGCTAGCGTCGTTTCACCTAAGAGACAATCTTGCTTTTTGTCGCTTGATTCGTCTCTGGGGTTGTGGAGAAGAACCCACGCCCGATCGCCAATTTCCGTAGGGAGGACCGCATGATCGTCACCGTAGATGTAGAGAAGTGCACTGGCCACGCACGGTGTAATGCCGCTGCTCCAGTTGTTTACACGCTTGATAGCGATGGCTACTCAGCTGTTCATAACTACGAAGTGCCTGTCGGACAAGAATCACTGGCTCGTGAAGGCGCCGCTGCCTGCCCCGAGCGTGCCATCACGATTACTGCATAGCCCAGATCTTCATTCATTCAAAAAACCTAAACCGATCTCTTTAATTTGAGTACTCGGATGATGAAAGGACACTGATGTCTGATTTCCCACCAATCGGCCCATACACACCAGAAAAGCGAATGCTCATCAACGGTGAGCTTGTGCATTCTTCAACTGGGGCTGAGTTCGACAACATCAACCCCGCCACTGAAGAAGTACTTGGTCAGGTTGCTGATGGTTCTAAAGAAGACATGAGTCGCGCTATCGGTGCCGCTCGCAATGCTTTTGATAACACCGATTGGTCAACGAACCACAAGTTCCGCAAGCACTGCCTTGATCAACTCCAGGTCGCCCTTGAGTCAGAAAAAGAACAATTGCGCGCCGAACTCGTTGACGAAGTTGGTACTCCCGTCATGCTGACCTACTCGGCGCAGTTGGAATGGCCGCTCGAAGATGCTTTCCGTTGGCCAGCGAACTACATCGAATCTTTCGAATGGGAGCGGTCACTGCCCGATGACATGAAGCTGGGTTCAGTTTCTAAGCGGAAAGTACGCAAAGAAGCCCTCGGCGTTATCGGCGCAGTTGTGCCTTGGAACTTCCCCTTCGAAGTAACGGCCAACAAGATCGGTCCAATCTTGGCCACGGGCAACACCGTCGTATTGAAGCCGGCTCCAGATACACCATGGAATGCAACACGTCTAGGTCGCCTCATCGGTGAGCAGACTGATATTCCTGCTGGCGTATTTAACGTCGTTACATCTTCTGACCACCTCGTCGGCGAAGAGCTCACCCTTGACCCACGCGTCGACATGATGTCGTTTACCGGTTCGACTCGTACCGGAATGCGCATCATGGAAAAGGGTGCAGCAACGCTGAAGCGTGTGTTCCTGGAACTCGGTGGTAAGTCGGCAATGATCGTCTGTGACGATGCTGACTTTGCACTTGCACTGCCAAGCGTTGCAGGTTCATGCTCGCACGCAGGTCAGGGCTGTGTTTTGCAGACTCGCATCTTGTTGCCACGTAGCCGTTATGCAGAAGGCGTTGCAATCCTGACTGCAGTGATGCAGAACATTCCGTACGGTGATCCTCGTAATCCTGGCAACCTCATGGGACCACAGATCAGCCAGTTGCAGCGCACTCGCGTTCTTGAGTACATCGAAAAGGGTAAAGCCGAAGGCGCAAACCTCGTTGTTGGTGGAGGCCGTCCGGCTAGCCAGCCAAAGGGTTGGTTCGTTGAGCCAACATTGTTCATCGATGTTGATAACTCAATGACCATCGCGCAGGAAGAGATCTTCGGACCCGTGCTCTGCGTAATCCCTTATGACGACGATGAGGATGCAATCCGCATTGCTAACGACAGCAAGTACGGTCTGGGTGTTGGTGTTTGGTCAGCCTCACTCGATCGCGGTATGAATATTGCTAATCGCATTCGTTCAGGATCTGCTTCAGTTAATGGTGGTAACTGGTACGGAGCTGACGCACCATACGGTGGTTACAAGACCAGCGGCATCGGACGTCAGAACGGAATCGAAGGATTCAACCAGCACCTCGAGACCAAGCTCATGGGCTGGACCGAGTAGTAGTTTTTCAATTCAAATAAGTGAGGCGCAGATCCGAAGGTATCTGCGCCTCACTTATTTATCAGACAAATTTTGGAATTGTTTCCGAATCAAGTATTAGTAGTTGTTCGGAACAAGCTCTGAGTAATCTTCGCCCATCATCATTTTCGCTGGCAGTGCCGAGTCCCAGTAATCGTGCCAGCGACGAATCTTGTCGCCTTCAAGAACGAACGTGCCCATCACTGGAACACCGTGCTTCACCGTCGCATTGCCAATCATGTCGATTCGCTCAGTTAATACTGTGTTTCCATTGGCCGCAATATTCTTCATAACGTATTCGTAGGAATCCGAGAACATTGCGAACTGTCCGGCCAAGTTTTGGATAATTGCATCAACGCCAATGGATGCTGGCATCCCGCAATTTTGGTACACAGCATCAGCTGTGAAGAATCGTCTTAGCGGTTCTGCGTCACGCTTGACCATGAGATCGCAAAACTCTTGCACAATCGACAAAGAATCAGCCATGTGAATCACTCCTTAGATTTGAAGGGTTAGACGCGTAAGGCTTCACATACAACCTGTATGTGAAGCATACTTATGCCATGTCACGCGCGCAAGAGGTTCCAGTAGGTGAGCCGCCATTGCCGTCCGCCAACGTCGCTGCCCACGCCTTGGATACTCGGCAGTCTCTCATCGACGCGGCACGCCATCTGTTCGTTTCAAAGGGCTACTACACCACTGGCACTGAGGAGATTGTTCGCGAAGCTGGTGTAACTCGCGGCGCGCTTTACCATCACTTTGGCAGTAAGAAGGCGCTGTTTCTTGAGGTCTTCAATGCAATCCAGATTGGTCTCACTTCCTCTGCTGCGCCTTTGAAGGAATCTGATGACGCCTTCGCTCGATTGGAAGCTGGGCTCCTGGGATTTCTCGATGCATCAACAACACCAGAAATTCAAAGAGTGATCCTGATAGATGGTCCTGCCGTTCTTGGCTGGCCATTGTGGCGTGAGTTGGAAGCTAGCTACGGACTTGGTTCCATCCAAATTCTGCTGTCGAACGCTATCTCTCAAGGAACATTACGGGAACAACCTCTAGATGTGCTTTCCCATATCTTGCTGGCTGCGGTCGATGAAGCAGCACTTTATATTGCCAACGCGCCAGATCCACTAGCAGCCAGGGAATCGTCGGTTGATGCAATGCGTTCGCTGCTTTCCGGACTTATCCATCGTTGATTTAGACAAGGTTCTTTTCATAGATCCACGGCAGATCACCCATGATCAACCGGTGTTTACCCCCAGCGCCTTGAGAAGTTGGGTAATCCATATCGCCAGCCCAGACCACAGTCGGACGTTCATCAACTTGCACAATGAAACTTTCATATACCGGAATGGCTTCGGCGCAAGCCGTGGCCAGAGCCTCAGAAATACTCGTCGCTTGCAATAAACCGTGAATTGAAACGAACGTCGGCGGCATCAGGTAAATCTCCTGTTTTTGATGGCTTGTCAGTGCTTGCGCCGGGGTCATCCATGCGTGATCCACAAGTTCACCGTCAGGCAGTCGCACCTCTGCCCCAGCAGGAGCTTGCCCGATGAAAAACCAAGTATGAAAACGCTTTGGCGCTTGAGGGGGAGGAAGCCAAACCGCAAAATGCGAAAGATCGAGTGCATCGATCTCCAGCCCCGTTTCTTCTAAGGTTTCACGAACTGCAGTTCGGCGGGCGACATCGACTTCGCTGTCATCTTCGTCAATCACATCTTCAACTTCGACTCGACCACCAGGAAAGACCCAAGCGTTCGCAAAGGATCCCTGTTGAGGCCGTTTCATTAACAGCAATTCGATTCCGGCGCTTCCTTCACGCACGAGAACGACCGTTGCTGCCGATAAGAGGTTAGACATTGCCAAGCTTTCTGCTAACTGGAGAGCGCGGCTCCGCCACTGACCTTGAAGGTTTCACCGGTGATGAAACTCGCCTTGTCAGATATTAAGAACATCATCATGTTGACGATGTCTGCAACTTCGCCCTGCCGATGAATGAACTGCATGTCGTTGATAATCGAGGTGACCATCGCAGCAGGCAGATCAGCCATGGCACTGTCTGTTGCCATCAACCCTGGAGATATCGCATTCACGCGAATCCCGGCATCAGCGAATTCCTTAGCGAAGGCGATTGTCAATCCTCGAACTGCCATCTTTGAAACACCGTAAGGGGAGGCGGCCATATTCCCCGCCATCGATGAAATATTAATGACATTGCCGCCACCGCGACTCTTCATGCTTTCAAATGCCGCAACCGAACAATTCACTACGCCCATCAGGTTCACATCAAACAGCGCGCGCACATCCGCACGCGCAAGGGTGGTGAAGGGGAGGTTGTACTTCGTTAAGTGCAGTCCGGCGTTGTTAATCAAGATGTCTATGCCGCCGAACTCAGCGATAGTTTTCGCTATGGCCGAATCTACGGCTTCTTCATCAGATACATCGCACGGTAAGGCGATGGCGCGAATTCCTTGATCCTGTAAGCGGCGAGCAGCTGCCTCTGCGCCTTCCATGTTGATTTCTGCAATGACCACGGATGCGCCTTCGCGCCCCAGGGTTTCAGCAAAAGCGTAGCCAAAACCCATCGCAGCACCAGTGATGAAGGCAACTTTTCCGCTGAGGCTCATGCCGATCCTTTCGAGAAGTTATAAATTGTTTACACGGGAGTCATCGACGACGTCCATCGCCTGAGTAAATATCTCAGCAACATCGAGTAAAAGTTCATCGTTTTCAATAATTGAACGAAGAATATTTACATCCTTGGCTAAGGCTCGATGACCTGCGCTCGAGGCCATGCTTTCTGCTGATACACCGTTGCGGAACATTTCGATCGCGAAGCTGCGCCCTGAACTCGTTGAGATCGCCTGCAATAACGCTCCTTGATCAATCTCAAGTTGGCTTGCTACTTCTACGAGTGAGGCTGCTAAAGCAAGCTGCGCCGTGAGCAACGTGTTATTCATAAGTTTGGTGCGTTGCCCAGCACCGTGACCACCAAGCCGAATGATCGTTGAACCCATGTGTTCAAGAATTGGGCGGATGCTCTCAATAACATCCACATCGCCACCCAGCATGATCGTGAGTTCACCTCGACTTGCACTATCTGGGCCACCGCTAATTGGTGCATCCAGTATGTGTACTCCTGACGCCTTCGCGCGCAAGGCCAGTCCTTCAACGAACGCAGGCGGAACAGTACTGTGAATCATCACGATGGCACCTGGCGCTAGCCCATCTATCAGACCATCGTTACCAAACAGGACTTCTTCTACGGCCACATCATCAAACACACAAAGACCAATGACGTCACATTGCCCGGCAAGTATTAACGGAGTTTGCGCGCGCTGCACTTCCAGGCCAAACGACTCGAGAACTTCCGGACGCCGAGCCCAGATAGTTAACGAATGACCCGAGGTTGATAAACGTTCAGCCATCGGTTTGCCGATGCTGCCCAAGCCGATGAAACCAATGCGTAGTGCTTGACTCATCGTTACTCCTTTATCGCTAGCTAGAAATTCCTCGAGTCAGCAGCATGGCGCCAGCGATGGGTCCGCCTCCGTTGGCAGCAACAATAACTTCTGCATTGGGAATTTGACGTTCGCCCGCTTCACCACGCAACTGAGCTGCCGCTTCATAAACGTGGCCGAAACCATGGAGTCGACCTTCGGATAGCTGGCCACCATGTGTGTTGATCGGCAATTCACCTGTGCGAGCAATACGTTGCCCACCTTCAATGAAAGCGCCACCTTCACCTTGGGCACAGAAGCCAAGAGCTTCAATCCAAGCCAGGGTGATAATGCTGAAACCGTCATACAGCTCAGCAACATCAACATCAGCGGGCTTGAGGTCTGTGCGTGACCACATTTGCTTGGCAACACCTTGCGCCATCATCGAGGTCATGTCTTCGTATTGATCCCACGAAGGGCGTCCATATTGCGCTGAACCAACTGCATTCACGTGCACAGGAATCTTTGGCGCATCCTTTGCGTAGTCGACATGTGAAATGACAACGGCTGTTGAACCATCAACTGGCACATCGCAATCCAGCAAACACAAAGGCGTGGAAATCATTCGCGCATTGAGATAGTCGTCCATCGTGAGCGGATCACGATAGACAGCGCGTGGATTAGCGCCTGCGTTTGTGCGACAGGTGAGTGCAATCTGAGCAAGTTGTTCGCGTGTAGTTCCGTATTTGTGCATGTGCAATTGAGCAACTTGGGCAAACCAGTTCGTTGCTGAAATCGCGCCGAAAGGTGCCAGGAACTCCATGAAGCCTGACGCGGCTTGCACGCCTTGACCAGGATTGCGACCTTTCGCACCTTGCATTGTTGATTCGGTAACGGTGCGAAAAACGAGAACATGCTTAGCAAGACCTGACGCAATAGCCATGGTTGCTTCGATCATGGCACCGAGTTGAGCTGCGCCTTCACCTGATCCGTAGATGTAGTTCAGATCAAGACGGAGCGCATCTTGCACCTGCTGTGCGGAAGGTCCACCAAAACCGCGAGATGCGATGGCATCCCCACCCGGATAGGTCGCAATGCCATCAATGTCTTCGCGCTTTAATCCAGCGTCTTCAATGGCTTCAAGAGCTGCTTCGAGCGTGAGGTCCATTGCGGTTCGACCAAGGCGCCGACCTGAGGCCGACCTCCCGATACCGCTAATAAATGAAAGGCGTTCTTGATTGCTCATGCTGGGGATCCTTCCGGAACGAAGGTCGGGTAATAAATTCCGTCACGCGATAGGAAGCGAGTTTCGACTCGACTGCCGATGACATCACCTGGTGCTGAATCCAATGCAACGCCCACAAGCAACGCAGTTAAACGCAAATCAGGTTGTTCATCCATCGTGACCAAGGCAATCATGTAAGGCGCTTGACCCGGGATCCACTGCTGCACATTGACGGTGAAACTCAGCACGGTTCCTTTGCCCGAAACAACTTCAGGCACAACCTTCGTACTCAAGCACTTAGGGCATCGTGGTGTTGGTGGATGCGAGAAATACCCGCAGTCCTGACAGCACTTAAAGCGCAGTTTCCCGTCTGCCCCGCTTTGCCAAAAGAATTCACACTCTGGGTTATCTTGCGGTGGAATTCTTACCGTCAAAATATCGAGGTCAAGAGACAAAGCACTCACTCCTTGAGTTAGTCGCGCCCTTAGTTTTCTTCGGCATGTAGTGCGAACTCGGTGACCAAGTTGCGTCGGAGCAACTTGCCGGTAGCGGTCTGCGGCAACAGTTCATGACGCAAACGCACGTAGTCGGGAGTCTTCGACGAACGAAGCTTCTCGCGGCAGAAGTCTTTGATGTCTTCTTCCGTCGCTGTCATGCCTTCACGAAGCACAACAAAAGCTGCAATGCGCTGGCCCCACTCATCATCAGGAACGCCAGCTACTGCACATTCCAGAACGGCTGGGTGACGGTGAATGACTTCTTCAATTTCAGCAGGCGCGATGTTTTCTCCACCACGAATAATCGTGTCATCGGTGCGGCCTTCAATGAATAGGAAGCCTCCTGCGTCCAACCAACCGCGATCTCGAGTGTTGAACCAGCCTTCGTCGTCAACAACCTTGCCGCTCTCCAAGTATTCACCTGAAACCTGCTCGCCACTTACCCAGATCGCACCAGGCTCGCCTAGTGACAAAACCTGGCCCTCTGAATCACGAATCTGCATATTCACGTTAGGCAGGACCTTGCCCACCGACCCCAACCGGGCGCGAACTTCTGGATCAGTGCTGATGAAGGATTCACGATGGTCATCTGGTCCAAAGACTGCAACGGACGATGAAGTTTCGGTGAGGCCGTACGCATTAACAAAGCCGACGTTAGGGAATAAACCGAGCGCACGCTCAAGTGTTGCCTGCGCAATACGAGCGCCACCGTAACTAAGACTGCGCAGAGACGGAGGAGCTTGACGGCCGGTTTCTTCCATGTGTTCCACGATGCGTGACAGCATTGTTGGAACGAGCATCGCGTTCGTGACACCTTCACGCTCAACTGTGTCAAGCCAAATTGTTGGTGTGAAGCGATCCAAATACACAACGCGTCGGCCTGCGTACAAGTTCGACAACAAGTTCGCCACGGCTGCAATGTGGTACGGCGGAACAGAAACCACCATTGCATCTGTTGGCTCAGCGCTTGCAAAATCAACCGAACCAAGGACATAGGCAACGAGGTGCTTATGACGAAGCACTGCGCTCTTTGGGGCCGAAGTCGTGCCACTGGTCTGAAGGAGAATTGCGATGTCTTCTGGATCTGGTTCGCCGGCAAAAACTGGCACTTCACCCGCGCTTGTCTTGGCAATCCATTCGTCAAAACTCATGACAACTTGAGCTGAGCCTTCTGGGACGATGCTGGGATTGTCCGTCACGATGTACGGGGCTGGCATTCCCATAATTGCCTTGTGGATGTATTCCTCAGCGAGGCGGTAGTTCAAAGGCAAAAACTGCACCTTGGAAAATCCGGCCGCAAACAAGGCGATGGGAAACGACGGTCCGTTTTCGCCACAGAAGATGACACTCTTAGCGCCCGAGTCTTCGATGAGCTTTCCGCCACGCGCTGCCGCCGCGCGAAGTTGGGCGTAGGACATGCCATCGGCCAGGCTGCCAACCGCAACGCGGTCGTCATAGCCACCGGAAACCATTTCCAACAAAGTAAGCAGATTCACGAAAAACTCCTAGAAAATAAAACACGGGTATCAAGTTCGAAAAGCGCTGCTCGGGGGGTGTCCGAAACGCGTTTCACTCAAGGCTGCCAGGGGTGACCGCACGCCATAGGTTCGGGCGCCACCCTACGGCAACCAACACGCCAGTTGCTAGGCGATACCCCAAAGTGAGCCCGACCTCACATGGGGTAATCCCAACCTACAAACGCTCAATGATCAGGCCATTTGCAAGGCCGCCGGCCTCACACATGGTTTGGAATCCGTAGCGTCCGCCAGTCTCTTCCAGCGTGACCAGCAAGGAGGCCAACAGGCGTCCGCCAGAGGCACCAAGTGGGTGCCCAAGCGCAATTGCTCCACCGTTCATATTGACCTTTGCCTCATCGGCGCCGGTGTCTTTGAGCCAAGCCAATACAGGTGCGGCAAAGGCTTCGTTCACTTCGAAAGCGTCAATATCAGCCAGAGTCAGGCCGGCTTTTGCCAACGTCTTATTTGTCACTGGGATAACAGCGGAGAGCATCGCCAAGGGATCGTCTCCAATGACTGAAGAAGCAATGATTCGAGCGCGAGGCTTGAGACCAAGCTTCTTCATCATCTCCTCTCCCATGATGAGTACGCCTGAAGCGCCGTCACTGATCTGGGAGGCACTTCCCGCGGTTACCGACCAGTTGATTTCCGGGAACCGAACTGAAGCGCTCTCATTCATGAACACTGTCTTGAGACCAGCGAGCGCCTCGATCGTGCTGTCGGCCCGGATCCCATCATCCATCGAAATAACCGTGCCATCAGGAAGAGTTACTGGAACGATTTGCTTAGCGAAGGTGCCCGCATTTTGAGCCGCCGCAGCCCGCTGATGTGACTGCACTGAATATGCATCCATAGCTTCACGGCTTAGGCCCCACTGAGCAGCGACAAGCTCAGCTGAAATTCCTTGCTCAACGAGTCCACCGCCAGGGTAGCGAGCAGCTACCGCCGGCCCAAATGGATCTTCACCGTTCTTATTACTGAACATTGGGGTGGTGCTCATTGACTCCACACCAGCAGCAATCACGAGATCATAGGCACCGGCTTGCACGCCCTGTGCGCCAAAAGCTACCGCCTGCATCGATGATCCACATTGGCGATCAACTGTGGTAGCTGGCACCGACTCAGGAAATCCTGCAGATAGCACAGCGCTACGAGTGACATTGTTGCTCTGCCGTCCAATTTGGGTGACACAGCCGCCAATCACGTCGTCGATCAATACCGGATCAAACCCATTGCGCTCAACCAAGGCACGCAAGGCCACAGCCATCAGATCCGCTGAGTGCATCGGTGAAAGTGCACTTCCATCGCGTCTCACTCGAGCTATTGGTGTACGAACGACGTCTACGATGTATGCATTGCTCATGCGCTCAGTCCTAAAAGTTGTTGTAGTTGAAAACGGCAAGTCAGTGCATCTCCGAAAAGAATTTCATCTGTCTTTACACGACGCAGGTAAAGATGTGCGCAATGTTCCCAAGTGAATCCTATTCCACCATGGACCTGAATAGTGGCCTCAGCGATCCAGGGGGCAAACCGAGCACAGTAAGCCTTGAGTACGAGGGCCTGCTCGTGCAAAACAACCTTGTCGCTGGGATCTACGAGTGATGCCGTTTCAACTGCAGCACGCATCGATTCAACATGGGCAAACATTTCAGAACAACGATGTTTGATGGCTTGGAAGGCACCAATTGGCTTGCCGAACTGCACCCGAGTCTTTGCGTACTCAACAGAAACTTCCATCAGTTTCTCAGACATTCCAAGCATTTCAGCACTTACCGCGATGCGGCCAAAGGCATTGAGCACCTGAAGCGCCTCGGTGTATTCAGCACCAATTCGAGTTGCCGCTGCACCTTCGAAAGTCACCAGAGCTGTAGGGCGGGTGAGGTCAAGTGACTTTTGGGGAGTGATAACTACACCGGAATTCTTAGCGTCGACTAAAAACAGCCCGGTTCCCATTGGTGTGGTTGCAACTACCAAAATTCGGTTCGCAATGTTTGCATTGAGCACGGCGGTCTTACTTCCGTAGATGCTCCAGCCATTTTCATCACGAGCAACGGTGCTCACGCCTGCTCCATCAAGAAGCGCCACCGTCATGATGTCGCTGCCATCTGCAAGCACAGGTAAGAGTTCAGCATTCGCTGAGGCATCTCCTGCCAGTTGGATAGCCACTGGTGCCAGCACGCTCGATGCCAAAAGTGGCACGACTGCGATTGCTCGAGCAGCTTCCTCCAAAGCGATAGCCATTTCAGCCATGCTCATTCCCTGACCGCCAAACTCTTCAGGGATCAATAATCCTGAAACTCCGAGGTCAGTTGTGAGTCCGCGCCACACTGTTTCATCAAAGCCACTCCCACTCGCGATCACTTCACGAACGCGCGATTCAGGTGAGACGTCTGAGAAAAAATCCCTAAGACTTGCGCGAAAATCTGCGCGTTCAGCCGAAGTTGTTGTTGAGATATTCACGTTGGATTCCTTTGAATTTCTTAGTCGCGTGGGAGACCGAGAACGCGGTCACCAATGATGTTTTTGACGATGTCGGAAGTGCCTGCGGCGATGGTTGCTGACCTCGCTGAGAGATAACCCAACTTTGCATCATTGTCATCACCTGTAATTCCATCAACTCCGGAAAGTTGCATGACTGTGGTGTCAACCCGCTGACTCAATTCACTCCACACCATTTTGATAACTGATGATTCTGAGCCTGGCACAACACCATCTGCAATTTTGGCAAGCATCTGCCGACCCATCATTCCAAGCACCCGGCTTTCTACGTACTGCTCAGCAAGTTCATCTGAAAGAACAGGCGAAACCGGGGCATCCTGTTTCGTAACATCTTCAATCAGGTTGCGAATGCGCTGCTCTAAGCGACCAGCAAAGACCGCCACACCGGCGCGCTCATGCCCCAAAGTCGTCATCGTGACGTTCCAGCCTTCATTTAGCGGCCCAATAAGATTTGCAACTGGTACCCGCACATCAGTGAAGAAAACTTCAGCGAATTCAGCCCCACCGTTGATTTGCTTAATTGGTCGAACTTCAAGACCCGGTGTATTGATAGGCACCACGATTGCCGAAATGCCTTTGTGCTTTGGTGCATCCGGATCGGTGCGCGCGAGCAACTGCATGTGGGTTGAATACATGCCATTTGAAGTCCACACTTTTTGCCCGTTGATGACGAACTCATCGCCATCAATCACCGCACGTGTGCGAAGCGAAGCAAGATCCGAGCCGGCGCCTGGCTCGCTAAAGCCCTGGCACCAAAACTCATCGGTGTTGGCAATGCGGGCAACAGACTTGCGCTGCTCTTCAGTGCCAAACCGCATCAGTGTGGGAGCCACGTTCTTCACGCCGATCATGCCTGGAATCTGCGGCACTCCGTATTGGGCAACGACATCTTCAATGGCAAGCATCTCCATCGTTCCAAGCCCACGTCCACCAAATTCTTGCGGCCACGTTGCTGTTGACCAGCGGCCGCCAGCCATCGTGCGCTGCCAGTCCAACTTGGCTTCCCAAACTTCACCATCGGGCCACTTCGCGCGCCAAGCGGGAAATTCCCTGGTAAGAAACTCGCGTAGTTCTGCAAGTAGTGCTTCCATTGTTGATCTCACTTTCAACTGAGTTGGTTAAGCATCACGTCGGTGGAGCGAATAAATCTCATTGCGTCATTGAGATGCGTGCAGCCAAGTTCGCCACGAAGGTGCGTACGCACACCTTCATCTAGTTGATCGGGGGTTCGACCAAGAAGCAAAGTAACGTGTTCGGCTGCCATTGGGCAATCACCCATCGGCAGCGTGCGAGCCGTGGCTTTAGCCTTCACGAGCACCCCATTGGCATCAAGTTCACCCGTGACTAAGTACTCGTGCAGGGCCCCGTCGTCATCCACAGCGCGGTGCAGCGAATCTCGAAACCACATTTCAATTTCCACGCAATTATAGGCGCCGCGATAAATATCGAGTAACCGTCGACGCTGCATGGTTCCGAAAGGCACTTCATCCTCGAAATGCCACGCTGGACCGTCGGTGACGAGCTCATGAATTGTCGGGGCGTGCGGAAGTTCACCCAAGACGTTTTGGTCAGTAGCGTTTGCTGAAATACCGCCCGCGCGCCATCCCGCGCAGGTGCCAACCTGAGGTGAATTCGCAAGGAATCCCGGACGCGGCGGGTCTGAAACAATGCGGCCATACCCAGCAACATGGCGCATTCCAGAAAGTTCATCAAGCATGCAGCCGATAAGCGAGCTTGGGTCATAAGACTCTTCAAGTTTGGAAATATGGCTACGAAAACCCGGACCGATATTTCGACCCTTGAGATCTTGCGTCAACGAGCGTCTATGTGAATCATCGCTCACATCAATGGTCACAAGCGCGCCTGCGGCATCGGTTCGGGCCGATAATTGCGCCGAGTGCTCCCAACTGATCTTGCCTTCGGCATCAACCGCGATATCGCGGGCTATGCCGCTGAGCAGGATTCCACTGGCCCAGTCAGGATCAGGGGTGCCGTTCAGTGTGATGGTTCGTCGTACCGAACGTGGGTGTAGCGCCCAGAGTTGAAGCAGCGGATTATCGATGCCGCGCTGAAGCGGGATGCCGATAGTAGAAGAGCTCATTACCCCTCCAATCACGCCAGATTCCCTGAATATTTTTCGCTACCGAAAGCCTAACGATAGCAGCCAACGAGGGATGGCCGTGAGGGTTATTTAAGAACTTCTGCTTCCTTATTCGCGTACCTAGGGAGCACCAGGGCGACCAAAACAACTAAGCCGGCAGCCGAACAGGCGGCACCAAAACCAAAGACCGCCCGATAGCCACCAAAAGCGGCTGCCAACCCAACGACCAACCCACCCAGTCCTTGAGCAATGTCAAAGAACATCGTGAAAGTAGAAATTGCTACCGGCCGCATTCGATCGTTGACATCGCTCAATACCAGGGCCATCAGGCCTGGATATTGCAATGCAATACCAACAGCCAGCGGAACAATGGCTACATAAATTCCCGGCCAGCTCGGAGTCACAGCCATGATTACTAAGCCAACTGCGATGAAAATAGTGGCCCAAATACCAGTTTTGCGAGGACCAACCCGATCTGGAATCCGCCGACCAAAGAGTCGAACTGAGAGCACGATTGCGGCGTAAAAGAAGAACATCCACTGGACTTGGGACGTGCCAAGTTGGGGAGCATATAGCGGCAAGAACGCTGACATCCCCACCATCCCGACGATGCCCAGTGCCAAAACAGTGCCTGGTAAAAGTGCAGGAAGATAAAACTTTGGTGGCGGCGCTTCGTTGGGATCGTCCGCATCAGAGGCACCGATATTTATCGGCACCTTGCGCAAGGCCACGATCGGAAGAGCACCAATAAGAGCTATCACTCCTGCAGTTATAAACGCCGCGGTAAATCCCGAGGATGTGTAGACCATTTGGCCGACAACCGGACCAATCGCCAATCCGATGTAGGGAGCAACTGAGAAGACACTTGTTGCTTCTGCGCGTCTCCACTCACTGACCCAAGACATGATGGTGGTCAACATTGCAATGAACATTGCAGCTTGCGCGCCGCCCAGGATCAGCCGTAAACCAATGAGCACCATGACATTTGGCGCGAATGTCATCAACGAAAGACTGACTGCACCGATGACTGCGCCGACAAAGATGACTCGCACTGCGCCGAAACGCCCGATGCGAGGATTAATCCAGGGGCGCACAAGAATTGCTGCAACTGCTTGGATTGCGACCACCAAGCCAATTTCAACGTCTGTTCCGCCGAGATCATCTTGGACAAAAACCGACATCAACGGCAAGGTCATACCTACGCCAACGAAGAACATGAAGGCACACAGCAAGATCAGGAAGAACTGCCAGGTAACTAGCCGTTCAATTTTGTGGGCGCCTTCAAGGTTCTGATTCTTGCGCACTTCCTACTCTTTCATTCTTACTTAACAACTCGTGTGAATGGTGTCTTTTTTAATGCTTCGTACCGCGGGACAACAACCATGAGTAACAACAGTAGTCCGATGAAAGCCATAAAGGCCGAAGCAGCAAACACCGACCTGTAGCCTCCCACCGCGGCAACCACGCCGATGAAAAGACCGCTGAGTCCATTAGATATATCAAACAACATGGTGAAGGTCGAGATTGCAACCGGACGATCGCGGTCATCCACATGTTCCAAGGTCAAAGACAGAAGCCCTGGATACTGCAACGCCATGCCCATCGCGAACGGCACAATTGAAAGGTACGCCCACCAGGCCCATGCGCTCGGCGTTACCGATAATGCCGCAAGTCCGATGATCAGCCCTGTTGTTGCAACCGTCCCGGTGCGCTTTGGCCCCCATTTATCAGGCAACTTGCTACCGAGCGTGCGAAATAGCAGCACCACAACTGAAAGGATTAGAAAGGCGTATTGCACCTGCATTCCTTGAATTTCTGGCGCAAAAAGTGGAATGAACGCACCGAAGGCAAGCATCCCCACAATGCCGAAAGCGATCACAACTCCAGGCATGACTGCACCAGGATAAAAGCGCTTGAGGGGAACACCGTCATCGATGATCTCTGGCTTATCCGCCTGCAGGAAGAGCATCGGAATGATCCCAAGACAAGCAATAACTCCTGCCGCTAGGAACGTAACGGTGTAACCATGCTCGCGGAATATCCATTGGCCTAAGAATGGTCCAAGACCCATGCTGATGTAGGGAGCCACCGAAAATAAACTGACGGCCTCACCAGCCCGATCGGATGCAACCCAAGACGTTACTGCGGTGAGTGAGCCAATGAAAATACATGCCATTGCTGCACCCAGGATCAGGCGTAATGCAATGAGTGATGCCACATTGGGCATGTAGCCGGTTAACGCGAAAGACGCCGCAGCTGCTGCGAAGGATCCGACCAAAATAGGTTTATAACCCCAAGTATTGAATTTTGGCGTGATCCATGGACGGATACCAATAGCCGACACTGCTGTGATCGCAAAAGTTACGCCAACTGCCACATCGCCACCGCCAAGCGGGCCTTTCACAAAAAGTGGCAGTACTGGCGTGACAACGCCGTTGGCAAAGAACACACCAAATGCGCCGGCAAGAACGATCAGGTACCGGCGAGTGAGAATTCGCTCTTTCACTTCATGTGCCATGTCAGGAATTACGCAATCACATCAGAAAGTGAGCCGTTGAATTTCTTCATGGCACCTCTCTTTTCAGAAAACAGGCAGGACGCACTCAAAATGGTTCTTCACTCTTCTTTGCAACCTAGGGATACATGACGCAATCGTCAACTGGTTTGGCGAACTGTGAGATATGACAAAGGCCCGGATGCATCGCATCCGGGCCTTTGACTTGAAGAACTGTGCTTAAGCAGCGCCTTCATTCTCGCCACTGAGGAAGCCGCGAACGATGCCGTCGGCATTGCTGTCAGCTGGGCCGTTCCATACTTCATGTCCGTGGACCATGAGCATGGCTCGGTCTGCAAAACTCAATGCACGATCGATGTACTGCTCAATGAGCAAGATCGTCACATTGTTTTTCACACGTGCGGCAGCTAGCGCGGTATAGATGTCATTGATCACCAAAGGAGCAAGACCAAGTGAGAGTTCGTCAACGACGAGCACATCTGGCTCAGTGATCAAGGCTTTCGCTACAGCCAGCATCTGCTGCTCGCCACCGGAAAGGGTGCGTGCTTGCTGCTTGCGGCGATCGCCCAACCTGCTAAACAATTCATAAGCACTCTCGACAGCTGCCTTTGGATCCTTGGACAGTTTGCGCGCACCCAGCATCAGGTTTTCTTCAACCGTCAAGGTTGGGAAAATTGCACGGCCTTCTGGCAAGTACGACAAACCACGCTGAGCAAGTAAGAACGGCTCAAGATTGGTGACATCGTCGCCATCCAGTAGGAAAGTGCCACTTGCAGGAGGTAGCAAACCCGCAAGTGCCTTGCCGATTGAGCTCTTGCCCGCACCGTTAGCTCCAAGGATCGTCAGGCATTCACCTTGAGCAATCGAGAATGAAACGTTATCGACAGCGAGCGCGTCGCCATACTTGAGCGTGAGGTTTGAAACCTCAACCTTCGCGTTCGACATTTAGTCCTCCACTGTTCCAAGGTAAGCGGTCTGCACTGCCTTGCTGGCGCGCATTTCTGCTGGCGTTCCACTGTCGATGAGTTGACCGAAGTCAAGAACGAAGACTCGAGAAGAGATAGCGAAAACTAATTCCAAGTCATGCTCAACCAAAACGATAGTGATATTTCGGTCCTTTGCTAGCGCCTTGATGACTTCACCAAGATGCTCAGTTTCTGCCCGGTCAAGACCAGCTGATGGCTCGTCGAGCAACATGATTTTTGCGTCTGTTGCTAAACAGAGTGCGACCTCGAGCAAACGTCGTTGGCCCAAAGTTAGGTCAGAAGGACCCTTCTCTCGATCTTTTCCAAGTCCAAGCTCAACGATCAGTTCATCAGCTAAATCAATTTCCGCTTTGGAGATTCCGCGGGAGAAAAACGGAATCAGAGCCAAAATGAAGTTTCCAGTTGTCGCCAACTTGCCAGCACGAACCTGTTTGCCGGCGCGCATTGCCAAGATCACATGTTGACGCACCGTGAGTTCAGTTACCAACTGCGGTGACTGAAAAGTACGAGCCATATCCATAGCCGCTCGTTTTTGTGGCGATGCCTTGCTGACGTCAGACTGCCCAATGAAAATTGAACCTTCATTTTGCTCTAGCGTGCCCGACATGCAGCCGAGCATTGTGCTCTTACCGGCTCCATTGGGGCCGATAAGCGCCGTGATCTCACCCGGATTTGCTTCCATGCTGACTTTGTTGAGGGCTTGTACACCGCCAAAGCGGATACTTACCCCATCAGCCCGAAGGGTGGTGTTAGTAATTGTTGACATCAGATCACACTCCTGCTGGAACGTTGGATTCGGATTTTTCGTCAGCTGACGGTTCATGAGTGTGAATGGATCCACCACTCATCTTGATCGCAAGGCGACGGAAGTTTGCTCGCACACCTGGTTGAATACCAATTGGGTCCACGACCATATTGATAGCAACCAAGCCGAACAGCAGCACTGGAAGGTCGGCCAAGCGTTCTGGCAAGAACTCGGAGAAGATTGCTGGCATCAAGAGCAAAGTCATACCGCCAGCTGCCAAGCCGCCCATCGAGCTGGTTCCTTGAGCCACAGCCAAAGCAAACCAGACCAACCCAATAACCATGACGAATCCGTTAGGGAATGCAACGAGCTGGAAACTCGCAACCATCGTGCCACCGATACCTGCCACCGCTGCACCAAGTGCAAAGACGCCAAGACGGGCGACGAAGATGTCGAAGCCGAGGGTTGCAGCGCGAACGCGACTGGCTCGGATAGTGGCGAAGACCAGGCCAGTCGTTGACCGGCGAAGCGACCACAAAACGAACATGACGATGAACATGACCACGGCGCCGAACCAGTAGAACGACTTCGGCGTATCGAAGCTCATGCCAAAGAGTTCAGGGCGTCCAAATGGAAGACCGGAACCGTAGTTTGAGAACTCATCGCGGGTGTAGACAGCTTGGTCAACCAGCAACGCGAACGCAAAGGTAACAATGGCTGCGTACAACGGACCAAGAGGCAAACACACCATGCCGACTACAACGCCGGTGAGACCGGCAATGACGCCACCAATCAGCATCGCGAGCAGGATCGGCACCGAGCCACTGTCACCAAAGACGGTGTCGTTGTTGACCACGTAAGCAGCCGCAATAACACCGATACCGGCGAAGCTGATCTGGGCCAAGCTGATAATTCCAGCCTCACCCGTGACCAACCGGTACGACAAGAAGACCACTGTGTAACAGAAGCCGACCGCGATCAAACCGGTCCAGTAATCGTTGAAGAGGATCGGAATGCCAACGATCACCAACACAAGGGCTACGTAACCAACGTAGCGGTCCCAGTGACCCTTTGGATTACGCATGACATTGAGGTAATGCGAAAGGGAGACTTCGTAGGCGTTGTTAACTGCCGCAACTTCAACCTTTTGGGTGTCAGCACGAACATCCTTGTTGCGGCTGTAGATGAGAACAGCAACGACCATAAAGAGGAACGGAAGACTTGGGCGAAGCGCAGTGCCAAGGAGACCATCTGAAGGCAAGTACAAAACGAGCACTTCTTGAGTAATACCCAAGACAAGTGCGCCAAAGAACGCGCGCCACAAGTTTGTGAACTTACCGATAACCGCACCAGCCATCGAAGCCGCAATGAGGTTAGCGAAACCACCGGGGCTCAAGCCAACCTTAGGAAGCACCATGAGACCTGCAAGACCGGCGATGCCGGTGCCGATTGCCCATGTGGCTGCAACAACAAACTTAGGGTTTGTGCCGGACAGCACGGTCATGAGCTCGGAGTCAACAGAACCACGGGTGATCAGGCCAGCCATGGTCTTGTTAAGAACCCAGTAACCGCCGAGAGCAACAATGGCAGCCGTCACAATAATGATGAACTGCTCGTTGGAGACGTTCACGTCAAAGACCGAGAAGATCACCGAAGGCTCACCGACTGGTCCATAAACGAGGTAAACCGGATCATGACCGAAGATCAATGTGGTGGCAGCTACGAGACCCACCTGTAGACCGATCATGACGGCCACCTTGGTCAACGGAGCTAGATCGCCCAACTTACCTAGGAGCGCCCACCAGAGGAACAGACCCAAGAGTGGGCCAACGATGATGACGACAAAAGCGGCGGCTAACCATGAATTCCAGCCAAGCCCGGTGTCGCTGTTGCTCAAGAAGTAGAAGCAATAGGCGAGAAAGAACGCCATGCCACCTTGAGCGAAGTTGAAGACGCGTGACGCGTTATAGGTAATGACCAATGCCATAGCGGACATCGCATAAAGCGCGCCGACGGCAAGGCCAGCAATAACAAAACTGAGCACCTGGGGTCCTCCTGGTCAGGGCCGATCGAATCCAGTTCTGGCAAGGGCCAGATCCGGAACGTACAAGGTGGCGTTCAGCGTGGTATTGCTGAAAGTGCCGAATTGCGGAGGTGGACGGATTACGTCAGGTCTCCTGTGAAATTAGCACCTTGGAACCGGGGTCATGGTTCCTACGTTCTAATTTTGTCTGTAACTAAGGTCGCGAGCCTAGGCAGGGGTAACGGTCTCGTCAAGGGGAACGGCCGAATTGGTTACACCTATTTGTTCACGGCCCCACGTCGTACTAAAGATCCCTCATATGAACAAATGTTCACTGGACTTTCAGCAGCTGCCCGCACGTTGGTCCAGTGTCGGGAAGGATCGAATCACCACGCACTGTGGCAAACCACATGCACTTTGCCGGATCGCCATCGGGAGTGACTCCCGGCGCGAAAGAAATCCGACCAGGCAGCAGGTTACCGCCGGTGTAATCGGTCACTCCGCGCTGAATACGGATGAAATCTTCACGCGTGGGGCACTGACCGGCCGAAGTTAAGCCAGCAATCATGAGATCGGCGGCGATATACCCAAGTGGAGCAAAATTGGAGTACGGATTGAGACCAGCCTGCGCCATTCCGGCGACGTAGCGCTTAACTTCAGGGGTATTCAACTGAAGCGGCACAAAGCCATAGGGGGCTCCGACCGCCCCGTCGAGGGAGCCATCCGCGTCGATGACCGTCTTTGGGTCAATCAGTCCGTTCACGAGCACGGTCACCTTCGTGGCACCTTGGCTCTTCAAGGATCGGGCCAACGAAACCCCGGACTCAACCAGCGAAATCACATTCACCGCGTCTGCCCCGGATTCCTTGATTCGCCGGGCAATCTCGAACGTGCTCGAGTTTGCGGAGGCAAGCGTTTGAATCTGAAGGGCCGGTTCTAAAGCCTGCGAACTCAAGGTAGCAACGAAACCACGAGCCGAACTGATCGCGCCGGGTGACTTCAAACTTACGGTTGCGATTTTCTTGGCTTTGATTTTTCGGAAGCGTTGCGCGACCGCAGTTGTCGTGTAGCCAGTTGAATACGCGCCATAGACGCCAAACACATTCAAGTCAGTTGCGTACGGCGGAAGGTTCGGCACACCCGCAACAGGAATATCAGCTGCCTTAAGCGCCGGATACATCGTTTGCTGCTGTGATGCAGCCAGTAATCCAAAGACACCATCGTTTACTGCTTGTTGAGCAACCAAACGTTGGGTCTTGGCATCATTTCGATCGTCGTAAGTCTTGAGCACGACTCTGCGGTCATTGATCCCACCTTTGGCATTAACCTCATTGATGCGCAGCTGAGCGGCGTTGCCGAAGTTTTCGAAAATTCCTGCTGCGGGGCCGGTCTTGGGAAAGACGACACCCAGCGTGATGGTGGAATCTGTGATGCCAACGAGCGGGCCACATGTGTTCGATGGAGTTGGCGAGGGGGTAACGGTTGGCCCACCCGCAGTCGGTGACGTTCCACAGGCAGCCAGTGAAAGCGCGCAAGCAAGTCCAGCAGCTGCTACCCCGTACAACTTCACAGGTGAATGGTGCGCTATCGGTGTCACTAAAGCGACAGCGGGTGCCGAGCTTTCGCCCGACACCCGCTGTCTGTTAATGCTTTGGTGGAACCTACTTCACAACCTTGCCGGTTGCATTTTCGATAATCTTGCCGCACGTTGCCTTGGCATCTGGCACAAGTACGCCGTTCTTAACGGTCATGTACCAGCCGCAAAGAGCAGGGTCACCATTTGTGTACAGGCCTGGCTTGTAACTGATTGGTGCAGGAAGCAAGCCCGCTCCAGTGATGTTGCTCTGGTTGCGAAGTTGATCAATGAAGCCCTGACGTGTTGGGCACTTGCCCGCAAGCTTCAAACCCTTGATGAATGTGTCAGCAGCAATGAAGCCGATTGGCGCACCTGGAGCGTAAGGGTTCAGGCCAGCAGCCTTCATGCCGTTCGTGAAGGTACGTAGTCCTGGCTTACCAGCGACACCGATAGCCACGTTGCCATAAGTGCCACCAATTGCGCCTTCAAGAGCGGCTGGGGCCTTGGCAACCACAGCTGGGTCTGAAAGGCCGGCAATGATGACACCCTTTTGGGCAACACCCTGCTGCTTGAGAGCTTGCATCACCGAAACGCCACCATCTGGTGTCAAGACAAGGTACGAAGCC